>JALORE010000119.1 GCA_025459125.1 Planctomycetota bacterium | reverse complement strand
CACTGCCCCTCGTCGTTGCACGATTCATGTTCCGCCCTCCCGTATCAAGCATGTGGACTCTTGCAGAATGGACGTTATAGTGCTCCCGCCAAAAGCATAGAGCCAGGAAATCGTGAAATCGATTTCCTGGTATAATACAGGCCCAACGTCCATTATGCAAAAGTCCACATGGAGCTGGAATGAACGAACAGGATCGGTCGGATCAAGGCGGGCGGCAGCCTCCGCCGCATCGACGGCGGCCCCGCTACCAGGGTACCCACCCGAAGAGCTACGCGCAGAAGTACAAAGAGCACCATCTCGCCGCCTACCCGGAGATCGAAGCCCATCTGCGGGCCAAGGGCATCACGCCCGCCGGCACGCATGTCCCGATCCTGGTGGAAGAAGTCATGGCGTGCCTGGCGCCACGGCCCGGAGAGGTCGTCGTGGACGGCACCGTCGGCTATGGCGGCCATGCCCTGGAGTTCATCCAGCGAATCAGTCCCGGGGGAAAACTGATCGGTCTGGATGTCGATGCCGCGGAGCTGGAGCGGACCCGGCAACGGCTCGGCGCCGCCGGCGTGCACGTGAACCTCTATCGCAGCAACTTCGCCGGCCTGGCCAAAATCCTCCGCCAGGAACGGCTCGACGGTTTCGACATCATCTTTGCCGACCTGGGCGTCTCGAGCATGCAGATCGACAACCCGCAGCGCGGGATGAGCTACAAACACGATGGTCCCCTCGACATGCGCATGGATGACCGGCTCCAGGAGACGGGGGCCGACCTGCTCCACCGTCTCTCCGAGCAGGACCTGGCCCAAGCGCTGCGGGTATTGGCGGACGAGCCCGACCATGAGAAGATCTCCCACCTCATCGTAGCTCGACGGGCCGTCGAGCCGATCACACGAACCGCCCAGCTCATCCGGCTGGTGTTCGAGGCCAAGGGCCTGAATCCCAAGACCTGGCGCCAACAACAGCGCGACGCGAGATCCCACGCTTTGCACCCGGCCGCGCGCACCTTCCAGGCCTTGCGCATTCTGGTCAACGATGAGCTCGGCGCCTTGCGGGAGCTGCTGCGGGTGGCGCCCTACTGCCTGCGTTCCGGTGGTCGCATCGGTATCATCAGTTTCCACAGCGGGGAAGACCGTCTCGTCAAGCAGTCGTTCCGCGACGGTCTGCGGCAGGGTGTTTACGAAGCCGTCGCCGAAGACGTGATCGTGCCGCAGCGCGAGGAAGTCCACGCCAATCCCCGCAGTGCCTCGGCCAAATTCCGCTGGGCCCGTATCGGTGCCACCGGCCGGCCCAAACGAGCATAAGGGCCCCGGAGAGAATGGGTGAGAAGTCCGCGAACTGCCCGCTCACGGGTGGCAGTTGTTCTGTTCACGACGTGCCGGAACCGGCGTATCAAGCGGCTCCCCCAGGCGAAGGCTCGGCCGGGCCGGTCCCTTCCGCCGCTTTGGCGGGGACGTCCGGCTCGCGCAGGATACCGGCCACGTCGATCGGGATCGACGGCCGGATGGGTTCCCGTATCGCCGCCCGGGGTCTCTCCACGCCCAGCAACTCGAGCACCTCTATGCCGGACACCTCCTCCTTCTCCAGCAGGCTGCCGGCGACGCGATCGAGCCCCTCACGGTGGCCCGTCAGCACTTCGGCGGCCCGATCACTCCTTGAGGATTCGCTTGATCTCTTCCTCGATCTCCCGGGCGGTCTCCTCGCTGTACTCCGGCCGTGCACCGCCATAGCCGAGGAGAGCATTCTCCCGATTGTCGCCGATGGCCATCTGCCCCAGGCTCTCGCTCATGCCCCATTCCAGGACCATCCGCCGGGCCAGGGCGGTGGCCTGCTTGAGATCGTCTGCGGCGCCGCTGGTCACGACGCCTTCCACGATTTGCTCGGCTGCACGTCCCCCCATCATGACCGCCAGGCGGTTGAGCATGTACTCCTTCGGATAGATGTACTTCTCCCCTTCCGGCACCTGTTGGGTGACGCCCACGGCCTGCCCGCGCGGCACGATGGTGACCTTGTGGATCGGATCGGTATTGGGCAGGGGGGCGGCGACCACGGCGTGGCCGCCCTCGTGGTAGGCCACCAGCCAGCGCTCTTCGCGAGTGACGGCGATGTTCTCCCGCTCCGGACCCATCAGGATCTTGTCGATCGCGTCGTCCAGGTCCTTCTGGTCCAGCCGGTCGCGGCTGCGGCGGGCCGCCAGGAGAGCGGCCTCATTGAGCAGGTTTTCGATGTCTGCGCCGCGGAAGCCCGGTGTCCCCCGGGCGATTGCCTCCAGGTCCACGCTCTCGGAGAGAGGTTTGTCCCGGGCGTGAATCTTGAGAATCTCCAGCCGATCTCTCAGCGTGGGCAAATCCACGGTGATCCGGCGGTCGAAGCGGCCGGGACGCAGCAACGCGGGATCGAGCACGTCCGGGCGGTTGGTGGCCGCCATCACCACCACGTGCTGGTTGGGTTCAAAGCCATCCATCTCGCAGAGAAGCTGGTTCACGGTGTGCTCGCGCTCATCCTGGCCGCCGCCGATGCTCACGCCGCGTTTACGCCCGATGGAGTCCAGCTCGTCGATGAAGATGATGACGGGCGCCATCTTCTTGGCGTCGGCGCACATGGTGCGGACCTGCGACGCGCCCACTCCGACGAACATCTCCACAAAGTCAGAGCCGGTGATGCTGAGGAACGGCAGCAGGCCCGACAAAATCACCCCTGGCCGGGACGCATCCCGCGCCGGCTGGGTGACGATATCGACATTCTGCGCCTGCAGCAGGGAAGAGAGCCCGTCGTCGCCAAACTGGGGCAGATAGGTGATGAATTCCGTGTACGAGGCCGGCTGCCCATCCGAGGTCTTCACGTCGACCGGTTCCTTGAGTTGCCCGACGATCCGCTCGCCCTGTACCGTAATCGTCCGTACGTTGCCGGCCTCCAGCCGACCCCGAAACGTGCTGTAGCTGATCTTGGTGCCTTTCTCCTGCCACAAGGTGGAAATCCATGGGCCAATGAGTAGGAAAAGGATAAAAAGCCAGAGAATCAACATCCAGGGGAAGGCAGGCCTCTGCCGGCCTCCTCGATCCTGCCCCTGCCCTTCGGGACCGTTTCTTCCATTCATGTCTTTCGCCCTCTGGCCGCCACCTCGATGGTCCGCGTTCGCCGTCCTTGCGGGAACAATGACAATACGCTTACGCTGACAGCGGGCTTGTGCCTTCGCAGGAGAAGCACATAATCGAGGCAGGAAGTTCCTGAGGTTGTGATCCGGCTCCATCAGCCGCCGGGGGATCTCGGGTTCGATCCGGTCAGCGACACAGTTCGTGGCAGCCTGTCCTTGCCAGGTTGCCATCGAGCACGCCGCGTGTGATCAGGTCTTTCAGGGCCCGGATGCGGAAGTATTTCGGTCCCGTGAAATCCTCCGGCGTCAGACCGTACCGTTCGTAGGCAGCCAGCAGGCCCACTATGCTCTCGCGTGCGGACATCCGTATCTTGAACTCGGGGAATTCCCGCTGGAAGCGGGAGAAGTCCATCCGGCAACTGCGTTCCTCCGTTCTCCGGCCCGGATCGATCTCCAGGCGTGCGCCCGTGCTCGTGCTGATCATCTCCCCCAGCGTACGGACCTGATAGTTCTCTTTACTGACGCCCACATTGTAGACGAGATGAGGGACGTCGTAGTCCAGGAACAGCAACACCGCCCGCGCGAAATCCACACTGCTCAGCAGCGGTCTCCAGCAACTGCCGTCGCCGGATATCTTCACCTGGCCGTATAGGCAGGCGGAAGCCGCAAGGTTGTTCAGCACCAGGTCCAGCCGCAGCTTCGGCGATACACCGTGCATGGTGGCGTTCCTCATGATGATCACCCGGAAGCCGTCCTCATGCAGCCGGATCAACTCGGATTCCGCAGCCACCTTTGCCTGGGCATAGACGGTCAGAGGCATCACCGGCGCTTCCTCGGTCACTGCACTCTCGGAGTCGGAAATCCCGTAGATGTCACACAGGGAGACATACACGAATTTCTGTACCCCTTGCTGCCTGGCCAGCCGGGCGAGCCGCACGGTCGCATCCTTGTTGATTTGAACGGTCAGGCCAGGGTTCAGCTCGCCCATCGCATCGTTCGACAGCGCCGCCAGATGAACGACCACGTCGATGCCTTCGAGATCGGCTTCCTCCAGATCGCGGAGGTCCTTGAGAATCTGGTAATCCGCGGCGAAATCGTCACTCTCATAGAGGCTGGATTCGTAGTAGTCGCAGTCCAAGCCGACGGTCCGATGACCGGCGCGTTTCAGGATATGGGTGACCCACACGCCGCTGTAGCCCAGATTCCCCGTGATCAAGACTCGGCTCATGCTTTCGACCCTCGGGTGTCACGCGGAACACCTTCGTCATTCACTCGGTACATGTTGACGACGACCCGGAACGACCCTGATTGCAGGTACGTTATCGGCTGGCGGCGCGCATCGGTTAAGGAACTATCTCAGAACCCCCACGCCCGGCAGGTCATTGCGGGCACAGCGAAGCGATCTCAATCCGCGGCGTTGCGATTGCTTCGTCGCTGCGCTCCTCGCAATGACATGCCGGGTTCTGAGATCGTTTTCAAGCTCTTCATGCGGCCGGACGGTGCGCGTGCCGGGGAACGGACACCACCGGTTGCATGCACGACCGCTTATGGGACGCGGGGACGAGTCACTATCTCTCCAGGCAGGCCAGGGTCAGGCGGGCCAACGCCCGCATGCCAAGGAGAATGGCATCCTCGTCGACGTAGAAGTGGGGCGAATGGCACATCGGAGCCGTCTTCGGGTCGGCCGTCCGCGGTGTGATTCCGAGGAAGAAGTACAGGCCGGGGATCTGCTGCTGGTAATAGGAGAAATCCTCGGCTCCTGTCCAGACCGGTGTCGTCACGGCATGGCCCTTGCCGACGACCGCTTCCAGGACCGGCACCATACGTGCGGTCAGGTTGGGGTCATTGAACGTCACCGGATAGCCCGGATCGATGGTCACTTCGGCCGTGGCGCCGGCGCTTTGCGCGATCAGGCCGGCGGTCTGGCGGATGCGCGCATGGATGTCCCGGCGCATCTCGGGCTGGAAGGTGCGGATCGTGCCGATCATCTGGACTTCGTCCGGAATGATGTTGGCGCGCACGCCCCCGTGAATACTGCCGATCGTGATGACGGCGGGCGCCTCCGGCAGGTCCACCTGGCGGCTGACGATGGTCTGCAGGCCCAGGACGATCTGCGCGGCGACCACCACGGGATCGGTCCCGCGCCAGGGCAACGCGCCGTGGGTCTGCCGGCCCCGGACGACAATGCCGAGATTGTCCTGATTTGCCATCGTGGGTCCGGCGCGATAGGCCAGCACACCGAGCGGGCGCTGCGGATCGACGTGCAGTCCCAGGATCAACTCCGGCCGCGGGTTCTCCAGGGCCCCTTCCGCGATCATCTGTTGTGCGCCCCCGCGCTCCCCGCTGGGCGCCCCTTCCTCGGCCGGCTGAAAGAGGAACTTCACGGTGCCGGGAAGCTCCTGACGCACCTGAGCCAACGCCTGGGCGACCCCCATCAGGATGGCCGTATGGACATCGTGCCCGCAGGCGTGCATTACGCCCACTTCCCGACCATTGTATTGGGCCTTGACCTTCGAAGCGAACGGCAAATCGACCGCCTCCGTCACGGGCAGTGCGTCCATGTCCGCCCGCAGCGCCACCACCGGGCCGGGTCGGCCGCCGCGTAGGACGCCCACGACCCCGGTGTGAGCCACGCCCGTCCGCACCTCCAGACCCAGCCGGCTCAGGTGGTCCACCACGATGCCGGCAGTCCGGACCTCCCGGTTCGACAGCTCCGGATGCTGGTGCAGATCGCGCCGCCAGGCGATCGCCTGCGGCTGGACCTGCGCCGCCACTTGCTCGATCTGCGCGCCCAGCGATGTCCCCGCGGAGCCCTGCCCCGGCGCTTCAGAAGCCAATGCCAGAACGAATGCCAGCGTCACCAGCCCATACGAACCTGTCCATCCAGTCCTGCCTGCGGCGTCACGCATGCGTCACCCCTTTGTCCGTGCGACCACCGTGCTCCAATGCGGGACAGACATCACCACCGCGGAGGCCGTCCCGTACGACGTCCCCATTATCCTCCGTACGAGCCATCGGGACAAGATGATGCGGGATTCGGCTGCGGCCGACCTTCTGGAAGATGAGGGGGCGCCAGCCAAGAGACGGCCTCAGGACCATAACCCAGGCATGTCATGGCGCGCGAAGCGAAGCAATTTCAACCCCCGGATGGAGATTGCCCCCCTCGCCCCCGATCGGGTCGAGGGCAGGCTTTGTGCGGAGGCAGGCTGGCTGCGCTCTTCGCCATGGCATGCAGCGCTGGGAGGGAATCGCCTAGCCACAGTCCATAGTCGGCCCAGGGGGAGCGCTCGTCGCGCCGTCATCTTCTCCCGGCGACAGTCCGGCATCCGGAACTGCGATGAGAAATGGGCTGCTCGGCGCGGTGGGCCATCTCGCGGAGCGCGTTCTGCCGTTCGGTGACGTCCTCCACATTCAACGCCAGGAATTGCACTTCTCCGGCCTCATCGCACAAGGGAGTGAGCCGCCAGTCCCAACAGGTCGATCCCCGCTGGGGCTGCCCCAGATCGAGGAATGCCTCGGCCGAGGCGTGGTGCGGCTCCCGCCGGCGGATGGTCTCCTCAAAAATGGCCTGATGCTCCGGGCGCGGATGGAGCGCGAAGTAGTTCCGGCCCACGAAATACTCCGGGTCCTTGCCCGCGGACCTGGCGTAGGCTTCGTTGACCCGGACGAAACAGAACTGCCGATCCAGGAACGCCAGCGGGGTGATCGTATCCGTGAAGAAGGCCTCGAGCATCCGGGACCGTCGGTGCCACTCCCGCTCCGTCTGGATCCGCCGGGAAACCTCATTCTGGAGCCGGCCGAGCGCCTCTCTCCCCTGATCGGCCTGGACCCGCACTTCCTCTTCCAGCCGGCTCTTCCATCGGTTCGACCGGTCCTCCCGCTGCCGGCGCACGGTGATGTCGCGGAGGATCGACAGCACCAGGGGCCGCTCCTGGAACTGGAGCCGGCTGGTGTGGACCTCGACCGGGATGCGCGACCCATCCTTGGCCACCAGCGTGGTCTCGAAGAACGCGCGGGGGGTGTCTGTACCCTTCTCAACGAGTTCCGCCAGCGCCGTACGAGCCTCGGCGCCAAGGACCTCGAACGGCATCAGTGCCAGGATCTCGTCGCGAGTGTAGCCCGGCATCCGGCATAAACCATCGTTCACCTCCAGGAAACGTCCCCCTCCGGGCGGGGAACACACCTCCTGCAGGACGATACCATCGCCCGACGCCTGGAAAAGACGGGGAAACAACTCCGGCGCATGGCTGGGAGCAGACGGAAAAGCCGCTCCCTCACGACCGCTGGGACCCGGTGCGTCTGCCGGTTTCTGCGGATGGCGTTGTTCATAGGTTGAATGGGATCGCCGCCCGCGGTCAGCTTTCTCGTGCTTCGATTTGCCGGCCATCATGTCCTATCCTCCCTGGCCCCAATCGCGAACACGGTCTCTCGTCTCACCCCAAGCAGCTCGCCGCGCACACTATCGCACGGGATCATGCAAGTCGGACCCGGTGACTGCAAGCAGGTTTGCGAGTTTGGTCTCTTTTTTTGCCGCCGGCGGCCGGGAAAATTACGTGCAGGAAAGACACGGGAAACGTACAATCTCTCGTATGAAACTACCGAAATTAGAGAAACCGGATCGCTACCAGGGCCTGTACATCTTCGACTTCGGCGACCATGCCGGCGTGGGGTTTACCGCCGAGGAGGTGGCCGAGTTGCTGGAGAGTGAACGGTACAAAGACGGCAAAGTGTACAAGATCCAACGGGCGTATCCGGACGGCCGTATGGAGCTGCGGGCAGTGTCGGCAGACCGGTTTGAGTTGGAGGCCGGGATGCTCTTCTTCTCAAGCGACGAACTCACGGCCCGGGACGACTTGGACCGACTCGTGGATTGGGCCGTACAGATGGCCCCGCCCTGCCGGGCCAACCTGCAATTGGCCCGGTATGCACCGGACAAATTCGTGGTGGCCCTCGTCTATCCGGCCGAGCGGGACGACGAGGTCTGTTCCTGGCTGCTGGAAGGCCATTACCGGACCGTCGGACCGGCGGAAGGCGGCGTAGGAGCGGTCGAGCGATACTACCGCGATCAGCCGGAGATTCTGGAGACACATCAGCTCTTCGGGGCCAGCGAGATGGTCAGCAGGACCGGACAGGAACTGCTCGCCGCGCTGGCCTTGGCGGTCCAGCGGTAAGAGCGGAGGATCATGCTGCCGACAAAGAGAAATGCACCTCCGAAGACTGTGAAAGGCCGAAGCAGGAAGGCCCTCTGGCTGGGATGGATGGCAGGACTGGCAGCCCAATGGGGGCGCTCCGCCCAGCCCGGGATTACCGGGGCGGATTTGCGAAGGCAGGACTACTCCACCAGTACACAACGGATGGGAGTACGCTTGACGGAGCGCATCCGCGCGGTCTTTCGCTTCCGCTGGATTCGGGAGATCTTCTGACCGCCAGGGGCAGGATAGCATCCGCCGGACTTACTGCGGTACCGCCCTTCGATTCCAGTGCTCATCCGCCGCACGCAGAATGACCATTACCGCGTGGGGACGGCACGGACCGACGTGCGTCCCTGGTCGCACGCGGCTGCGCGCGTACAATCCCGGCACGGGTCCGGGAGATCCTGCCGGGCGAGCGACCGGCCCAGGAAGAAACGCCGCGCGGCACGGTACGCCGGACCATTCCAGCGTTCCAGGATCGTCCCCGTATCCGCCTCCCGCGGCGCGGAGAACAGATCCCGGTCCCGGTAGGCAAAGCAGCACGGGTACAGGCCCCGGTCATATGTCACGATCAAGGTGTCCCAGGGATCGCCGCACAGGTGGACCGGTTCTCTCTCAACCCAGTCCAGTTCCGATAAGCGAAAGATCAGATCAGCGGCGGCGTGACCGGACTGAAAGGCGCCGTGGCGGTTGCCCGGCAGAAACAGGATCTCGTCCGCCCCGGCCGTCAGCGCCCGCTCCTGAAACCGTTGCATCTGGTGCCAGTTGTGCTCGAAGACCAGGAATTGGGCGGTAATCCACGGCAGCCGGCGGCCCGCCCGGCGTTTCTCGGCGACGATGTCCTGCAGGTTCCGGAACACGAGTTCCACGTCCCCTCCGACGCGATACTGCTCGTACACCTCCGGCGTCGCCCCGTCACAGGAGATGACCAGGTTGCACAGGCGACAGGAGATGATTCGGCGTGCCAGATCCTGGCTGCGGATGTTGAGATTGCTGTGGATGACCGTCCAGAGCCCCCGGCCGACAGCGTAATCGCAGGCCGCATAGAAGTCGTCGTTGAGCAGAGGCTCGCCCAGATTGTGAAAGCTCACTTGGAGGCATTTCCCGCAAACCTGGTCGATCACGGACTTCATGTCTTCCAGGCCGGCCTTGCCTTTCCTTCGGGCGGCCGTAGCGGCGGTGCCCGTGGCACATTCCGGACAGCGCAGGTTGCATCCGTTCATGGCCTCGATGACCGCGGCCGGCGGCAGGTAATGCACCTCCTCGGCTCGCTTCCGCTCGCGCAGCCACCGCAGGGCGTTCGCCAGCCGCCCGGGAAAGCCGCGCTGGGCGATCATGAAGCGGAGCTTGCACCGGCGGAGTGCGCTCAGATGGGCAACTCGGCCTCTCTTCCACGAGCTGCGCGCCTGGTCGGTCGGGTTGGCGATGGCCAGCATGGCCTGATGGAGCGTCGCTGCCTGTGCCTCATGCCGGGCTTTCTCCATCTCTATGTCCTCAGAAAGCGGCAGGAAATGACGGGGAAAGAAACTCACAACCGCCGGTCGGCTGGTCCGCAAATTCTTTGAAGAACCACGAACATTGTTTTCCAGGAGGCCGTACCCCTGATAGGACAGTAAAAATAAAAATAGGTGGCTTGAACTTAAGTGCGAAAGCACCGCTGCCGATAAGGCAGTAGAAGTTCAAGTAACGATTTTTCTCCCCTCCGGAAAACATCGGGTAGCGCCATGTTACTCGATGTTTTCTTTTTGCGCCCCGTGGCATTTCTTGTACTTCTTGCCGCTGCCGCATGGGCACGGGTCGTTGCGTCCGACCTTCGGCTGCTCCAAGCGGATCTGCTTGACCTTGACCTCGCCCTGGGGGGCCTGCGCCGCCGCCCGCTGCTGCTCGCCGGCCGCGAACTGACCCACCTCATCGTGGGAGGTCTGGCTCACCCGCCAGACGTTCCGGGCCCGGGCGCCCGCTTCGAGGCGAACCCGGAAGATGATGTCCGTAACCCGATCGTCGATGGATTCCAGCATCTCGTTGAACATCCGGAACCCTTCCCGCTTGTATTCGATCTTCGGGTCTTTTTCCGCCAGCGAGCGGGTCCAGATCTCATCCTTGAGCCGGTCCATCATGTAGAGATGGTCCTTCCAGGTGCTGTCGTAGACATTCAGCAGCACGTATTGCTCCAGGTCGGCCAGCTCGGCGCGGAGATACTCCCGCCCCACCTCGGCCAGACGGTGGCGGGTCTCCTCTCCTTTTCCCTCGGGCAGGTCCTCCTCCCGCAGGGAAGCATGAAACCGCTGGTTCGCCCACTGGATCAGCTCCGCGCGGTTCAAATGAGCAATCTGGCGGCCCAGTTCCTCGTCGAGCTTGCCATCATTGTAGCTCTCGCTCAACTGGAGCAACTCTTCATGCACTTCGCGCGGTTTGCGCTCCTGGATGCCCTCGGCGGAGAAGCCGGCGTTGTACTTGGCGTTGGCCCAGTCAGCCAGGGCCTGGAAGCCATAGACGTTGGCGCCCTGCGCCCCGAAGGCCATGCTCATCGCGAACTCGACCGGATACTCGATCTCGCGCCGGCGGTACTTGGCGGTCGTCTGCTCCAGCAGCAACCGGCGCGCCTCGTCCGGCTTGAGGCTCTTCAACTGCTCCCCGTCGACGGCGATGTCGAACTTCGCCCGCACCCACTCGGCAAAACGCTGCACCGCGAAATCCGGCCGCAGGAACTCGGCCAGGGGCGAGCAATCCTTCTTGTCGAACTGCTCTTCGATCTCGTCCGGCGCCAGGCTCTTGATCTTGTTGATGCTCAGGTTCACATGGAAGGCATTCATCGCCCACTTCGACAGGCCGGCGGTGTCCCACGTGCTCGGATCGCCGTAGTCCTCCAGGTATTCGCCGAGCGAGATCGAGATGTCGCTGCGGACGCTGTCCTTGGCCCGCTCTTTGATCATCTGCTCGATCTCCGGCGGCATGGCATCGACGAGCTGCGACAGCTTCAGGTCCACGTCGAAGTTCACGCGGGCCCATTCGACGATGCTGCGCAGCGGGTAATCCCGGTCGAGCATTTCCTTCGTCTGCTTGGTGACGGCCGCCTCGATCATCTCCAGGATCACCGGCTTGGCACTCTTGCCCGCCAGCAGATCGCGCCGGCGGGAATAAAAGATCTTGCGCTGGTAGTCCATCACCTCGTCATATTCGAGCAGGCTTTTGCGGACTTCGAAGTTGCGCTCCTCGACCTTCTTCTGGGCCTTGGCGATGCCCTTGCTGATGCGCTTATGATAAATGGGCTGGCCTTCCTCCCAGCCGATCCAGGAGAGGGCCTTGACCGTCCATTCCGGGGCGAAGACCCGCATCAGGTCGTCGTCGAAGCACAGGAAGAACTGACTGGAGCCGGCATCGCCCTGCCGACCGGCCCGGCCGCGCAACTGATTGTCGATCCGGCGGGCTTCGTGCCGCTCGGTGCCGAGGATGTGCAGGCCGCCGATCTCGGCGATGCCCGGACCGAGCTTGATGTCGGTGCCGCGCCCGGCCATGTTCGTCGCGATCGTAACGTTGCCGCGGGTGCTGCCGTCGCGGGCGGTATGCTGCTGGCCCGCCTTGGCGACGATCACCGCTTCGCGGGCGTGCTGCTTGGCATTGAGGACCTCGTGGTCTAGCCCGTGCCGTTTCATCAGCGCGGCAGAGAGAGCCTCGCTTTTTTCGATGCTGATGGTGCCGACCAGGACCGGCCGGCCCGCCGAGCTGACGGCGTTGATCTCCTCCACGATCGCGTCGAATTTCTCCCGCATCGTCTTGTAGATGACGTCGTCCTGATCGTCGCGGACGCAGGGCTTGTTCGTCGGGATGACGACGACGTCGAGCTTGTAGATCTTCAGGAATTCGTCCGCCTCCGTGGCGGCGGTGCCGGTCATGCCGGCGATCTGATCGTAGAGCTTGAAGAAATTCTGCAGCGTGATCGTGGCAAGCGTCTGCGTCTCTTCCTTGATCGTGACGCCTTCCTTGGCCTCGACCGCCTGGTGCAGACCGTCGGACCACTGGCGGCCGTGCATGAGCCGGCCGGTAAACTCGTCCACGATGATGATCTTGTTGTCCATCGCCACGTAGTCCTTCTCCCGCTCGAAGACCACGTGGGCCCGCAGGCTCTGCTGGATCAGGTGCGACCACTCCATGTTCGCGCCCGTGTAGAACGAGCCGATCCCCGCAATATCCTGGGCGGCCTTCTCCCCCTCGTTCGTGAGCCGGACCTGCTTGTGATCGAACTCCACCTCGTAGTACTGGACCGCCTGCGCCAGTTTCGTCTTGGCGGCTTCCAAGTCCGCCTCGGCCGCGGCGATCACCTTCTGCGCCTTCTCCACCCGGGCGCTGTCTTTCTCCTTTTTGGCCTCCGCAATCTCGCCCTGGGCATTGGCGATCTTGCGCTCGGCGCCATCGACCTGGCTCTTGATGCGGTCGTAGCCGCTCTGGAGGCTCAGCAGCTGCCGGGCCACCTGGTCGGCCTTCTTGTAGCGCGTGACATCGTCGAACGCCGGACCGGAAATGATCAGCGGCGTCCGCGCCTCGTCGATCAGGATCGAGTCCACCTCGTCGATGATCGCGTATTCGAGCGGGCCCTGTACCATCTGCTCGAGCGAGGTCTTCATGTTGTCGCGCAGGTAGTCGAAGCCGAACTCGTTGTTGGTGCCGTAGGTCACGTCGCACTGGTATTGGCTGCGGCGTTCCTCGCCGGCGGTGTCCATGTCCGCCTGGATGGCGCCGACGGTCAGGCCCAAGGCCTGGTAGATCGGCCCCATCCATTCCGCGTCGCGCTTCGCCAGGTAGTCGTTGACGGTCACGATATGGACGTGCCGGCCGGTGAGATGGACAAGATAGACCGCCAGCGTGGCTACCAGCGTCTTGCCTTCGCCGGTCGCCATTTCCGCGATCTTGCCCTCGTACAGGACGTTGCCGCCGATGAGCTGCACGTCAAAATGCCGCATGCTGACGTGGCGCCGGGCCGCCTCACGGACCACCGCGAAGGCTTCGGGGAGAATGTCCTCGGGCCGCCGGCCGCCGGCCAGCGCCGCCTTGAACTCGGCGGTCTTGGCCCGGAGCGCCTCGTCGCTGAGCTGCCGGAACTGCTCTTCGTACACGCCGGCTTCCCGGGCGGTGGGCATATAGCCCTTCACCAGCCGTTCATTCCGCGAGCCGAAAATCTTGTAGAGCAGCTTGATTGTCTGATCGAAAGCCATCCTGGTACTTTCTCTTTTCTACCGAATTTGTCCTGCACGGGTCGCGGCCAGTATGGCAGAAGCGCCGGTTCCTGTCAAGAAATCGCGGCATCCCGCCGCGCTCGGGAGGGCACGACAAGATCATCGCAAACGTCCCGCCTGTCCTTGCGAGCAAAGCGAAGCCGTCTCAAGCCACAGCACTGAGATCACTTGGTCGGCCTGCGGCCTCCCTGCAGCGACAATGGCAGGCGTGCAGTACTTCCTCCCCGCCCGCGACCAACCTCGGGAGTAGTGCTACGTGTGCCGATCGCAAGACGTTCGTGGAGGTACCTGTCGTGCTCCACAGACGGATGGGGAACAACAACCGCCTGAGAAACGGGATCGTGGCCCTGCTGGGATTTTCGCTGGCGGGGTGGCCGCGGGGGCTTGGAGCCGCCCAGCCGCCGGAGGAGCGCATTTCCCAACCCGGCCGGTACCAGGGGTATTCCCGGGTTCGGTTCGACGGCTGGCGCCGCAGCTCCCGGTATCTCACCATGCGCGATGGCGTGCGTATCGCGATCGACGTACTCCGCCCCACCAGGAGCAACGTCCTGCACGAAGAGCGTCTGCCGGTGATCTGGGAACACCGCCGGTACCTGCGGGCCGTGCTCAATCCCAGCGGCAAGATCTACTCCCAACTCGACCGTCAAGACCACCCCATGAGGAAACTCGTCCAGCATGGTTATATCTGCGCCGTAGCCGATGGGCGTGGCTCCGGCGTTTCCTTCGGCGCGCGCATCGACCCCAACCCGCCCCAAGAGAGCCTCGCTGCCTACGACATCACGGAGTGGCTGGCCACCCAGCCCTGGTGCAACGGCCGCGTCGGCATGTATGGCATCTCCCGGGACCGCCCCGCCGCACCTGAAGGCGATCTTCCCCGAGATGGGCATGTTCGACCTGCTGCCCACCGGCAGGCACTTTGCCGCCGGCCATCGCATCCGGATCGCTATCACCTGTGCCGACAAAGACAGCTGCCAGACGCCGCAACTGAACCCGGCACCGAGCCTCACGGTGTTTCGCGACGCCCAGCACCCCTCCGGCGTGATCCTGCCCGGGGTTGAGTGAACACGAATGGTCCATCTGGTAGAATGTGGTTCAAGCGTGCCTTCAGCGCGATGCCTATGCCCTGCGGTCCTATGACCCGACGTGCGAAACTCCCCGCATGGGCTGAAGCCCATCCTACTTGCTTGCCTGCATCTACAAAGGGCGGGAATCGCCGGCAAGGCAAATCCGGGGCCTAGCGTTTGCGCTGCTTCTTGCCCTTCCTCATGGGCTTCCGGGGCGGCTCTTTGCCTTTGAGGTGTTTGCGGGAGCGTTCTTCCTTCATCTGGCCGAGGGGCTCGACCGGGACGACGTTCAGGCGGCGCGAGGGGACGTCCACCGAGGCGATGTAGACCCGCAACGGACGGCCCAGGCGGATGGTCTCGCCGGAACGCTCGCCGACGATGCACTGGGCGAGCCGGTTGAACCGCCAGTGATCCGGGCCGAGGTCTTCGAGCTTGATGAGCCCTTCGATGCCGTACTTCTCGGATTGGGCAAAGACACCGAAACCGGTCAGGCCGGTGACCACGCAGGCCAGCTCATCGCCGATGTGCTTGCCGAGCATTTGCAGGATCAGAACGGTCGTCAGCTCCTTCTCCGCATCGTCGGCCCGCTCCTCCGTGAAGGTGATGTGCTGGCCGACGTCGAATAGGTTCTGGCCGGCGGCCCATTGTTTTGCGTTTTCCACCCGGTCCTCCAGGTAGTACTGAAGCTGCCGGTGGACGAGCAGGTCCGCGTAGCGCCGAATGGGGCTGGTGAAATGGGAGTAATGCCGGGAGGCCAGGGCGTAGTGGCCGATGTTCGTCGGTGCGTACAAGGCCCGCTCCAGGCTCCGCAGCACGACGATATTCACCGCCAGCGACTGCTCGCTGCCTTTGACGTGGTCCAGAACCGCCTGAATCGCGTGGCGGTCGGGGGTCCGCGGCATGGCGATTCCCACGGCCTTCAACAACCGGGCCATGTTCTGCAGGCTCAGGATGTCCGGATCGGGGTGAATCCGGCGGATAAAGGACAGGTTGAGGCGATCCAGGAGCGAGGCGACCGCTTCATTGGCCTCCACCATGAACATCTCGATGATGGTATGAGGGTAGCTGGTATCCGCCGGATGGGCATCGATGACCCGGCCGGCGTCATCATAAACCAATTCCGGCTCGGGCAGGTCCAGGTGGAGCATGCCCGCTTTTGTCCGCCGGGCTTCGATCCGCCGGCTCAAGGCCTCCATGTCCCGCAAGAGTGCGATGACCGGGCGCTTGAAGCCCTTGGTGTGGCCTTTGAGAATCCGGTCCGCCTGCTCGTACGTCAGCCGGGCACTCGAGCGGATGATGCTGTTGGCGTAACGCCGGGAGATGACGCGCGCCTCCGCGTCGTAGGTCATGTATGCGCTCTTGGTGAAGCGGAATTGCTCGGGCTGCAGGCTGCAAATCCCGTTGCTCAGAATCTCCGGCAGCATCGGGATGGTCCTACCCGGCAGATAGACAGTGTTGCCCCGAAGTTTCGCCTCCTGGTCCAGGGGCGAATCCGGCGGAATGAAGCTGCTGACGTCGGCGATGTGCACGCCCAGGACCCAGTTGCCCTGCGCATCCGTTTCGAGGCTGATCGCGTCGTCGAAGTCCTTGGCGTCGGGCGGATCGATCGTCACGACGACCTTGTCGGTGATGTCCTCGCGGCCCGGGGCCCGCTCGGGCTGGAAGGTGGAGGCGGCTGTCCGCGCCTGGTCGAGACATTCGCTCTCGAACTCACCCGGCAGATGGAACTGATGGATGACGGACTGGATCTCGGCCTCGTACTGCCCGGCCCGCCCGAGCACCTGGATGATGACCCCGCGGGCCAGGAAACGCTCGCTGGGATAAGACAGGATCTCGACGACGACCTTGTCCTTTTCGCGGGCGTTCTTGGCGGTGACATCCTCGACGACGATGGGCTCGATGAACGAGGTCCCGTCAGGCTGGACCAGCCAAGCTTCCGGGTTGCGGATCAACGTGCCGACGAACCGGTTGTTGGCCCGCTCCAGCACGTCTATAATCTCGCCGGTATAATGGGCCTCCGGCCCGCGCTTACCCTTGCGGTTGACCTTGGCCAAAACGACATCCCCGGTCATGGCGTCACCGGTCGCGTCCGGCGGGATGAACAGGTCACCATGCGCGTTGGGCTCCAGGGGACTGACGAAGCCGAAGCCCTTCGGATTCCCGCGAAAGCGCCCGACCACCTGGCCGGCGATGGAAGGCAGCGTGATCACGTTGCCGGCGCCGACCACGACGTGCCCGGCCCGGCGCAGCTCCTCGAAGGCGATCTGGAACTCGGAAGAAGCGTCCTCGTCCACTCCCAGGGCCTTGGCCAATTGCGCCGGTTTGAGCGGCTGGTATTCCTCGCGCTGGAGGAACTTGAGAATCCGATCTTTGTAGACTTGTGGCATCCGTGCTCTCCCCAAGGGGCAGACCTCCGTCTTCCAGGAACCTGCCCCAAAGAAGCAGCACCCAATCGACATGCTGTTCGATCAGGTGCTGTAACCTGTGCCATCGAAGGTGCGGCGATCCGATGCAGGGCAACGCCCGCGTCGCCTCCGCTACGCCTGTTTCGGCTGCGGTGCGGCAACTTGCTTGGTCTTCAGGGCGTTGAGCTTCTTCGCCAGGCGGGACTTCTTGCGGGCCGCCGTCTTCTTGTGCATCGTGCTCGTCGCCGACACTTTGTCCAGCTTCTTGGCCACGGCACGGAACTGCTCGGCCGCCACCGCGACGTTGCCCTCGCCCAACGTGGTCTCCAAATGCTTGATCTGGGTCTTCACCTGGCTCCGGCGCGACTTGTTGAGCGTCTTGCGCCGGGCGTTCTGCCGCACTCTCTTCTTCGCCGACAACGAATGTGCCACTGCAATCTCCTGAATACTCTTATTCTGCAAAAGCCCCTACTCACCGAGAGGTTGGTTCCGACTTACGCCTTCTCCGGGGCGCCGGCCCCCGGAGGGGACCCATCCGCGGCCGCCCGCAGCCGTTCGACCCTCGTACTGACGTCCCGGTACCCGAAATCCAATTGGGCGATTTTCCGGTACCCGTCCAGAGCCTGGTCGCGGAGGCCCTGTTCTTCATACGCGCGGGCCAGATTATACCGCAGTTCCTTCGCCAACGCATCATCTTTTATTTCGTGCGCGGCGATGGCTTGGGTGAAGACGTCGACGGCATCAGCATACCAGCCCTTCATCAGGAAGCAATAGCCAATCTGGCTCAGAGCGGGAATCTTGTGACGCGGCTCCCGCTGCGCCTCCTGGAACAGGGGGATGGCCTCGTTGTACCGCTGGCTTTGCGCCAGGCGCGAGGCATATTCGTACTTGTGGGTCTGATCCGTGGGGTAGTTCGCCACGCACAGGCGATAGTGTTCCAACTCGGTCTCCTGGAGGCGGGCCGTCAGCTCCGCTTTCCGGGCCGCGGCCTCGGCGTTCTGCGGCTGGGTTTCCACCTGCTGGCGAACCTCGCGGAGTTGACGCTTCAGTTGCCGGATGGTCAGCAGCCCCGCCCGCTCCTTGAAGTTGAAGCTGTGCCGGCTGGCGTAGGCATCCTCCAACAACTGAATTGCTTCGTTTTCCGCTTCGTCCGTCTCCAGGTCCGCCAGGGCCTCGGCCAGTTGGAACACATGCCCGGCCTGTTCCGGCTCGCGGACATACGCCTTGCGAGCCTCTTCCACCGCGGATACCCGGTAATCCTGGGTCTTGATGACGCGATCCTGGGCATAGAGCCGGGCCTGGGTTTCCCGGTCCCGGATGGATTGGCGGAAGTCGCCTTCGAGGTCGTACTTGCCCTTGGACATCGCCAGTTCGGCGGAGAGATTCTTGCACTCGTCGGCCAAGTCCTTGTCCTCCGGCCTCATGCGGCTGGCCCGCTGGCAGGCGGCCACTGCTTTGTCATACTGGCCCAGAGCGAGGTACGAGTCCTTCAGCAGCAGATACGTCTGCAAAGAAGGCTTTTGCAGGGCATTATTCGTCTGGAAGATCAGGTTGGCGACCCAATGGGCGGTCTTCTTGTACCCGCCCGCGACGGCAGCTTTGAGCATGGCCTCAGCATAGCCCAGGTTATCCGGGTCCTTCACGAACAGGTACTCGGCGTTGAGCATCTGCTCCAGGGGTGTCCGACCGCGCAGGCGCTTGACCCGGTCCATCATTGAAGGTCCCTTGCCGCCTTTGCACCGTCGCTGCAGGCCGAGCTCGCACAGGGGCAGATGGCCCTCATCGAGCGCATCCGGGACCCGGGCCAGCCCACCCAGGTACATATCGATCGCGAAATCGTACTGCTTGTTGCCGGCCGCCGTCCGCGCCTTGGCGAAAAACGCTCTGGCATCAGCCAGACACTGGGGGTCCACCGCGTCTGCCGAGGGCTTCTTAACCGCGGGAGCCGAATCCTCGACAGGAGCGTTGTCCGCGGATGCTCCCTCCGGCGGCGAGGGAGCGACCTTGCCAGCCTGAGCCCGTTTGGCGGCGCGGGCCAGCTTGGCTCGGAGCCGTTTGAAGTCCTTCAGCAGCGACATGTCATTGGGCTTGAGCAGCACCGCCCGCTGACAGGCAGCGGCCGCACGCTCGAGCTGCCCCGCCGCGGCGTAGGAATCCCGCAGCAGCACATAAAGCTCGAGCGATGGTTTCTTGGCGTTGTTGTTGGCCAGGAACATCAGATCGGCCATCCACTTGACCGTTTCGCGGTACCCCCCCGCGACGGCCGCCTTCAACACCGCCTCGCCGTAGGCCAGGTGTTCCGGGTCCTTCGCGAGCAGGTACTCGGCATTGAGCATGCGTACGAGGGGGCTGTCCGTCGGTGCCAACCGCTGCTTCACTTCCTCGGGCGTGGCCTTGCCGCCCCCGCGCCCCAGCCGCTGCAGGGCCAGGACACGCAGCTCGACGTGTCCACCCGCGACATCGTCTGGTGCGAGCCGCAGGCCGTCCAGGTAGGCATCGATCGCACGGTCGAAATGACCCGCCTCGGCCGCCTGGCGGGCTCGCTCGAAATGCGCCCGGGCCTGCGATTGGGCTGGAATATCCGGTTCGGACATAGTGTCGTTAAGTGGTTATCGGTCCAAATGATAGATTCATTTCATCGTAGTCTTCGGCCCGATTCTGTCAACGAATAAATGCTTGTACGCGGATCGGAGCCATGTTATAAGGACGGCGGGAACGCCTTGTTGCCAGGAAGGCCCGGCGTCAGCCCCACAGGATGGTCATCTCTGGAGAGACCCGTATGAGGACAGCCCTCGAGCAGTACGATCCGCAGATATACGAGTTGATACGACAGGAAGAGGCCCGGCAGAGCGGTTCGATCCGCCTGATTCCTTCCGAGAACTATGTCTCCCGGGCGGTGATGATGGCGACCTCGAGCTGCCTGACGAACAAGTACGCCGAAGGGTACCCGGGCAAGCGATACTACGAGGGCCAGCAGGTCACCGATCTGATCGAGAAAGTCGCCCAGGATCGGGCCAAGAAGATCTTCAAGGCCGACCATGCCAACGTGCAGCCCTACTCCGGCTCGGTTGCGAACCTGGCCGCCTACGCCGCACTTATCGGACCCCACGACACGATCATGGGCATGTCACTCGTCCACGGCGGGCATCTGACCCACGGCTGGAAGGTCTCGCTCACCAGCAAGTTCTTCAACTCGGTCTCGTACGAGATCGACGCGCAGACCGGCCGGCTCGACTACGACAAGATCCGTGACTTGGCGAAGAAGCACCATCCCAAGGTGATCATCTCCGGCGCCACGGCCTATCCCAGGACCATCGACTTCGAGATTTTCGGCCAGATCGCCAAAGAGGTGGGAGCGTATCACGTCAGTGACATCGCCCACATCGCCGGCTTGGTCGTCGCGGGCATCCACAAGAGTCCCGTCCCATATGCCGATGTCGTCTCGACCACAACGCACAAAACCCTGCGGGGCCCGCGCGGCGGCATGCTGCTGTGCCGGGCAGAACACGCCGACAAAGTAGATCGGGCCGTGTTCCCCGGTCTGCAGGGCGGCCCGCACATGCACACGCTCACGGCCATCGCGGTAGCTCTGGCCGAGGCGGATACGCCGGAGTTCGAGGAGTATGCCCGGCAGGTGGTCAAGAACGCGCGGGCCCTGGCCGAGAAGCTACTCGAATACGGTTTCGATCTCGTCTCCGGCGGGACCGATAACCACCTCATGTTGATTGACCTTCGGAACAAGGGCATCCCCGGCAAGAAGCTGGCCAAGGCCCTGGACCGGGCGCGAATCGTCACGAACTACAATACGATCCCGGGCGACCCGGCGCCGCCGTTCAATCCCAGCGGTCTGCGGCTGGGGACCCCGGCCATCACCACCCGTGGCATGAAGGAGCCGGAAGCGCAGCAAATCGCCGCGTTCATCAGCCGCGTCGCGGAGAACATCGACAAAGAGTCCGTGATCGAGGAAGTCGGCAAAGAAGTGCTGTTGTTGTGCTCCCAGTTCCCGGTGCCGGAGCACTTCATCATCCCGACTCGCAACGGCGGCCGGCAATAGCGAAGCGATGGGGTCGGACAATCCAACCGCAGCCATTCTCGGACTGAACGAAGCGGGCCAACGTCTGCTTCGGGCCGCGCTGGCGACCGGCTGCCTGCAGATCAAAGCCGTGGCCGATCCGGACTCGCAACGGGCGGCGAAAGCTGCGGCGGAGGCGCGCTGCGAAGCCTTCAGCGATTACCGGCAACTGGTCGTGCAGAATCAACTCGACTGTCTGCTGGTTGCCGCGGAGACCCACACCTGCGACGAGCAGATCAAGGTAGCCCTTCGCAGGAAGTTCCATATCCTCAAGACCGCGCCGCTGGCGCGGACGTTCGACGAGTCCCTGGCGTATGTGCAAATGGCCGAGAGCGAGGGTGTACGCTTGGCGGTGGCCAATCCGGCCCGTTTCCGGGGCAGCTTCCGGGCCGCCCACGCGCTGCTCGCACGGTGTCGGTTGGAGCATCCGTTCCTCATTACGGCCTTCTGCCGTCTTGACGCCGCAGATCAGCCCCCCTGGCGGGCGGACCCCGGCCTGGCCGGCGGCGGCGTCCTCCTCCACGACGGCTATCCGCTTCTCGATCAGGTCCTCTGGAGTTTCTCCCTCCCGGAGCAGGTTTACGCCCTCAAGACCAACCAGGCGCCCGACAAACAGCAGCGGCTCTACCGGACAGAGGACACCGCGCTGGTATCCCTGCGGTTCACGGAGACCCTGATGGGCAGCCTGGTTGCCATGCGGCACAACGAAGCCGGGCCCGTTCGTGCGACGATCGAGATTCACGCCCAGGATGCCTACCTGATCGTCGCGCCCGACCGGCTCGAGCTGCGCACCCCGGACGGCCGGAACGACTTGAACTGGCGGTACGAAGAGGACGAGCAGGTCGCGTTCGAACGGCTGCTCGAGAACTTCGTCCGGACGCTGCGGAGCCCCGCCGAGTATCCCCTGGCCAGCAGCGGCGCCGAGAACCTGCGCAACATGGCCGTGCTGGAATCGGCCTACCTGTCGGCAAAAACCGGGTTCCCGGAGCAGCCGGCACGTATTCTCCAATTGGCGGGCAACTCGGCCCGAACGGTGACAAGTGTTTGACACGGGATCCAGCCGCCGGTATTCTGGCAGCCGATGGCCTTGGGGTCGAAGACGCCGGGCCGCGGCAGCAGAACCCGAGTCTGGACTGCCGTCACAAGGAATCTCACAGTCCATTTCTGGGAGGTAACGTATGAAGAACACAATCTACGCAGCCGTCATTGCCGCCTGTGTCCTCGTGGCGGTGGTGATCTTCGTGGTCAGGCGCGGCGGCAGCGGTGGCGTCAATGACATCCCCGACACCCAGATGCTCTGGGTCAAGTGCACCAAGTGTGGCCAGGGGTACGAGATGGGCGAGCGGCAATACTACAGGGAGCTGGAGGAGAAGTCCAAGGCGAATCCGTCGCCGATGCCGGTCGCCATGCCGCTGACGTGCCAGAAGTGCAGCAAGGACGGCGTCGTACGTGCCTACAAGTGCGAGAGGTGCAGCGAGGTTTTCCGCGCGGGTAGTGTTCAGGGGGACTTCGAGGACCGCTGTCCGAAGTGCAAGAACAGTGCCACCGAGGCCAAGAGAAAGGCCCGCATGGGTCAGCAATAGCCACATCCAGTGCGCCCTGCCGCCCGGCACGGGCATTCGACGATTTCTATGAGCCGGTCTTCTCTGTGAGGACCGGCTCTTGTCTTGTCCCAGTCGTCTCCTGCGGCGGCAGATTGAAGCGTTTCTTTCGCTCGTTCAAGGGCGTCAGGATCTTGCGGCTGTACTCCTCCTGTCCTTGCTTCAGATCCTTCATGGCCGCGAACCGCGTGGCAATCCGGTCCTGCAGGTAGGCGATGCGGTTTTCCGGATTCGGGTGGGTCGAGAAGAACTCGACGGGCCGGAAGGTCTGGAGCTTGGCCAGGGTCTCCATGGTCTCGACCATGGCGTTGGGATCGTAGCCCGCCTGCGTCATGTAGGACAGCCCCGCGAAATCCGCCTCCCTCTCGTCGTCCCGGCTGTACTGCAGGCTCAGCACTGCCGTCACGAAGCGTGTTCCCCGCGCCGCGTCCGGAGAGCCGCTGGTTTGGGCGGCGACCATCAGGGCCGTCATGCCGATCTGCTCGCTCATGGCGACCAGCGTATCGCGGGCCACGACGTGTCCCACTTCGTGGCTCAGCACCGCCGCCAACTGGGCTTCGGTCTTGAGCTCTTTGAGCAGGTCGCGGGTGATGTAGATGTAGCCGCCGGGCAGAGCGAAGGCATTGGCCCCCCCTTCCTCGACGGCGGCAAAGTGGTAAGCCAGGTCCGGCCGTTGACAGAAGCGCGCGATGCGCTGGCCCACCTGATGCAGGTAGCTTTGGATGCCTTGTTCCGGCACGAGCCCACCCAGCGCCTTCTCCACCTGCGGCGCATATCTCTGGCCCAGCTCGACATCCTTGTCCGGGGGGAAGAACATCAACTCTTCATTACCCGTAATGGGGTTGACCGTACAGCCCGGCAGCAGCGTGGCCGCCAGACCCAGTCCGAGAGCAAGCCATCTTATCCTGTGCGCCACGAGCGGGGCTCCTGAACCTTATTTTCCATGATTCTGGTGGACTTCTGCTTGCAATGATTACGGGGCGTATTATACTCACGGCTTTAATCCTATGGTAGTGGAAAAGGCGGCCCAATCCGATCCGTGTCGAGGCTGCTCCCAAGCGGATGGCTGCCAGCAAGCCTACCGCCAGCTCGGCGAGACTGAAGGACCATCGGTAGCCCGTACGGCCATTGTGGCATTCCTGCTCCCGCTCGTCGTGTTCATAGTAACGCTGGGCGGATGGGGCTGGTGGTTGGGGAGTGCGGTCGCCGAACCGTATCGGGGGCCCTTGGCCTTGGCAGGGGCACTGTCGGTCACGACGGGGCTCCTGCTGGTGATGCGCCGCGTGGCGCGCCGGTGCCGCCGGACGTAATTCCCGGGATGGAAGAGTCATGTTCATGTTAAAGGCACATAGACGCTCTTTTTCCGGCGGGGTACATCCGCCGGAGGGCAAGCATCTCGCCGAGGACCGAGCCATCGAGCCCGGGCCCGCGACGAAGGAACTGGCCGTCCTTCTCAGTCAGCACATCGGTGCGCCCGCCCGGCCACTGGTCAAGAAGGGCGACACGGTCACCGCCGGACAGGCGATCGGGGAGTGCCAGGGATTCGTCAGCGCGCCCGTCCATGCACCCGTCGCCGGCAAGGTCAAGGACATCGCCCTGCAGCCGCATGCGGTCCTGGGTCGCAGCCTGGCCGTGATCATCGAGGCCCAGATGCAGACGCCGCCGCAGCCGCCGGCGTTTGTGCGGCCCGCCCACTTCGATCCGGCCGCCTACACGTCGGCGCAGATCGGCGCGGCGGTACGCGAGGCGGGAATCGTCGGCATGGGCGGGGCCGGCTTTCCCACGAGCGTCAAGATCCAGCCCGATACGAAGACGCCGAAAGAGGTCCTGGTCGTCAATGGCTGCGAATGCGAGCCGTACATCACGTGCGATTATCGCGTGATGCTCGAATGGACGGACCAGGTCCTCACCGGCATCCAACTGGCCCGGCAGGCCTGCGGCGCCACGCGGGTCTTTCTCGCCATCGAGGACAACAAGCCCAGGGCCATCGAGCACATGAACGCCTCCCTGGCGCGGCTGGGCCTGGCGTCGGACATCCAGCTCGTCCCGGTCAAAACGAAATACCCGCAAGGCGGCGAGCGGCAGCTCATCCGGGCCGTCCTGCAGAAGACCGTGCCCACGGGGAGCATCCCCCCTGCCATCGGCGTGGTGGTCAGCAACGTGCAGACGACGGCGGCGATTGCCGAGGCCGTGGTCCACGGCCGGCCCCTGACGCACCGCGTCGTGACCGTCACGGGCGAAGGCATCGCCCGGCCGGGCAACTACTATGTCCCCATCGGCACGCCGGTCCAGGCCCTGATCGACCACTGTGGCGGGCGGACGAAGGACAGCGCCCGGGTCGTGCTGGGCGGCCCCATGATGGGCATCGCGGCCGCCGATCTGAGCACGCCGATTACGAAGACCGGCGGCGCCGTGACCGTCCTGACGGCCCGGCAGATCGGCAAGGGCGCGACCCAGCGTCCGACGCCGTGCATTCGCTGCGGCCGGTGCGTGCGGGTCTGCCCCGAGCACCTGTGTCCGACCAAGATCGCCCATGCTGTGAAGAACAATCTCATGGATCTGGCCGTGCAATACCATGTCGGCGCCTGCATGGAATGCGGCTGCTGCACCTACGTCTGCCCGGCCAATGTGGACCTGACCGGCTACATCAAGACGGGCAAGATCTACCTGGCCCGGCAAAAGAAGAAGATGCCGGCCTGAGACTGACGTGAAGAATAAGAGACCGGTTTTGCGATTATGATCGAAACGATTTCTCCAGACCTCAGCATCGGGTTCGCCCCCCACGCGCGCAAGGCACTCTCGACGCAACGGATCATGCTCGACGTGATCCTGGGATTGCTCCCGGCGGTCTTCGCGGCGGGCCTATACTTCCGGCTGCACGGCTTGCTCCTGATTGCGGTGTCCGTGGCGTCGTGCCTGGCCGCGGAAGCAACATGCAACCTCATCCGGCGGAAGCCCAATTCGCTGTGGGACCTCAGCGCCGCCGTCACCGGGGTGATCCTGGCCCTGTCCATGCCACCGGCCCTGCCCCTGTGGGCTGTGGTGATCGGAGCGGTCTTCGCGATCGCCGTCGGCAAGATGGTCTTTGGCGGCCTGGGCGCCAACATTTTCAACCCCGCCATGGTCGGCCGGGCGTTCCTGACCGCTTCCTTCGGCATCCTGATGACCACGTGGACGGTGCCGGCCACGATCGATTCCGCGCTGGCCCCGGTGGCGCCGACCAACAACATCATGGATATCCGCACGCAGGCGACCCCGCTGGCCTGGAGCAAAGTGGCCATCAAGGACGCCAACGGCGCCCGCATCTACAACGAGCGGCATCCCCTGTGGTCGGGTCTGTTCGGCGAAAAGGCCGGGTCCCTGGGTGAGACCAGTGCCCTCGCCCTGCTGGTCGGCGGCCTGTATCTGGTCATCCGCAGGATCATCGGCGTCCATATCCCGCTGGCGGTCTTGGCGTCGGCGTTTGTCTTCGCCACGGTCACCTATCTCATCAGTCCGGACAAGTTCGTCCAGCCCTTCTATCATCTGACGAGCGGGGCGTTGCTGCTGGGCGCATTCTTCATCGCCACCGATCCGGTGACCGCACCGCTGACCGTACGCGGCCAGTGGATCTTCGGCATCCTGATTGGCAGCTTCACGATGCTGGTGCGTGTGGTCGGCGAGTATCCGGAGGGTTTCATGTACGCGGTGCTCTTGGCCAACAGCGTCCGGCCACTGATCGACAAGTTCGTCCGGCCGGTTCCCGTGGGAGGTGTGCCGAATGTCTAGGCTCAAGTACTTCCTGCAGCAGAGCTGGCTGCTCCTGGCCAGTTCCTTCTGTTTCGGCCTGCTGATTGCCATGACCAACGCGGCACTGTCGGACCGGATCGAGCAGAACAAGGCCGCCAAGCTCAATGATATCACCAAGCGGTTGCTGCCCGGCGCGGAAGTCTTTCAGCCGGTCGCGGCGGAAATTCAAATCAAGCTGCCCGACGGCACGCAAGAACAGGCCCGCATCCTCGAGGTTCTTGCCGGTGACAAGCAGCGTCTCGGTTGGAGCTTCAACGTGCACGGCTCGGGCTTTGCCGGTCCGATCGAGCTGGTGCTGACCACCGACCAGGGCTTCCAGAAGATCATGGGCTTTGACGTGCTGGCGAGCAGCGAGACGCCCGGCTTCGGCGATCAGATCAAGTCCGACTACTACCGCCGGCAGTATGTCAACGCCCCGACGGAGCCGCTGACGCTCGCCAAGACGGGCGACCCGGCCATGGCAGACAGTCAGATCGTCGCGATCACGGGGGCCACGGTCAGCAGCCAGGCGGTGGTCGATATCGTCAACACGTTTCTGCCACAGATCAAGAGCCAGATGCAGGAGAAAGGATTGATCGGCAATGTCGGCCCCTAACGGTTCCACTTCCGGACTCTACTCCAAGGCGCTCTTCACGGGCCTGTGGCGCGAGAATCCGACGTTTCGCCTGATGATCGGGATGTGCCCGCCCCTGGCAGTGACGACGGCGGTCAAGCCGGCGCTGACGATGGGTCTGAGCGTGATCTTCGTGCTCGTCTGCAGCAATCTCGTGGTCAGCCTGATGCGCAATCTGCTCAAGCCGCACCTGCGGATCATCATGTTCACGGTGACGATCGCGACGTTCGTCACGATCTGCGACCTGTTCCTCAAGGCCTACCAGCCGCAGATGAGCGAGATCCTCGGGGCCTACGTCCCGCTGATTATCGTCAACTGCATCATCATCTTCCGCGCCGAGGCGTGCGCCAGCAAGTCGGGCCCGCTGGTGAGTATCCTCGACGGCGTCGGCATGGGGACCGGTTTCACCCTGGCCCTGTGCGCCCTGTCGGCAGTCCGGGAATTGCTCGCGACCGGCCACGTCTTCGACATCCAGGTCATGCCCAAGGCTTTCGTTCCCTGGCTGGCCCTGCAGATGCCCGTCGGCGCCTTCGTCACCCTTGGACTGATGCTCGGGCTGATCAACGTCCTGACGCGGAAACGAGAGGTTGCCACCGAGGACCCCGAAGCCACCGTCGCGCCGTCGGCTCCCGCCGCGCCAGTGCCGGCCACAACGTAAGGGTTGCCATCTATGGATCGATTCGTTGCACTGCTCATGGGGTTTCTGTCGGTCGTGCTGGTGAACAACTTCGTGTTCACGAAGTTTTTGGGGACCTGCCCGTACCTGGGTGTCTCCGGCCGGATGGACCGGGCCTTCGGCATGGGTTTGGCCGTCACCTTCGTCACGGCCCTCAGCGGGACGCTGACCTGGATGGTGGACGCCTGGGTCCTCACCCCCCTGCACCTGGAGATCACCCGCTACATCTGCTACATCGTCATCATCGCCGGCGCGGTGCAATTGGTGGAGATGTACGTGCGGAAGTTCTTCCCCTCCCTCTATGAAGCCTTCGGGATCTTCCTGCCGCTGATCTCGACGAACTGCGTGATTCTGGGCATCTGCCTGTTTCTCGACGTCTGGGGCACGAACAGCCTGCTCGAAGCCGTCGTCATCAGCACCGGAACCGGCATCGGCTTCACCGTCGCCATCTGCATCATGGCGGCCATTCGCGAGGAGCTGGCATTGGCCGATGTTCCGGAGGCTTTGCAGGGCGCGCCGATCACGTTGATCACGGCCGGCCTGCTCACGCTCGCGTTCATGGGTTTTGCAGGAATGATCAAATGATGAATGGAATATGGGAATACTGGAATATTGGGATATTGGCGTGTTGGAATATGGGAGTACTGGGTACCGGAGGCGCGCCCCACGCCACCCAACATTCCACTATTCCATCATTCCATGCTTCCGTTCTTCCCCTGTGGAGCAGCGCGTGGCCGGCGGGGCTGACGATGCTGGGATTGGCTCTGGCGTTTGCGATCGTCCTGCTGGTCGCCAGCGAGCGGCTGAAGGTCCACGTCGACCCCCAGATCGAGCAGATCTACGGAGCGCTGCCCCACGTGGAGTGCGGGGCCTGCGGGTTCCCCGGATGTGGCCAGTATGCCAAAGCCGTGCATAAGGACGCGCAGTTGCTGGGCCGTTGTGCGCCGGGAGGGTCCGCCGTCGCCGCCCGGATCGCAACGATCTTGAACATCCAGCTCAGCGGTTCCGGCGCCCCGGTGCGGCCGATCGTTCGTTGCCGCTCCCACACCGAGGACCGGACTTTCTACGCCGCCTATCTCGGGATTGCGAGTTGCACCGCGGCCAATGCCCTGAGCAACGCGCAAGCCTGCAAGTTCGGCTGTCTCGACTTCGGCGACTGCGTCCGCGCGTGCAAGTTCGGGGCGCTGCGGATCGTGGCTGGCCTGTCCACCGTCAACTATCGCAAGTGCACCGGCTGCGGCGCCTGCGCGAAAGCCTGTCCGCGCAACTTGATCGCGATGGTTCCGTTCCACCACGACCCGATGATGACGGTCGGGTGCAACAGCAACGAGAACGGCAAGACGACGCGCGCCATGTGCCAGGTCGGCTGCATCGGCTGCGGCCTGTGTGCCAAGCAGAGCAATGCCTTCACAGTCGAGAACAACCTGGCACGCCTGGACTACGCGAAATACGAGCCGTCGGGCCAGAACGAGGCGGCCTGCAACAAATGCCCCACGGGCGCCATCGTCTACCGCGGCGTCGGGGCCCCCGCCCCGCGCCCCGCTAAAGCCAGACCCGCAGCGTCCAGCGCCGCCTCGGCGCCGTCAACTTCATAGAACGCGAAGTCCAGGGTGGCCCGGACGGCATCCTCAAGGCCGAACGCCTTGGTTTGCAGTGCGCCCATAAGGGCACTGCAGGAAAACGCCTTACGGCGTCACTACGAACCAAGCCGGCGCTTGCCGCTGCGATTTGCGCGTTGGTTCGTGCGCTCCCCTGGTTATCTCTCTGCCCTGCCGGGGACATCACCCGCGCGGGGGTCGGCCCACGCAATGGTATTCGATGCGCATCTGCTGCAGGTAGTCGGGATCGTAGAGGTTGCGGCCGTCAAAGACGACCGGGCGTTTCAACAGGCCGAGAACCCGCTCGAAATCGGGATTGCGGAATTGCTGCCAATCCGTGAGCACGATCAGGCCGTCCGCCCCCTGGGCCGCTTCGTAGTGGTCCCGACAGAACGTGACCCGGTCGCCCAGGATCTTCTGCGCACCCGGCATGGCCTCCGGGTCGTACGCCCGGACGGCGAAGCCCGCCTTGAGGAACTCCTCGACACAGAACATGGCCGGGGATTCCCGAATGTCGTCCGTCCGGGCCTTGAACGCCAGTCCCCAGACGGCCAGCGTCGCCGGCGCCGGGCCGCTCGCATAGTAGTCCACGACCCGGCGGGCGAACCGGCTCTGTTGGCGGAGGTTGACGTCCCGCACCGCCTTGGCAATCTCCAGCGAGCAGCCGCGGGTCTCGCCCGTGTGGATCAGCGCGCGAACATCCTTGGGAAAGCAACTGCCGCCGAAGCCCACGCCGGCGTACAGGAAGGCGTTGCCGATCCGCGCATCGCTGCCGATGCCGGCCCGGACCAGCTCGATATCCGCCCCGACCGCATCGCACAGGACGCTCAGCTCGTTCATGAAGGAGATGCGCGCGGCCAGCATGCAGTTCGCCGCGTATTTCGTCAGCTCCGCGGAAGTCGGATCCATGAAGATGACCCGATCCCTGCGGCGCATGAACGGGGCATAAAGATGCCGCATGATCTCGCGAACCTTGGGATCGACGGCGCCGATGATCACCCGTTCCGGCTTCATGAAGTCGTCGACCGCCGAGCCCTCCTTGAGGAATTCCGGATTGCTCACGTAATCGAATGGGTGCTTGGTCCGGGCGGCAACGATCTCGCTCACGCGCCGGCAGGTGCCCACCGGCACCGTGCTCTTGACCACGAAGATGCGGTAGCCATCCATGGCCTCAGCGATGTCGCCTGCCACCTGCAATACGGCAGAAATGTCGGCGGAGCCGTCCGGCGCACTCGGCGTCCCGACGGCCAGGAACAGCACCAGCGAGTCCCGCACCGCCTGTCGCAGCGACGTGGTGAAATGCAGCAGACCGCTGGCGTGCGTGCACTTGACCACCTCGCTCAGGCCGGGCTCATAGATCGGAATCACGCCCTCATTGAGATCCTTGATCCGCTGCGCATCCTTATCGACGCAGATCACATCCACGCCGGAATCGGCCAGACAGGCCGCCGTCACCAGCCCTACATATCCAATACCCACCACGCCGACTTTCATCGAGATCCATCTCCAAAACGGACGACCCGATACAAATACCCTACGTGGACGGATATTCTAAGCACAAGGACAGTTAATGTAACCCCCGCATGTGCCGAACAGGTGCAAAATGAATTCGCGGCGGGTCTGCTATCTCCCGGGGGGCGTCCTTCAGCGCAGCTGGGTTCGTAGTGGCGCCGTGAGGCATTATCCGATATGCCCTTGCGGTCACACTACAAACCCAAAGCCCAACGGGCCTAACGATGCCGCCCACTGCCTTATTGTCGTACACGTGCGGAGTCCTGCTTGCCGTTCTCGGGCTCGTTTATCTCCGGTCCTGGCGCGAGGTACGTGCGGGCCCCATCGCTATAGACCAGCGATATCTCCGTACCCGCGGGGATGAGAATCGCCTCGACGGAGGGCAATCGCTCGATCAGGGCCAGGCCTTTCTCCTGGCCGAGCACATTGACCGCGGTAGACAAGGCATCGGCCGTGGTGGCGTCGACGGCAATGATCGTATCACTGGCGAGCTTGTCGGCGCCTTTGCCGGTGGTCGTATCGATCACGTGGCTCTGCCGCTGTCCCTGGACATTCACAAACCGGCGGTAGTCGCCGCTGGTGGCGACGCTCTGGTTCATCAGATTCAGAACCAGCAAAGGCCCAGGACCGGCGAACTCATCCGGGGCCACGCGCGGGTCCTGCAGGCCGATGCGCCAGTGCTGCTGGCCCTGCGGGGGCTGTCCGAAGCAGCGAATGTTGCCGCCCAGGTCCACCAGACCGCCGAGCGCGCCATGCTTCTGCATCGCTTCCACGCACTGGTCGACCGCGTACCCCTTGGCAATACCCCCGAGGTCCACCCGCATGCCTTCCACCGCGAACCGAACCGTCCGATTCTTCTCGTCAAGGATCAGTTTCTCGGAACCTACCTTGCAGCGTGCCTCGGCCAGAGCTTGCTCCGTGGGAGCCTCGTTCGTCCGGCCCGCCTGGCGCCACAGATCCACCAGGGGCCCAACCGTCACATCGAATGCTCCGTCGGACAACCGGCTGAACTGGATGGCTTTCTGCAAAACCTCGAAGGTCAGCTCGCTCACCGGGACCGGTCCCTGGGCCGCATAGCGATTGATCTTGCTCAGCTCGGAGTCGTCGCGGTGGTAGCTCATCAATGCTTCGATGCGATTCGGAATCTCCAACGCCTCCGCAATGCAGCGGTCCGCCACCCGTTGGCTGGGAGCGATCACGACCACGCGGGAGAACGTGCCCATAACCACGCGGTAGCCGCTGTCCTGCTGCACCACGGCGGCAGAGCGACCCCGCAGGTACAACATGCCGAGCAACAGTACCGGCACAGCGGCCGTAATAACGATACGAAGATGCTTCTTCATGGGGACCAACCGGCAAAACCCAAAATCCAAAACCGGCCTGACCGACAATACCGTTTCGGTCATTTGAATTTCGGGTTTGTTTCGGATTTCGAAATTCGTGCTTCGTGCTTATGA
>JALORE010000381.1 GCA_025459125.1 Planctomycetota bacterium | reverse complement strand
ATTCCGCCCTGGTTCAACTACGGAGCGGACGAGAGGGCGGAAAGGACACGGCGTGAAACAAAGCCAGGGGAAGGAGCCGTTTCCAGTTTGACGTGTGACATGTCCAGCCCGGAGAGCCCAGGGCCAATTCCTTCGTCCTCTGACCTCCCACGGGAGACTGCCAGCTTGCCACGGTCCGCTGCGGACGAAGCGGGCGTATCCTACGCCAGTCCGGCGCCGGTAGTCGGCGGCGCCGGGAACGCATCCTGCGAAGAGGAATTGTGCGAAACAAACCCAATGGGAATTGAGGCAAAAGAAGCACAAGTCCTTGCCGGGAACGAGGTTAGGGATGATGAGGTCCAGATCCCGGCCGAGAAAACAAAGCCAATTTCAGGCGAAGTGAGAAGTTTGACGTGTGAAGTGCCAGGCCCGGAGAGTCCAGAGCCGGGTCTTTCTTCCCCTGACCTCCCACGGGAGACTGCGACTCTGCCACGATCCGCGGCGGACGAATCGGGCGTAGCACGCCTCAATCCGGCCCCGGCGACCGGCGGTGCGGGGTACGCGTCCAGCCCGGTGAAGGTGGTGTGTATCCTTCTTTGCCTGCAAGCCTTGCAGTGGGTGGCAGCGGCCAGCGGAGCTTGCCGATGGCTCGTGGGACAGATGCAGACGCCAGTAGCAAGCTCCGAGAGCTCCGAACAGGGTCGGGGCCGCCCAACGCGAAACGCGGCGTTGGGGACCCCTTACCCATCGCGAGCTATCACGCATGGAGTCCCGGCTCCGCTGGCCGCGGCCACCGGCGTTTCTCACCATTACAGGGGCTGGTGGTCGGCACCGGACGCAGAGGAATTGTGCGAAACAAACCCAATCGGGATCGAGGTAAAAGAGAGACAAGTTCTTTCCGGAACAGGGTTTAGGGACGGTGTCGCCCGGAAGACGCCCGGGAAAACAAAGCCAATTCCCGGCACCGCCGGGTGGGCCGGGGCCTGAGAGTGTGTACCGGAGGAACCGGAATTCCTCTTTGCCTTGTGACCGGCATGCGACTACAATCGGGCCCGTGACTCCGGGCCGGCGGGCCCGGTGCGGCAGGAATGGAGCTTCGCTCTCGAGACGTGAAGAGGTTCGGCATGGCCCAAACGAAGTATATCCTGGCCCTCGATCAGGGCACCACCAGCTCCCGGGCGTTGATCATTGACCGGGAGGGCAATGTCGGCGCGGTCGCGCAGAAGGAATTCCGGCAGATTTTCCCAAAGAGCGGCTGGGTCGAGCACGATCCGAATGAGATCTGGTCGAGCCAGGCGGCTGTCGCGGCCGAAGCGATGGCAAAGCTGAACATCGGCGGCCCCCAGATCGCAGCCATCGGGATCACGAATCAGCGGGAAACAACCATCGTCTGGGACCGCAGAACGGGCGAACCGGTCTACAACGCCATCGTCTGGCAGGACCGGCGGACCGCGGCGTTCTGCGACGAGCTCAAGCAGGCGGGTCTGGCCGAGAAGATCCGCCGTAAGACCGGGCTGGTCCTCGACGCCTACTTCTCCGCGACGAAGGTCCGCTGGATCCTGGACAACGTGCCCGGCGTGCGGCAACGAGCCCAGGCGGGCGAGCTCGCTTTCGGCACCGTCGACGCCTGGCTGGCCTGGAAGCTGACGAACGGCCGCGTCCACGTGACCGACATGTCCAATGCCAGCCGGACACTGCTGTTCAATATCCACGAACAGAAATGGGACGCGGAGCTGTGCGAGCGGTTCGGCGTGCCGGCGTCCATGCTGCCCGAGGTCAAGAGCTGCAGCGAAGTGGTGGGCGTGACGGGAACCGCCTTCGCCGCCCCGGGAATCCCCATCGCCGGCATGGTGGGCGACCAGCAATCGGCTCTGTTCGGCCAGATGGGCACGGAACCGGGCATGATCAAGAACACCTACGGGACCGGCTGCTTCCTCATCATGAACACGGGGCCGGAGGCCAAGCACTCCAAGAGCAACCTGCTGACGACCATCGCCTGGAAGCTCGGCGGCAAGGTGACCTATGCCCTGGAGGGCAGCATCTTCATCGGCGGCGCCGTCGTGCAGTGGCTGCGGGATGGGCTGCACTGCATCCATTGCTCCCGCGACGTCGAAGCGCTCGCCAATTCGGTCCCCGACAACGGCGGCGTCTACGTCGTCCCGGCGTTCGCCGGGCTGGGGGCGCCCTATTGGGACCAGTACGCCCGCGGCGCGATCCTCGGCATCACCCGCGGGACGACCAGTGCCCACATCGCCCGGGCCTGTCTCGAAGCGATCGCCTTCCAGACGAAGGACGTTCTCGACGCCATGGCCGACGACGCCGGCATCCCGATCACGGAACTGCGGGTCGACGGCGGCGCCTCGGTCAATAACGGCCTGATGGAATTCCAGGCCGATCTGACGCAGGTGAAAGTGATCCGGCCGCGGACGCTGGAGACCACCGCCCTGGGAGCCGCGTTCTTCGCGGGCCTGGCCGTCGGGTACTGGCAGAGCCTGGCCGAGATTCGCAGAATCTGGAAGAAGGACGCCGAGTTCGAATCGCGCATGGCCCCTGAGCGACGCGCGGAGTTGCTGAAGAACTGGCACAAGGCCGTCAGTCGCGCGCGTGACTGGGACAGGTAGCCGTGGGGGCGACGCAGGCGTCGCCCCTGCCGACAGACGTGACGAACCGCGCGACCGCTGGATGATACGCAAGTTTTTGGAGATGGCGCATGAGCGAATTTGCGGCGGAATTCATCGGAACGATGATCCTCGTCCTCCTGGGCGACGGCGTGGTCGCCAATGTCTGTCTCAAGGGCACCAAGGGCTGCGGCAGCGGCTGGATCGTGATCACGATGGGCTGGGGCCTGGCGGTCTTCACGGCCGTCATGATCAGCCGGGAGTTCAGCGGAGCCCACATCAATCCGGCGGTGACCCTCGCCCTGGCGACGGCGGGGACATTCGCCTGGGCCAAGGTCCCCGTGTTCCTCGCCGCCCAGTTCCTGGGCGGGGCCGCGGGCGCCCTGCTCGTGTGGCTCTTCTACAAGGATCACTACGAGGCCACTACCGACTCGAGCACGATCCTGGGCACGTTCGCCACCGGCCCGGCGATCCGCAACCCGTTGCGCAACGTCCTGTGCGAAGTGATCGGCACGTTCGTCCTGATCCTGGCCGTGCTCTACGCGGCCGATCTGAAGCTCACCTCGACGGCCGGTGACATCAAGGTGGGTATGGGCTCGCTCGGCGCCATCCCGGTCGCCTTCGTCGTCATCGGGATCGGCCTGTCCCTGGGCGGCACGACGGGCTACGCCATCAATCCCGCCCGCGACCTCGGCCCGCGCCTGGTCCACTTCCTGGCGCCCATCGCCAACAAAGGAACAAGTGACTGGGGCTACAGTTGGGTCCCGATCGTCGGCCCGGTCATTGGTGCGCTGTTGGCCGTCTGGATCGCGTAGTATCCCATTCGAAGACCACTTGACAGGATCGATTCCATATGCGAACCAACCGACGACAATTCCTGGCGACAGCCCTGGCCGGCAGCGTGACGGCCGGCACGTCCTGGCCACTCTCGTACGGCTCCCAGGCCCCCTCTGCGGATGCCGCGGGCGCCCTGAACGCTCGATACCCCGTGCTGGACAAGATCCTGCAACAGCCCGTTCTCAAGCGGGAACTGTTCAAGACACCGGTCATCATCGAAAGCCTGGAGTTGCTCCGGTACGAGGGCAGTTTCCTGTGCCGCGTGCGCTCCAAAGACGGGGCCGAGGGGATCTCGGTGGGTCACAGCAGCCTGCGGTCGCTCTACCCGATCTTCGTCCACGCGCTGCAGCCGTTCTTTCTCGGCAAGGACGCCCGGGACCTGGACCGACTGATGGAAAAGGTCTTGATCTACAGCTTCAACTTCCGCCTGAGCGGTATGGCGCTGGGCATCCCGCTGGCCACCATCGAGTTCGCCCTTCTCGACCTGCTGGGACGGATCGCCGGCCAGCCCCTGGGCCGGTTGATCGGAGACATCCGTCACCCCGAGGTGGCCGTCTACCAGGCGACGGAGTACCGCGAGAAGTCCGTCGAGGAATCGCTGGAGCTGATCAAGCGGGATGTCGCGGAGTACAACGCCCACGCCCTCAAGATCAAGGTCGGCGGCCTGATGTTCATGACGAAGGATATCGACGCGGTCGGTCCCGCGGGCCGGACGGAGACGATCATCCCGCTGATCCGCAAGACCTTTGGCGATGATATGGCCCTCTATGCCGACGCCAACGGGTTCTACTCCGCCCCCGAGGCGATCCGTGTGGGACGCCTGCTCGAGGAATACCGCTACGGCTTCTTCGAAGAGCCGGTGATGTTCGACTGGTACGAAGAGACGAAGCAGGTGGCCGACGCCCTGACCATGCCGGTGGCCGGCGGCGAGCAGGAATACAGCCTGCACGGCTTCCGTTGGCTGATCGCCCACGACGGCCTGCAGATCGTCCAGCCCGACAACTACTACTTCGGCGGCATGATCCGCTCGATGCAGGTGGCGCGGATGGCCCAGGCGTTCGGCAAGACCTGCACGCCGCACATGTCCGGCGGCGGGCTCGGCTATCTCTACATGATCCATTTCGTCTCGGCATTGCCCAATGCCTGTGCGCATCACGAATTCAAGGGCCTGCGCACGAGCGTCCGCTTCGAGTGCCAGACCTCGCCCCTGTCGGTCACCGACGGCAAAATCAAAGTCCCCACCGGTCCGGGTCTGGGCGTCGATATCGACGCGGATTACCTGCGGAGGCATCAACCGGTGAAAGCCTGACGTTCTTCGTAGGGCGAGTGTCCCCGCTCGCCCTCTTGCGCGAATGTCCCGCCGGGCGATGCGGCACGTTTTCACACGGCATCTCCCACAATCGCGCAACCTCAGAGGGTGGGTGAGAAGCTCGGAGTTGTTGGGGTGGCATCGTCAAGCGAAGCTTGGCGAGGGCGGATTTCCTGTGCGACGGGCCATCGCCAAGGCCTTCGGCCTTGACGATGTTACCCACGCGTCCATGGGTCTCACGGGCTTCTCCCACGCCCCGTCAGGTAAGGCGAGCGGGGACGCTCGCCCTACGAAGAGGGAAAGACTGGCAGAGCGGAGGGGATTCGGGTACGATGGTCTGTCACGGCAGGCGTGGACGCTGCCGGTGATGTCACCAGGACGAGAACGGTTGATGAATCGAGGAGCAGGACTATGAACGACCAGGAACGTAGGAATGAACAATACCTGATGTCGCGCCGCGGATTGCTGGGCAGTGCGGCGGCGGTCGCAGTGGGTGCGATGGCGCCGCGTGACCTGCTGGCCGGGGCCAAGCCGAACTCCGTCTTCAACGGCGTGCGGATCGGTGCGATCACGTACAGCTATCGCGGCGTCGAAACCACCGCCGAGGGGACGCTCAAGGCGATCCTCGATTCCGGGCTGA
>JALORE010000380.1 GCA_025459125.1 Planctomycetota bacterium | reverse complement strand
CTCAAGTGGGATTGGGCCATGACCGCCTCCAAGCTCGACCTGACTCCGCCGAGCTACGAGATGGGCCGTCTCCCGGTCGCCCCCGTACCGGTCCCAGGCAAAACAACTTTGGTCTGAGGTCGAAGCATGGACGAGATCGTCACGCGCTGCGGTTACCGGTGTGACCTGTGCCTGGCCTATCGCCCCAACGTGGAGGCCAACCCCGCCCGTCGGCAGGAGCTCAGCGACGGCTGGTACAAGTACTTCGGTTTTCGCATCCCGGCGGAGGAGATCGTCTGCGACGGGTGCCTGGCCGAGAACCCCCGCCTCATCGACAAGACGTGCCCCGTCCGGCCGTGCGTCATCGACCGGGGATTTGCCCACTGTGCACAGTGCCCGGACTACGCCTGCGCGAAGCTCACCGAGCGTCTCGTCGTCTACGAGGAGTTGGCCGCTCGCACACCATTCCCGATTCCCCCCGAGGACCGCACCCGCTTCATTGCTCCCTACGAGAACAAGCACCGCCTCGACCAACTCCGGCGATCCTCCTGACGGAACCCGGAGGCTGGATCCCTGCGGCGGTAGTCCATTTCGCATTGTGCCCTGTGCCGGACTTGTTCCGGAAGCAATTCAAGGAGGCCAAGGCCACGTTCCGGCCGAAGGGCCGAGCGGGGACTGCGCCGGTTGTCAGGTGCGTTCCAAGCTGGGAGAGGTCGTCCGGCCCATGGTGAACTCGCCGTAGGGGGCGATGAGTTCAAAGCCGAGCCCTGTGTAACAGGCGAGGGCGGCGCCATTGTCGGCGGCGACGTTCAGGCCGATGTGTTCGACGTTCTCCCGCAGCGATTGGCAGAGGCGGGCCGTCACCCGCGTGCCGTAACCCCGGTTTCGGTGGGCGGGGTGGGTGACGACGTTGCCGATCGCGGCGACGCGATACCGTTCGGAATAGGCGTGTACGCCTGCGGCGCTGACCAGTTGGCGGCTGACACGCAGGCCGAAGTATTGGCCGGTCTCGAGCATCCGCGGGTCGAACCAGTTGCCGGGATAGCTCTCGGTATAGAGGTGGTTGAGCTCGTCCAGGTCGGGTGGCCCCAGACGAACGACGCCTGAGCAGTCCCGGCCGGCCGGCCGGGACGCATCGTGGAGGGCCATCTTGTAGTGTAAACCGTGCGCTTCGAGCCGGTGCGTCGGGCGGAAGGCATTCTCGACCTCCGGGCTCAGGTGTGCGTAGAACCGTTCCGGGAGCAGGGGGACGATGTCCTGGAGACGGGCGCTGATTACTTGTGGCTGCGGGGAGAGCGCCACGACCGTCGGCAGCCCCGGTCCCGCGTAGACAAGGGCGATGTCGGACAACTTACCGCCATCGTCCCAGCCGTACCAGGTCGTGTGCGGCCAGAAGAAATCGTCGAGGTCCCCGAGACTGTAGAGGTGCAGCTCCGGGTTCGCTCGGAGGAACGCCTCAATCCGGGCCTTGTCCTGCAACGGTCTGACGCTCATAGAGAGTTCACGAAACCGCAGACTACGCGGATTCGGGCGGAATCATCGGGCTTTCTTCACGCGGTAGCGGATGATCGTCAGGTACTTCTCGGGGTTGCCGGCGGAGAACATGCCCGGACCTTTGACGTACTCTTCCTCGTGTTCGCCCACGATCTCGTAGCCGCTGTCCTTGATGAATCGCGTCAGCCGGGCGACCGTCGGTTGCTCCCGGTTGTAGGGCCCGATATGCAGGACTTCCGCCACGTCGCCGTATTCCCAGGTCACGATCTCGGCCCGCAGACCCGATGGGCCGGTCTCCTGGCTGGGCAGCGAGTCAATCTCCTCGGGCACCGGCATGGCATAACGCCCGATCCACTGGTCCTTCGGCGTATCGAGCGCCAGGGGCCAGCGGGCGCGGGGCGCCGGCTGGCGGGGTCCCTTGGGGACGCCCTTGAGCTGGAAGTAGGTCTTGAATAACAGGCCGAACGCCTGGCTTCCGACCGCTCCCGGTTCGCCCCTGGCCTCCACCTGGAGTACCTTCACGTCCGGCAGAATGCGGACCTGCGGGTCCTGGAGGTACTCAAAATCGGCCGCCCTCGGCCCGCCCGTCATCACCAGAAAGACCGCTCCGACGACGCACATCGCCGGCACGATCACCAACGCAACTTTCGTTTTCTTCAACATAACTCCCCTCGATGCCGGCCTGGATCATCTCTTCGTCATCCGGGGCCGGCGGCTTCAGTCTACCTCTCGGCGGAACTCCTGCTTTCGGACCGGCAGGCGCAGGATGGTCTTGAGCTTCTCCGGCGGGACGCGGCGCGGATCGGAGAGATAGATCTCGTGGTGTCGCCCATGCAAGGTCAGGCCCTGCGACTCGGCAAAGGTCCGCATCGCTTCGATGGTCCGGCCCTCTTCCGCGTAGGGGCCCACGTGTAGCATCTGGACGCACGGACCCTCCGTGAGGGATTCGAGTTTCACCTGCTCGGCGGCGGGGGCCTTGCCTTTCGCGAGGAGCTTGCGTGCCGCGTCCTCCAGCTCCCGCGGCGCGACCCCCGGCGGCGTCCGGATCATCAGCCGCCAGTTCCATCGCTCCCGCGGCACGCGGCCGAAATCGTGGCTGTCGCCGTCGAGCCACCACTGGGTTTCCAGCTTGCCGATCGCAAAGTCCTGCCGACCGGCGAACTTGCGGGTCATCTTGACCGTGAAAGCGACGCCGTACAGGGCCCCGATGCGGTCGGTGAACTCCGGTCCGCCGGGAGCGCCCCGGCCGGTAATGGTCAGGTAGGTCGCCTCGTCCATCGTCACCAGGACGGGTTTCTTCGCGGCGACGTATTGGTCCTTGTGCTGCTTGAACAAATCGATCTTCTCGGTCGATGCCATGGTCAACTCCGTAACGGAAGTTTGCAGTGTAACGTGTGAAGTTCGAAGTGTGAAGTGTGAAGTCCGCTACGCCTGCGCCTCTTCAAACCAAATATCAAACACCAGAAATCGACAATCCTGCTTCAGACTCGCTCTCCTACGTCGCCGGCTCGAGCGGGGCGTAGATGTCGGTAATCAGGTCCTCCGGGTCGGTGGACTCGGGGGCGTTCAGGTAAAACTCCAGCGACGGCTCCGAGCGCAGCTCGCGCCCGCTGCGGGGCAGCCACTGGCCGAGCAGTTTCGCATAGGTCTGGCCCAGGTTGCTGTAGGGGCCCAGATGGGTGGTGACCGCATACTCCCCGCCGCCGATCGTCTGGACCCCGATTTCGCCCGCGGCGACGAAGTCGGGGTCCACGGTGACACAGGCGTCGTAGCGGATCTTCTCCGGGGCCGTGACTTCCGGGTCATCATAGCAGATGCCGATGAACCGGGTTCCCGGCCCGAGCAGGCCGTCCTTGCCCAGGTGCATGCACAGGCGCTCCCAGGCGGTCTCCACCTCGTTATACGGGCCGACATGCCGGACAAAGGCCACGCGCAGCGGCGCCACATGCTCAATTCGTACTTCCATGGGTTCACCTCCGACGCGTAATTGGAGATTGTGGAAGGAGCCGTCCTCTCGGTAGTGTACGCCCGAGGAGCCGGGAGTGCCGGCCGCGCTCCGATCGCGCCGGTAGTGCGACGGGCTGCAGCCGCACAGGGCTCGAAACGCCCGGGTGAAGGCTTCGTGCGTATTGTAGCCTGCCTCCAGGGCAATTTCGATAATCGACCGCCGGGTGCGTTTGAGCCGGGTGGCCGCCCGTTCCAGCCGCAGGCGGCGGATATGCTCGTGCAGCGACTCGCCGACCATCCCGCGAAAGATGCGGTGGAAGTGGTACGGCGAGAAGTGGGCGACGCGGGCGTACGCATCCAGGGACAGCTCCTCGTCCAGGTTCTTCTGAATGAAGATCAGGACCTTCAGGATTCGTTCCGTATACAACTGGTACGTCGAGTTCTTCATCGGTTCCCACAGCTCCGCGCGGAGTCATGATTCATGGCTGATTATAGGCGCAGGCGGCGGCGATGCTTGACCGTTTTTGCCAATTCCGCGCCGAAGTCCCGGCCCCGCCGCCACGCCCCGGGAGGCCGGCGGGCCGGGGCCGGCCCAAGACCGGGGATGGGGCGGCGCTGTCACGATCCCCTGCGTCCGGGCCCTGAGGGCAGAGGGTGTCCTGGGTCCGGGAATATGTGGTTCTCCATGTTGACAACCTGGCCTCCGCATGCTAACATGGATACTGTGCATCCCCAATCACAGTGTTGGAGAGTGAAAGGGAAGGAGGTGGTGCCCGAATACCGAGTGGCAGGCTGCGAGCAAGGACGTCCGGGCCGTCGGCGTCGACGGGTCGGTGCGGGCGTCCGCGGACAATTTCGTTCTTGGAGAAGGCGGTCTATCCCTGGGCACGCCGCGCGATACGCGCCGTCAGCACCGTGGCAGAAGGCCGCCAGAGGAAGGGGATTACATGAACGCACGAGGTGAGAAACACACGAGTTCCCGGCAGATGACGGTCGCCATCGCGCTCACCATGGTGGTGGGTATGTCATCGGCCTGGGCCCAGGAAGCCCGCAAGGCGATTGCGGCGGTGCCCTTCACGATCACGGAACCAGGTTCGTACTACCTGACGAAGAACCTGGTGGCCGCCGCCGACCAGAACGGCATCACGGTCAACGCGAGCAACGTGACGATCGACCTCAATGGTTTCTGCCTGACCGGACCGGGCAGCGGCAAGAGCGACGCGATCACGATGAAGGCCCGGTCGAACGTCGAAGTTCGCAATGGCACGATCACCGCCTGGGGCGGTTGCGGGGTCATCGAACGGGCCCCGGAGGGCGAGAATCACCGGATGCTGAATCTCCGGTCCACGTGGAACGGAGAAAGCGGTGTGCTCCTGATGGGCTACAACCATCTCGTCAAGGATTGCACCTGCACCAACAACGGCTACGAAGGGGTCCTGGCCCTGTACGGCTCCATGGTGACCGGCAGTACGCTGGGCTGGAACACGGTGGGAGTCAACCTGGGAAGCGGTTGCCAGCTTGTGGACAACATGATCTATGGCAACGTCAAAGGCGTCTGGGTCCAGTTGAAAGGCAACGTGATCCGAGGCAACACCCTGCGCATGAACAACGAGCGCGGCATCGACGTCTCGGGAACGGACAACGTCATTGACGGCAATTTCGTGACCATGTCCACGGTGGGCATCTACTTTGGACAGGCAGGCAATTTCTACGCCAACAATCGGGTCGCCGACTGCGGGACGGCGTTCGGCGGCAGCGTGCCGACGGGGGCCGGCGACGGCGGTGGCAACAAATCCTTCTGACGCCTCCAGGCGGAATACGGACCGCGGGCCGCCGGCTTTATGCTGGCGGTCCTCGGCCCCACGCCGCGGAGGCTACCTCAGCGCTTCTTCAAAAGCCGCCACTCGGGGCGGCTTTTTGCCTTTTCCGGGGACGATCCGGTGCCCTTCTGCCCGAAGCCGGCGGGC
>JALORE010000007.1 GCA_025459125.1 Planctomycetota bacterium | reverse complement strand
GGAGTGGGGTTCGCTCTCGGGCCATGTCGTGCGGGAGGCAGATGGGACGCCGTTGGCGAACGCGCAGGTCTATCTGCTGCAGGGGGATGACCCGGACGTGGCGGACGAGAACGCGACCGCCTGGGTAAGCGGCGTCCCGACGGATGCCAATGGTTTCTATCGCTTCACCGGGCTGGAGCAGCGCAAGTACCGGGTGAATATCAACGCCCAGACCATCGGCCCGTGGGACTATTCCCAGGCCGATGTGTACAACGTCCAAGTCATGGACGGCTTGCCGACGGACAACGTGGATGTCGAGCTGGTGGCGGCGGGAGTCCTCTCCGGCCGCGTCCTGAAGCTCGCGGACGGTAGTCCGCTGGCGAACGCCGAGGTCGAGTTGTACCAGGGCGAGGACCCGAATATCGCGGACGACGATGCGTGGGACTGGGTCACCTGGGCCCAGACGGATGCCAACGGCTTCTATCGGTTCGGCGGGCTCGAGGAACGGCGGTACCGCGTGCACGTTCCGGGCCAACGGGTGCCGGCGGGGACGGGGACGGCCTACCTGCAGGCCAACCTGTACCACGTGCAGGTATTCAGCGGTTCGGAGACCCCCGACATGGATCTGCGCCTGAGACCAGGCGTGGTTCTCTATGGTTTTGTGAGAACGACCCAAGGAGACCCCATCCCGAATGCCGAACTGGTCCTGGAGGAGAGTGTCTGGACGGAGGCGGGCGGGAGTCAAGACTGGTACCAAACGATGTCGGACACCAATGGCCGGTACGAGTTCTTTGTGCCGGCGTCGCCCGGGAAGTTCTTTACCGTGTATGTGCGGGACGTATGGGGCCAGGCCGCCACGAACTACGCCTCGAGCTGGCATGGAGAGTTCTACCAGGCCACGGCACCCGAGACGCGGATTCCCGACTACGAGCTGGGACTGGGTGGAGCGGTGCGAGGACGGGTGGTCAATGAATCTGGCGTAGGGATTGAAGGTGTGCACATCGAGGTGGAAAGCAGCCCGCAGGGCTCCTGGAATGGGCCCTGGGTGCAGACGGACCCGAACGGCGATTTCCTGCTGCGCAACCTGATGCCCGGCACCAATTACATCCGGGTGTCCAACGGCTGGAATGAGGTGGAGCAGGACGGCGTGAAGTACCAGGTGGGTGAGACAAGGCCCGGACCCCTGAACATCCAGGCCGGAGGCACGATCGACCTGGAACCGTTCACCATCTACCAGGCCGGCATGGTCAGTGGCATGGTTACGGATCAGGCCGGCGTGCCGGTCGTGGGGGCACTGATCGAGTTGGACGGAAAGGACATCAACGGCAACTGGGCGGACCGGGAAGAAGTGGTGACGGACGCCTTCGGCCAGTACACCGTGGACTACGTGGCGCCTGGTACGTATCAGTTGTTTTATATCAAGGATGGTTTCCTGCCGGCGATCGTCCGGGGCTTGTCCGTGGCCCGGGGGCAGCACGTCGATTGCGATGCGGTGTTGAAGACCGCCGCCTACGGCGCGACGCTGCGGGGGAAGATCACCACGTATGACACTCTGCGGGCCAGGGATTCGCGGGGTGTGCCTCTGCCCTGGTATTGGGACTCCGACTACGAAGACTATTATCCCGGGCTGGGCCTGCTGGCGTTCCCGATGGGTCAGCCTTGGACGGACCAGGATTTCCTCTACCCGGACGGCCGGTTCTACGGTATGCGAAACCTGGAGGACATTGAAGATGGCTACGGAGACTTCTTCGCGCCCGATGCGAACGAAATCCCCGGTCGGTACGAACCTTGGGTGCTGCCGCCGGGCGATGTGGCTCTGTGCCTGCATTACGGCGGCGGTGACGACGATCCCAACAGTCTGTGGAGCGTATACCTCGGCGCCTGGAAGCGATTGAATCTTTCCGCGGGGGATGTGCGGAACGACGTGGACTTCACCTGGGCGGTCCCGGCCAATCCCGGCATCTTACGGGGAACCGTGACGGTCCCGGCCGGCTATGAGGACTTTCCGGAAGACTGGTGCATGATCTACGCGTTCCGCCTGGACGCGAACGGGAACATTGCCAACCCCTTGCCGATGGGCGATGCCCTGGCCGCAGCGAACCAGGCGAGGAGGTACGAGTTTGACACGCTGCCGGCCGGCACCTACCGGTTGCACGCGTATGCGAAGAACCTGGCGAGCGTGCTCGTCAGTTCCGTCACGGTCACGGCTGGGCAGACGACCACGCAGAATATCGCCTTCACAGCGGGCGGCACCGTGTCCGGCCAGGTGACCGACGGCACGAACCCGGTAGCGGGTGCGACCGTGCGGGTGGTGCAAACCGGGGCCCAGGATACCACCGATGCGTCGGGCAACTACAGCCTCGCGGGGCTGAACACCGGGACCTATACCCTGCAGGCGTCCGCGGCGGCTCATGCCCCGGCGGAAGCAACCGTCAGCGTTACGTCCGGAACGACGACGACGCAGAACCTGGTCATCAGCAGTACGGCCGGCTCGATCGCGGGGACCGTGAAGACCGTCGGTGCTGCGAATGTCAATGGGGCCACCGTCCTGGCCTACAACGAGACCGACAAGAGCCAGACAACCACCACGACGGTGGGCGGGGCCTTCACGCTGGGACTGCTGGCGCCCGGCCAGTACATTCTGGCGGTCAATACCGAACAGTACGGCGTGGTCGTGTATCCCGAGGGGGCGGGCCGGATCACGGTCGCCCCGAATCAGAACGTGACCGGGATTGCGATCACGGTGGGCTCGCCCGTGCCGCCGGAATTCTCGGTGAATTCGTCGGTGAGCGGTGTCCCGGCGGTGTTGTCGATGGAGTTCTCCTCGGATCGGGACCTGTCGGCTGCACCGGCCGTGACGCTGGTGGCGGGCACGGGGACCCTGGGGGCAGTCACGTCCAACGAGGCGCTGAACCGCTTCGAGGTGCAGTACACCGCGGGCGCGGGCGACAACCTGGTCAGCATCCGGATCGCGGAGACGACGCCGCTGGTGGTGGGCAATCCGGGCGGACGGACCTTCTCGTTCGAAGTAGGCGTCAACCTGGTGATGACGAACACGACAAACGTGACCAACGCGATCGGCGGCACCGCCAGCATGATGGGCACGCAGGACAACACGCAGGTGTATGTGCCGCCGTTTGCCATCGCGGGTGTGGAGAGCAGCCAAGCCGTGCCGTTGACGATCGAGCGGTATGGCGATCCGGGCGACGCGGTGGCGGGCGCTCCGGGCCAAACCGCGACCGCGGTGTACGACTTCACCTTCGACGCGGGCGGCGCTGCGGTGGATCTGAACCACACGCTCACGGTAACAATGAGCTTCGCGTTGCCGGCCGGAATGACCCAAGCCGAGTTCGAGAGCACCTTGTCGGTCCGGTATTTTGACGCCGACAAGCAGCAGTGGAAGACCGACGGCATCTCGAACGTGCGGATCAACTGGGTCAACCAGACGATCACGTTCGAGGTGTCGCATTTGAGCAAGTTCGCCGCTTTCGTGGAGACCGCGCCGGGGGGCTCGTACCATCCGGCGGATGGCGATGACGACTCGGTGATCGGCGACTTCGAGTTGTTGGACTACATCGATCAGTGGGTGGGCGGTCAGGTCAGCGATTTCGCGCTGCTCGACACGATCGATTTGTGGGTGGCAGGACATTACTACTGGGATGAGAACACGCAGTCGTTCAAGCCCGGACAACAATAGTGAAAATGCGCATTCTTGGTGAAGGCCCTATAAGAGCAAACGGAAAGGGACACGAATGAACTCTCAAGGGAAGGCAGTAGTGGTTCTGGTGTGGTGCGCCTTGATGGCGGGGACGTTGTTCGCGGTTCCGGCGACGACGACACGGGATTTGCCCAACAACTATCCCAGCAGTCCGACGGAGATTACCGTTACGATCCAGTTGAGCGTGGATGAAGGCAGTCTGCCCAGCGGCGTGATTATCAACGAGTACCTTCCCGCGGGCTGGACGTTCGTCTCCGGCTCGGCCTCGCCGGTCCAGAGCGACTGGAATGCCAGTACGCGCGAGCTCAAGTGGCTGTTCACGGCGGTCGTCGGCCGTCCGCCGGCCGACACGACCATCACCTACAAGGCGAGTTACTCGGCGGGCGAGTCCGGGGAAAAGACGTTCTCCGGCAACGTCAACTACAATCCGGGAAATGTCCAGGCGGCCACCGCGGGGGACACCACGATTTCCGACGCCGCCAGTGCCCCGGATGGCACCAAGTGCACGGTCGAGGCCACGACGCCGGTGGTGGCGGATGGGGTTGCGGCCAGCACCATCACCATCACGGCGAAAAATGCAGCGGGCAACGCGATCGTCGGCATTCCCGCCGCCCTGGTGGTTGTTTCGGCCACGGGTACGGATAACGTTCTGACCCAGCCGACCAACGCGACCGATGCCCAGGGACGGACCACCGCCACGCTCAAGAGCACGACCGTGGGGACCAAGACCGTCAGCGTGGAAATCAAGGGCGTCGACGTGGCCGATACGGCGCAGGTGGTCTTCACCGTGGGTTCCGTCTCCGCCGGGCAGAGCACCGTCGACGCGACGACTCCGGTCAATGTGAATGCCGGCAGTACGGTCACGATTACGGCCCGGGATGCCGCCGGTCGGCCGATCCCCGGCATTCCGCCGGCCGAGATTGTCGTCCAGGCGACCTTGCCCTGCACGATCACCGGACCGAGCCAGGCGACCAACGCCAGCGGACAGACCACCGCCTCCATCGTGTGGTCCACCGCCGGCATCAAAACGGTGAGTGTCACGATCGATGGGGAGGCGATTACGGATACGGCCCAGGTGGCCGTCCAAGGCACGCCCTATCTGGTCTTCTCCGCCCAGCCGGCAGGGCCCTATTCTGCCGGTGCGGAGATCAATGCGATCCCGCAGGTGACGGTTAAGAACGGTCTCGGCGAGACAGACACCCTATTTACCGGGAACGTCACGGTGGCGCTCGGACAGAACCCCGCGAGTGGGACACTCTCCGGCACCAAGACGCGGGCCGCGACCGCCGGCGTCGTCAGTTTCCCCGGTCTGAGCATCAATAAGGCCAGCACGTCCAATTACACGCTGGCGGCTACCGCAGTGGGTATCAACGGCTCGGTGGAAAGCAGTGGCTTTCGCATCACACCGGCCTCTCCGGCGAGTCTGCGCTTTGTCGTTTCTCCCGCTCCCACCGGAAACGTCGCTACGACCACGCTTACGCCGCATCCCCAGGTTGAACTGCTGGACCAATTCGGCAACCGCGCGACGGCTGCGACTGATGCCGTGAACGTAGTGCTGGCAGGCGCGGGGACGCTCGTGGACAGCACGACCCTCGTCAACGCCGCGGTGGGCGTGGCCACGTTCGGCAATCTGAAGGTGGGTGCACCCGGTACTTTCCCCGGCCAATTCCACCTGACGGCCACGTCGGGCGCGCTGACGCCGGCCGACAGCGCCGAATTCGAAGTGACGGCCCCGCCCGTGCTGCGCATCGCGAAGGCGGGTCCGGACACGGCTGTGGACCCCAATGCCACGGTCGATTACACGATCACCTACGAGAACATCGGTCTGGGCAATGCCACCGATACGGTGATCATCGAGACCCTGCCGGAGCACGTCGTTGTCAATCAGGCTTCCATCACGGACGGCGGAGTCTACAATGCGACGGCTCGGACGATCACGTGGACCATTGGCCCGCTGGCGGCGGGCGGCCAGGGCACGGTTGGCTTCGCCGTCACCCTGGACAGCAGCCTGGCGGACGGCGGCACGGTCACCAACGCTACGCTGACGATCGACTGCGATGAGACCGAGTCGGTCCCGGCCGCGGCGGAAATCACGACGGTGCGGGACAAGCAAGGTCCCACCGTTACGCCGATCTTCCCCGCAGCGAATGCCACGGGTGTACCTGTGCGGACGATGGTGAAACTGCAGATGATGGACCGCAGCGGCGTGGACCTCGATACCGCGCGGATTCGCATCGCCGGGGACCTCGTCTACGAGGGCGGCCAGGCGACGTATGACTCCACCGCCGCGGCCAACAGCCGGATCAAGGGGATTTGTACCCGTACCGGCACCTCGACCTACGTCTTTCGGTTCCAATTTTCCGCCACGGTGCAGTTTGCCAACCAGGAGACGGTGCAGGTCGTCGTGGAGGCCGCCGATGAGAACGGCAACGAGACTTCGTTCCCGTACTCGTTCACGACGTCCGTCCGTAACTTCAGCAAGAACAGTCGCGTGAACAGCACGGCGGGTGGCCTCACCTTGGACAACCCTGCCACCGCCCGGGATGCGGAGGGCGACATCTGGGTCGTCTGGGATCAGACGGCGGCCGCGGGCCAGACGGATATCTATGCCGGCAGGTTGCCCTTCGGCGCATCGACATTCCAGGCGAGCGCTCCGATTGTCGCCGCGGATCGGAGTAACAAGAGCAATCCGGCGGTCGCGGTGGATCCCAACAGTGTGGCCCATGCGGTCTGGCAGCAACAGGGCGCCAACGGGCGGTGGGATATCTACCTGTCTTCCTTCCGACCCGGCGGAGCTTCCTGGTCGCAGCCGGTCAAGGTCAACGTTGGCGATCCGAACAACACGAGCGATCAGAAGCTGCCGGCAATGGCCGCCGGCGGAACGAATGCGAGTCCCATCTACTACGTGGTCTGGGAAGATTACCGCGCCGCGCAGTCCCAGATCTGGATGGCAACTTCCACGAATCAGGGCGGCACCTGGACGGAAAGGCAGATTACCGACCAGAGCGCGGTGGATGCCCGGGAGCCGGGCGTGGCGGTCGATCCGAATGGCACCGTTTTCGTGGTCTGGACCGACGCGCGGAACGCCGGCACAACGGGAACCGATCTCTATGGTGCCAGCTCGGATGACAACGTGCCTTGGACGAACCGGCGGTTGGTCAGTGCGGCAGGCAACCAGTTCGGCCCGGCCGGCGCGGCCGCCGCGGACATGCATCTGGCCTGGGTGAGTGGTACGGGCGGACAGGGCGATATCCAGTATGCGAACGATCGCGGCGACGTATTCCCGTTCACAGGGACGAGCATCATTGACGACGGGGAACCCGACACGGTTCACCGGATGCCGACCGTCGCGGCGCGCGCCGTCAATAACAGCGATCGGGTGTATGCCTCCTGGGAAGATGGACGGGATGTGACCGTCGAGAATCCCCGAGATACGGACATCTACTTCGCGGAGAGCGGCTCGCCCTTTGGCGTCAATCTTCTCGTCAATGACGACCGGGGCAACAACACGCAGACCAAGCCTGCGATCGGGATCGACAAGGCGGGCGATCCGTACCTTGTGTGGGTGGATGACCGGGGCGGCAGCAACGATATCTACTTCGCCGGCACGATCGCTCTGGAACCGCCGCTGGACAACACGGTGGTTCCGGACCCGAACGGCGCGGCCACGGTACGGCTCCCGGCGCAAACCAACCTCGGAGTCCGAATCCCCGCCGGCGCCTTGCCGGCCGGTATCGATGCCAATGATATCTCGGTGTCCGAGGTGCGCCCGCTGCCCGGGATGCTGCCGCCGCAGGGTGGGTTCGGCGCGTATTACGATTTTGGGCCCGGCGGCATTCCCCCGTTCTCCCAGCCCGTGACGATCAAGATCCCGTTGGCCGCGGATGCGCCGGTACGCAACCCCTATAAGGTGTACTTCTACGACCTGGATCAGGGAGCCTGGACGGAGGACGGCATCCACAACCCGGCCAAGAAGGTCAACGGCGCCGGCGGCGCGTATCTCGTAGTCGACGTGGACCACTTCAGCATCTTCGGGGTCGGCGGCGTTGTCCCCGGTCAATCGGCACAGGGAGGCGATGACACGATTTGGGGAGGCGACGACGGCGGCGGCTGCGCGTTGGCTCCCTGGAGCTGCGGCAATCCGATCGAGTACAGTCTGCCGTTTGCGGCCTACGTCCTGGTGCTGGGGGCGATCTCTTGTGTCGATCGCCTGCGGCGCCGGTCGGGCCTCGGCGGGCGGTAAGCGGTACGGCAGAATCCTCAGCGTCTGCACGTGCGACAGGAGCAGGTGTGTGGCTCATGACCTTGAGACGGTTTGTTCGAGGCCGGGGCCACACACCTGGCTTTTGGCGGAAGTCGTGTGTGTCTCGATGGCCGTGGTCGGCCTTACGTTTGTGCCCGGGTTGATCTTTGGGTAACTCTTTGTTAGAATCGGGTCGTTATGCGGTATGTCGCGGTACTCAGTAGATTCGTCTGGGTGTTGAATCTCGTCCTGCTGGCGGTGGTATTGTTCGCCATCGCGGCTTCGGTGCTGCCGACGTGGTCTGCCCGAGAGGCCGTGTCCGTCACGCCGGGCGACGAAGGTGTCAGCACGCTCGCAACGCGGGAAAGCCGACCGCGCGAGCCGGTGGATTCGAAGCTGATTCTGGGGCGGGACATCTTCCGCGTGCGGCAGGCGGCGGTCGCGGAAGCCGGCCAGGCGCAGAAGGCGGCACCGGTGCAACCCAAACCCCAGCCGAAGCGGGAGGTATCGCTGCGGCTCCTGGGGACGGTGGTCGATCCCGGCGGAGCCTCGTACGCGGTGATCGAGAATCCCACCGCCAAGAGCCAGGATGTCTACCGGGTCGGCGATGTTATCGGGGACGTGCGCCTCGATCGCATCGAGCCGAGCCGGGTGGTCGTCCTGAACGGTGGGGTGCGCCAGACGCTGGAACTCGCCTTCGGCGGGAACGGTCTGGCCGTGGCGCCGGTGGTTGCCGAGGCCGCCGCGCCGGCGCCGGGGGCGACGTCCGCAGCCGAAGTGGTCCGGGTCGCTTCCGACACGGAACGGCAGATCAATACCCGGGCGTCCGCCGCGAGCCGCAGCCAGGCTACGCAGTTCCTGCGGAACATGAAATTGTCGCCGCACGAGATCGACGGCAAGCCGGACGGTCTGGCCATCTCCGGTGTGGGGGCATCCCCCCTGGCGCCGCTCGTGGGGCTGAAAGACGGGGACGTGATTCAGAGCGTCAACGGGCATCCCGTTCCCGATCAGGCGAAGGCAGTACAGGTGATGAAGAAGGCCCGGAATCTGGGTTCCGCGCGGGTGCAGATCCGGAGAGGTCAGGAAAACAGATCGATGACTTTCCGCAGGGGCTCATGGTAATTCATCTGTGCAAAGGTTAGCGCCGTGAACACATCGAAGGCGGCCACGATCAGGCGTGGGGCGAAGACCCTCTGTGGTGGTATTCTGACCGTGGTGTTGGCTGCCGCGGCGTACGTCTGGGCGGCCGCACCCGCCGGCAACTCTCTCCCGCGACAACCCGTCATCGAAATGCCCTTCCTCAAAGAGCCGGGGGCGGCGGATCGGCTCATCGCCCTGGATTTCAACCAGGCGGACATCCGCATCTTCATCAAGACGGTAGGGCAGCTCACCGGCATCAACTTCCTCGTGGATGACAAGATCCAGGGGACGGTCACGCTGATCTCCCCCACGAAGATCCGGCTCGGGGAGGTCTACCAGGTGTTTGAGTCGGTGCTCCAGACGAAAGGTTTTGCCGCCGTCCCCGTGGGCAGCCTGGTCAAGATCGTGCCGCGCGCGGAGGGCGTCAAGAGCAACGTGCCGATCCGCATCGGGTGCGATCCCGACGCGATCCCGGTCAACGACAGCCTGGTCACGCAGATCCTCCCACTGCGGCACGCCGACGTGACGCAGGTGAGCACGGTCATCTCGACGCTGATCTCGACCGGAGGCCAGGTAGTGGCCTTTCCGGAAACGAATACGATCATTCTCACGGACTCCTCGGCGTCCGTGCACCGGGTGGCGACCATCGTCCGGGGCCTGGATATCGAAGGACCGCAGGACAGCATCGAAGTCATCCCGCTCAAGTACGCCTCCGCGAGCAAGACGTGTGAATGCGTGACGCAGATCCTGCAGCGGAACACCGGCCCAGCGCGTACGCGTCGTCCCGGGACCCCCGCCCAGGAAGCCGCCGCCGCCGCGCCGATGCGGATTCTGCCCGATGAGCGGACGAATTCCGTCGTCGTCGTCTCGCGTCCGGAGGAAGTGGTACTGGTCAAAGAGATCATTACCCGCCTGGATGTGGAGCGTCCCCTGGAGGCGAGCAACATTCACGTGATCTACCTGGAACACGCGGAGGCCAAAGAACTCGAAAAAGCGGTCTCGACCGCACTGGGGAAAATCACGGCCGGTGTGAGCACGGAGCGCTCCAGCCTCTTTCAGATCACCTCGGATGAGAGCACCAACTCCCTGATTGTCGTGTCGTCGCCGCAGGATTATCAGCTCGTCGAGGAAATGGTCAAGAAGCTGGACATCGTGCGCGAGCAGGTGCTGGTCGAGTTCCAGATCATTGAAGCCAGCGACAACGTGTTGAAGGAGCTGGGTTTCGACTGGGCCACCCTCGATCAGGCGGTGGCCGGCAGCGTCCGGGGTTTCGCGGCGACCAATCTCGGGCCGCGCGTGGAAGCCGCCTCGGGCGATCTGCAGGGCGTGGGTGTGGGGCTCTGGAAAGAGGTGGATGGCAAGCCGCAGATCGGCGCGATCCTCAAGGCGCTGGAGACTAACTCCGCTGTGAATATTCTCTCCACGCCCCACGTGCTGACTTCGAATCACCAGGAGGCCACGATCACGGTGGCGGACAACGTGCCGTACGTGAGCCAGTCCCGCGTCACGGAATTCGATCCGGCGACGCCGACGGCGATCCGCACCTTCGATTTCAAGGACGTCGGCATCATCCTGAAGGTGCGGCCGCACGTCAGCGGCACCCTGGTGCGGATGGCGATTGAAGCCACGTTCAGCAAGCTCATTCAAGGCACCACCGTCACCGACAGCCAGACGCCCACGACCGCCAAACGGGAGGCCAAAACGGTGATCGCGATCACGAGCGGCTCGACCGTGGTCCTGGGCGGCCTGATGAGAGACGACAAGGAGAACGTGCAGAAGAAGGTGCCGCTCCTGGGGGATCTGCCGCTCGTGGGCGCCCTGTTCCGATCCCAGAGCACGCGTCTGCAGAAGACCAATCTCCTGCTGTTCATCACGCCGCACGTGCTGGCCGACGGCAACAGCCTGGACCAGATGAGCGAGCGCAAGCGACAGGAGCAGAACACGCATGAAACCTCCGGCTCGAAACGCTGACCGCCAGCATGCCGCGCCCCAATCACCCGTTCTTCTCCTGGTGGGGCAGTCCTTATGATTCCCTTGCTCGGACAAATCCTGGTGGATCGGACCTCGCTGTCGCCGGAGGACCTGGCGGAAGCGCTTTCCTACCAGCAGCAACAGGCGCCCCAGCGGCGGATCGGCCAGATCCTGGTCGAGCGGGGACGCGTGACCGAGGTCGACGTCCACAAGGCTCTGGCCGAGCAATGGGGCTTCCCCTACGTGGAGGAGATCCCGGCGGCCGCGGTGGGGGGGGATCTGCTCGAGCATCTGCCGATCGAGTTCTTCCGCAAGCATGGCATTCTCCCCTTTCGCCCGGAGTCCGGCCGGCTGAGCCTGGCTGTCGCCGATCCGACGGATGTCCTGGCGATTGACGCGGTGCTCAACACGATCGGGCAGCCCTGTGACCGGGTGCTGTCGCCGCGGCCGGTCATCGAGTCCGGGCTGAGCCAGTACTACTACCACGAAGGCGATGCGACGGCGGAGACGGAGCTGTCGGCCGACGGCCGGCTGCGCCAAGCGGGCAGCGAAACCCACACTGAGGACCTGCTGGATCTCTCGAAAGGGGCGCCGATCATCAAGCTGGTCAACGCTTTCCTCTTCCAGGCCAGCCAGTCCCGCGCGAGCGACATCCACATCGAGCCCTATGAACGCGATGTGAAGGTGCGGTTCCGGATCGATGGCGTATTGTACACGCGCTCGACGCTGGCGACGCAGTACTACGCGGCCGTCGTGTCGCGGCTGAAGATCATGGCCCGGCTGAATATTGCGGAGCGCCGCCTGCCCCAGGACGGACGCAGCCGCATCAAGATCGGGGATCGGGAGCTCGACTTACGCGTCTCGACGATCCCCACCGCCTGGGGCGAGCGCGTCGTATTGCGCCTGTTGGACGACTCGGGCGCCCGTTTCGGGCTGGAGCAACTCGGCTTTGAACCGCGGACGGAGACGCAGTTCCGCAAGCTCATCTCCCGGCCGCACGGCATCATCCTGCTGACCGGTCCCACCGGCAGCGGCAAGACCACGACGCTCTACGGCGCGATCTCGGAGCTCAACGGCGATCGCCAGAACATCATGACCGTGGAGGACCCGATCGAGTATCGCCTGGCCGGCGTGAGCCAGACCCAGGTTCTGCCGAAGATCGGCCTGACGTTTGCCGCCTGCCTGCGTCACATTCTCCGGCAGGACCCCGATATCATCATGATCGGGGAGATCCGGGACCTGGAGACGGCCCGGATCGCGATCCAGGCCGCGCTGACGGGCCACCTTGTTTTCAGCACGCTGCACACGAACGATGCCGCCAGCGCCATTACCCGGCTGACCGATATGGGGATCGAGCCGTACCTGGTTTCGTCTTCCGTGCTGGCTATTATGGCGCAGCGACTGGTGCGGCGGGTGTGCTCCCAGTGCCGGCGTGCGGTGGCGGAGTCGCCGTCCCCGGACGCCGGGGCCCCGTTGGACCCGGGCACTGACCCGTGCCCGAACTGCAGCGGTACGGGCTACCGGGGCCGCACCGGCATTTTCGAGTTGCTGGTCCTGGACGATGAGATTCGAGAGTTGATTCAGACCAATGCGCGGGCCCATGCCATCAAGCAGGCCGGGCTCCGCAAGGGCCTGTGCACGTTGCGCGACGACGGTTTGTGCAAGGTGGCCCACGGCGTGACGACCCGGGAGGAGGTCTTCCGGGTGACACAGGACGATACGTCGGAAGGCTAGAGGTAAGCCGAGGTCATGGCGCTGTTTGAATACACCCAGGTGAACAACACGGGTCGCGAGTCCCGCGGCGTGGTGGATGCGCCGTCGCTGGGCGAGGCCCGCCGGCGGCTGCGCGCGGCCGGCCTCCATATCCGCGACCTGGTCGAGCGGCCGTCCGAGACGCAGAGCGAAGCCACCCCGCGGCGCTGGCGAACCGGCCGGATCAGTGTACGCGACCTCTCCACCGCCACCCGCCAGTTGTCGGTCATCCTGCTGGCCGGCATGCCCCTGGTGGGGGCGTTGTCGGCTCTCGTGCAGCAGTTGGGCGACAACCGCCTGGGCCGGATCTTTGCCCAGGTGCGAGACCGGGTCAACGAGGGCGCCGCCCTGGCGCAGGCCCTGGCGGATCATCCGTCGGTGTTTCCCCCGGTCTATGTCAGCATGGTGGAGGCGGCCGAGGCGGCCGGAACCCTGGAGAACGTGCTGACCCAACTGGCGGACCTGTTCGAGCGACGCGCCAAGTTGATGAACAAAGTCAAGAGCGCCCTGGCGTATCCCATCTTCATGGTGGTGGTGGGCTCTTGTGTGGTGGTCTTCATCTTGAGTTTCGTGTTGCCCAGCGTAACCAAGCTCTTCCTGGAAATGAAGATGCGATTGCCGTGGCCCACGATCGTATTGATCCAGACGAGCGATGTGGCGGCGCGTTATCTGTGGGTCTTCGTGATCGGCCTGGTGGGCCTGGCGGCCGCCGGCGTGTACGCGGTACGAACCCCGGCGGGCCGCAAGTTCTGGGATCGCTTCCAGCTGCGTTGCCCGCTGTTTGGCGACGTGATGCTCAAGGTGACGCTGTCCCGCTTCTCTCGTACGCTGGGTGTCCTGCTGGCCAGCGGCGTCACGATTGTCGAGGCGCTGCGGCTGTCGGAGCACGTGGCCGGCAATGTCATGATCCGGCAGGCCGCGGCGGACGCCCGGGAAGCGGTCAGCCACGGTGCGACGATCGCGGAATCCCTTGGCCAAAGCGGATACTTCCCGCCGCTGGTGGTCAGCATGATCGCCATCGGGGAACAGAGCGGGACCGTCGAGGACGGGCTCGCCCGGATCGCTGATTTGCTGGAGGGCGATGTGGAGGCCCGCTTGGGCACATTGACGTCGCTGTTGGAGCCTCTGTTGATTCTGGTTCTGGGCGTAATCGTCGGCTTCATCGTGTTGGCGATGTTGCTTCCGATCTTTGAGATTAACCAAGCGATTGCTTAGGAGACCGGGCCATGCGGAGATTGGACAGTGCGCGGGGACAACGCTTCTCGTCGGGCTTCACCCTGATCGAGCTGATGGTGGTGATCGTGATCCTGGGGATTCTGGCCACGATCATGATGCCGAAGATCCTGGACCGGCCCGAGCAGGCGCGGCGGATGAAGGCCAGGGTCCAGATTCGCAATCTGCAGTCGGCCCTGGCGTTCTTCAAGACGGATACAGGGCGGTTCCCGAACACCTCCGAAGGGTTGGAAGTGCTGGTGAGCAGCTCCGGTCTCAAAGGCTGGCGACCGGGTGGCTACATCGAGGGCGGCAAGGTCCCCCAGGACCCCTGGGGCCATCCGTACGTCTATATCCAGCCGGGCACGCATGATGACTACGATCTGGAATCCTACGGCCGAGATGGGGAAGATGGCGGCACCGGCGACAATGCGGACATCGAGAGTTGGAACCTGGAAGAGCAGTAGCGCCGACGCCGGCCGGACGGCACGGGCCTTCACGCTCCTCGAGTTGATCGTGGTTCTGACGGTTCTGGGGATCGCCTGGGCCTTGGTGTTCCCGCGTCTGGGCGGTCTGCTGCTGCAGGAGCCGGAGCCCTGGCGCAGCGGCAGAAAGCTCGCCCGGCTGGTCCGCCACGCGCGGGAACTGGCCGCGACGACGGAGTCCGCCTTCGTACTCTTCGTGGATGCCGACAGTGGGGACTACTGGATCGCGCGGCGGCAGGAGGGCGGCGCCTCCGTTTCCAGCCGGCCTGCCGTGGACCTGCGGGGGCGGCTTGGCGCGGACGTTAGCCTGGAAAGTGTCGAGTGCCTGGGACAGGAGTGGGACCGGGCCAACCGCGTGGTGGCTCAGTTCAGCCCGGATGGCGGATGCGACCCGGTGACCCTGTATCTGATTTCTCCGGAGGGACAGACCGTGCGCGTCGTGATCGGCGCCGGGTTCGATGAGGTCCATGTGATCGGCGCTCGCTCCGCCGGATAGGTGTGTTCCGCTTGCGTCCTCGATTCATAACCATGTCGATAGCACGGGGATATCCGGGCTTCACGCTCCTGGAAATCCTGATCGCCCTGTGCGTGGTGCTCCTGGCGCTCGTGCCGCTGATTCATCTGCACGTTATCAGTATCCGTACGGTCGATTCGAGCTTCCACCGGGTCAGAGCCACGGTTCTGGCGCAGAACCGGCTGGCCGAAATCGTGGCGCAGGAAGTTCCCGAGTTGGGCACAACCGGCGGGCGCATTGAAGATGCCAACGACGGCATGGTCTACCGTTGGCAGGCGGTGGTGACAGAAGCACGCCCGCCTGAGACCGAATCGGTGTCGCTGATCGGCCTGCGCGGGGTTCACGTGGAGGTCGCCTGGCAGGACGGCGGCCGGGACGGGATGGTCACGCTCGACACCTTCATCCGCGCCGCCCACGTGACCGCAGGGCAGATGCGGATCGACGAGGAAGGGCCCCAGAGCGGTCCTCAGACAGCCGCGCCGGTGCGCTCGCCTTTGTGACGGCCCCACGGCGGGAGTGATTGACGATGGAGAAACGACAGGGCAATGGACGACGGACGCAGGGCGGCTTCACCCTGTTGGAGACGTTGATCTCCCTGTGTGTGCTCGGCCTGATCCTGAGCGCCGTTTACGGCAGTTACCGGGCGGTGACCGGCACCGTGGCCGGTTTGCAGCCGGGGATTACGCTCGATCAGAAGGGCCGGTTCTTCGTTCAGCGATTGGCGCGACAGATCCGCTGCAGCTATGGCGGCCGCGTGGTCGCCCAAGCCCCGCCGTCCTTCTCAGACCAGAAAGATGCCCGGCCGGTAGTGTCGCAGGGGGGGACCTGCTTCTTTCGGGGCGGCGGCTCGTCGTTCGACGAGGCCCTGGTGCAATTCGTGACGACCAGCAACAACCTGAGCCGGACCTCCGACCCGGGTGGACTGGCGATGGTCTCTTATAAGCTCGATGCCTGGCAACGGGCCTTGCTGGTCCGCGAGGAAGTCTACGGCCGGCGCGGCCCCGAAAACGATAGGGACTGGCAGGTAGTCTTGGAGAACGTGCGGGACCTGGAACTACAGTACTTCAACGGTACCGACTGGCGGACCGAGTGGGACGCGAACGCGGTGGGACGATTGCCGCGGGCCGTGCGGATCAGGCTGGAGCTGGAATCCGAGCAGGATGGCCGCCTGCTCGGCTTTACGTCGGTAGCTCCGATCGGCTGCAGCACGCCTCCGCCGGCGGCCGGCGCGCCCCGGGTCCCGATGAAAGCCGACAGGAATCGGAGGCGTTAGATGCAGGGAGCGAAGTCCACGCGTACGCGCTATCCTTCGAAGCCGGACAAATCCGGCATGGTGTTGATCATCGTGCTGCTGGTGATCGCGGTTCTGACCGCCGTCATTTTTGAATTCGCCTACGATGTGCGTCTGGGGTATCATTTGGCGGAAAACTCGCTCAGCTCGTACCAGGCCCTGTATTGTGCCCAAGCCGGTCTGGCGGTGGCCACAGCCGCACTGGAGCAGTACGGCGGTCTCTGGACCGACGAGAAGGTGGCCGGCATCCTCTCGGGAGGAGTGCCGCTGACCGTGGGCGTAGGGCACTGTACGACGTCCGTCGTGGGCGAACGAGGCAAGCTGAACGTCAACGGCCTGGTGGGGCCCGACGGGAAACCGGTGCGGTCGCGGATCGATCAGATGCTGCGTCTGATCGACGTGCTCAACGCGCAGCGCGGCCCCGAAGATCGGATCAGCTATGGCCTGGTGGCCGCGATCATCGACTGGATCGATCTCGATGACCAGGTCACGGTTCTGCCCTTTGTCCAGGGCGCCAACGCCGGCGCGGAGAGCGAGTACTACCGGGAGTTGGAAAAGCCGTATTATTGTAAGAACCGGCCGCTGGATGCCGTGGGTGAGCTGCTGCTCGTCAAGGGGATGACCCGGGAGATCTTCTCGGGGAGAACCGACCCCGGGCGGGAAGCGCCGCTGCCGGGCATGAGCGAGTACCTGACGGTCTACGGGGACGGCATGGTGAACATCAATGATGCCTCGATTCCGGTGCTGCAAACGCTCTCGGAACAGATGGATCTGCCCCTGGCGGAAAGCATCGTCCGGAACCGCCCATACCGGACCCTCGACGAGTTGACACAGGTGCCGGGGATGACCCCGGACGTGCTCCGCGTCATCCGGACGATGGCCACGGTACGTCCGGGCGGTGAATATTACACGATGACCGCGCGCGGGGTGGTGGGGCAGTGCGTGCGGACCGTGCGCCTGGCCGTTCGCAAGGATGCTGCCGGCGGACGGGTGACTCCCCTGATGCGTTGGGAGATGTGATGAATTGGAGTGCCGGAAGACTGGAGTGTTGGAAGAGACGAATGGAATGATGGAATGGTGGAATGAGTAGCGCCATCGGAATCGATCTGGGCAGCCACGGGATCGCACTCGTGCACGTCTCGCGCCGGCACGGCCAGCTTCACGTGCTGGCTATGCAGGCGGTGGAGGGGAGCGGCCGCGCGTCCGCGGGCGATGACCCGACGACCGATGGGCTGCTGGTCGAGACGTTGCGGAAGACCAAGGCCGGGCCCCAGACGGCCGTGGTGATCGGCCTGCCTTACGAGAAGGTCTTTTTCAGTCACCTGCGGACCGACGTGGCCAATCCGGAGGATGTGCGGCGGCTGCTGAAATTCGAGCTGGAGGACGATCTGCCGCTGTCCTTCGATGACCTGGTCGCAGACATCTGCAGCCGGCGATCGGTCGAGGAGAACCGGCACGAGTACCTGATCGCGGCGGTCAGCCGGGACCAGATCGAGGCCTGGACCCGCGCTCTGCGTCAGGCAGGTTGCCGGTGTTCGGTGTGCTCGACGGATGTGTGTGCCCTGCAGGCGGTAGCCCGTCTGGTGAGGCCTGCCGACCCCGACACCTTCGTGGTGTCGGTCCATGCCGATGGCCGCCGGATGGTGCTGGGGCTGTCGCACGGCGAAACCATCCTCTGTGCCCGGCATATGGCCTGTACGGGAAATGCGGCGGCGATCAACGCACTGCTCGCCCGCGAAATCGAGCTGACGTTGCGGAGAACGCCGGGCGGACCGCGGCCGCAGCCGGTGGAGATCCTCTTGAGCGGACCGGCTGAACTCGTGCGTGAGCTGGCCGGCGGCTTGTCCCAGGCGACCGGTTATGCCGTCCGGGCGCTGGGCTCCCTGCCGGTGTCTTCCACACCGGCCGCCGAGCTCGACGGCCGATTCGCCCTTGCTCTGGGACTCGCTCTCCTCGGCCTGGACCGCACCGGGAAGGTCTTGAATTTCCTGAGCGCGGATAGTTCCCAGGTGGACCGGGCGGACAAGTCCCGTGCCAGGCGGGCGGTCTCCGTGTTTGGGGTTCTCCTGCTGGCGGTTGTGGTGCTGCTGGGCGTTCAAGCCTGGCGCGGACTCTGTGCCCTGGAGACGCAGCGCGCCGTGCTCACCCGGGAGATTCGCGCGGTCTTCCTGGAAACGTTCCCCGGAGAGAAGAAGGTCGTCAACGAGCTGGCGCAGACGACCGAGCATTTGCAGTCGCTGCAGAAAGAACATGACAGGCTGGCGGCCGTCGTGGGCAAACGCCTCTCGCCGCTGCGCATGCTGCACCTTCTGAGCGAGCGCATGGCGTCGGACAAGCGGATCGGTATTTCGTCGTTCTCCATCCGGGAGGGGACCATCCAGCTCGCGGGAACGGGCGACTCCTTCGAGGCCATTGACCAGTTCCTGGACACCTTGCGGCAGGTCCCCGAGTTCGGTTCCGTCGAGCTGGAGGATATGGCCCAGAGTCGTGGCAATGAGCGCCCCGAATTCCGGCTCCTGATTTCTGTAAAGACCGGGTGATTCATGCAGCTCAGTAGAAGAGAGAAGATCGTTATCATCGGCAGTGTCGGCATTCTCGGCTTGCTCCTCGTGCTGCAGTTCGTCGTCCGCCCGGTGCGGGAGCGAATCGTGACGCTCCGCCGCGTGGTCACGGACAAGCGGGACATCCTGGGCCAACTGCGGCAGAAGAGCCTCGATTACCAACGCCTGGAGGCGCAGGCCAACCAGTTGCGGTCCCTCATCGGGCCGCAACAGGAGGGACGACGGATTCTCTCCAGTCTCTCGCGGATTCGACAGGCCAGCGGCGTGCCCGAGAATATGTTGTCCTTGAAACCGACGACGACGGCGATCGACAATCGCTACCAGGAAACCGTCGTCGAGGTGCGGTTGGACGGCGTCACATACGCGCATCTGGTGGCCTTTCTCCGGGAACTGGAGGCGCTGGATCTGGCCGGAGGCGTCAAAACGCTGGAGGTTCAGCACGCCGACCGCAACCCGGGCCTGCTCCGCGCCGTCATTCAGTTGTCGACGGTGACACGCCTGGGGCCCACATGATATGGCATGCATTGACGGTCCGTTCTCATGATCTTCTGCGGCATCGATATTGGGACAACCACCACCAAGGCGGTCGTGGTCGATCGCACGGGACAGGTGCTGGACGAAGCCGCTGGCGCAGCGCCCCCCGAGCCGGGCGCGGTGTACTGGTATCAACACTTCTGCCAGGCGATGGAGCGTTTCCTGTCCGGCGGCCGGTGGGCGGGCGAGGAGATCGTGTGCAGCGTTACCGGGCAGGGGGGCAGCTTCGTGCTGGTGGATGGCAAGTGCCAACCCGTCTGTCCTGCGTGTGGCTGGACCGCGTTGGCCCGGGAGAACACCGTACGGGATCTGATCGAGACATTTGGCGCGGCGACCTACTACCGTTTGACCGGCTGGCCGCCGCATGGCTGGTTGGCCGCGTGCAAACTCAAGGAGATGGTAGACCGACGGCAAGTCCCGGGCGATACGCGCTGGATCGCCACTGTCCCTGATTTTATCTATGCCCAGCTTACGGGCACGGTTACCACGGATATCACAAGTGCGCAGATCACCGGGCTGGCGGATTTCCAGGGACTGCGGTGGAGCCCTGACGTTGCTGCCTGGGTGGGCATGCGCGACCAGTGGCTGACGCCGGTGGTTCCCCATGCGGGGATCGTTGCAGAGCGTCTCGGCACGGCGTGGGGCAAGATGACCCTTGTGACCGGCTCGCACGATCAGTACGCGGCGCTCATGGCGGCCGGCCTGGAGAAAGATAAGAGCGTCATGCTGGGCACGGGTACCGCCTGGGTAATCAACGGCCGGACCGGCCGACCCCGGTTCGACGACCGCCGGTTCCTCATCCATCCCGGCCGGGATCTGCAGCCGGACGGCTATGGTTTCATTGTCACGCTTGGGCAGATCGGCGCGGGATTCGACCGGTTGGTTCACCGCCTGGGAGTGACGGGGGCCCAGGTGGAGGATGGGCTCGCCGACCTGGATACGCCGCAGGAGGCGGTATCCGCAGATGTCGACCTGGGCGTGGTTCAACCGGCGGCGGATGCGCCGCTGTCCGTGCGACGGTACATGGAATGGGCAGGTTCGGTGGTGGCCTGGGCGCTGGAACGATGTTGGGCAGGCGGCCTGGAAAAGATCGTCATCGCCGGCGGCGCGATGCAGAGCCGATTCTGGCCACAGGTGATCGCGGATACTTGCGGTCTCGTCGTCGAGGCGGTTGACTACCCCTGCTTCACGGCTTACGGTGCGGCCTTGCATGCTCTCCAGGCTGTGTTGGGTACAACGCCGCCGCGACGATATCCGAACACCGCCGCGGTCCGGACCTATGCGCCGCGCCAGGCCCGGCGGTATCAGACCTGGTATCGTGACTGCCAGAAGCCCCTGCTGGAAAGGAGGATGCAGACGTGACCGCCTCGTCGGACCGACTTCGGGTTGGGATGTTGCTCCCGGTAGCCGATTTGTACCACCGGCTCTGGTCCGACATCGACCGCGCCCTGGAGCAACTGGCGCGCCGGGTGGCGGACCGGCTGGGAGGCGCCCAACTGGATGTTCTGTGCAGTCCCGCCGTCAGTCTTCCCGAACAGGTGACGGCCGCCTGCGCTGAACTGGCCGGCCAAGGGGTGGATCTCCTGCTGGTCGCGCTGGCGCCTTACTGCCCCAGTGGCGTTCTCGTCCCGGCGCTGGTCCCGTCGCCCGTCCCGGTGTTGCTGTGGCCCATGCAGAGCGTTCTGAAGCTCGAGCCGGACGGCTATGACGCCGAGGCCGTCAAGCTGAATCACGGAGTCCATGGCATCCAGGATCTCGCCAATGTGCTCGGCAAGAGAGCCAGGCCGTTTGGCGTGATCCATGGCCATTACGAGCAGCCGGACTTCGCGGACCGGCTGCAGCACTGGGCCCGGGCAGGGCGGATCATCCGTTCTCTGCAGATGGCCAACCCGGTCCAGGTTGGTGGCCATTTCGAGCACATGCTCGATCTGCAGGTGGGAAATGATGAGTTCCTCCTTCGTCTGGGGATCGCGCCCGAGGTGGTCGTGACCCCGGAACTCGCCGATCTGATGGCGGAGGTTACCGAGGAGCAGGTAGCCGAATGTGTCGCGCGCTACCGGCAAACGTTCGCGATCGAACGAGCGATGGATCCATCGTTGTTGGCGAAGACCGGCCGGGGTGAGGCGGCGCTGCGAATGCTGCTGGAGCAGGTGGACAGTCACGCCTGTGGCTTGAACTTCCTCGAATTGTGCCATGACCCGCAGGTGGCCGACGGCCTGCACGTGGCCGCGTCGCTGCTCCTGCGCGACGGATTCGGCTACGCCGGCGAGGGGGATTGGGTGACGGCGCTCCTGGTCCGCGGCCTGCAGCAGGGCTGCGGCGTGGCCAGCTTCAGTGAGATCTTCTCGATTGGACACGACGACGACCGGCTGCTGCTGAAGCACTGGGGCGAAGGCAACTTCGCGATGGCGCGGGCCCAGCCGCGGTTGCTGGCCAGCAAGTTCACCGATCGACACGCGGCCGAGTTTGCGATTGTCGATTTCGAATTCGAGCCGGGGCCGGTGACGTTGGTCAACCTGAATTCCACGGCGGAAGGAAGAGGACAGTTGGTAAGTGTCAGCGGCAGGATCGAAGACGATCATCTGCCGAAGATCGACGGCCCGCGGGGCGTCTTCAGGCCCGATGCCGGCAGCGTGAACGATCTGCTGACGGCCTATGCGTATGCCGGCGGCAGTCACCATCTGGCCCTGATCCCCGGGGCGCCGGTCGAGGTGCTGGAGAACGTGTGCCGACTGGCTGGATGGGTGTACCGGCAGTTGTAACGCCGTGGGTGCCACGGGAAGACAGGGAAAAGAGCATGGTTCAAGGCCGAGTAACACGCCCGGGTGGCATCGCCAAGCGCAGCTTGGCGATGGCGGCTTTCCTGATACGTACGACCATCGCCAAGGCCTTCGGCCTTGACGATGCCACCCGGCTGGAGGCGTCGCGGTGTTACCTCGATGAGAACCAAGTTGAGCCAAGCCGGAAAGAGGGTTTCTATGAGCATGACGATTAACGATCTGGCGGGTCCGCTGGGGGCAGAGGTCTGCCGGGCCATGTCCCAGGCGAAGGTCTTTCTCGACAGCCACAATGACGAGCAACTGCTCGGGCGGATCGGGGAGACGGTGGCGGGAATGGCCTCAGCCAGGACCATCACCAAGGCCGTAATGCAGAAGTCCTACGGCGGCGGTACGCCGGCCGAGACGGACGATCTGCTCGCGGGCCGGGGACTGTTCTATGTCACCGAGCAGGGCAAGCTGTTCCTCGACTGCACGGCCGGGCATTACCAGATGAGCTGGGGCTACGACCATCCGGTCCTGACCCAGGTGATTCATGACGGCCTGGCCGCCGGGATCGTGCCCGACAATCACTCGAACATCCCGCAGTGGCCGGTCAAGAGACTGGCCCAGAAGCTCGTCGAAGCCGCCAATCCCGACCTGCCGGAGCTGCGCCAGGGGGACTTCGCGCGAGTCATGGAATCGAAGACCCGGCTCAACACCGTCCTGCTCGGGACCGCCACCGGCTCGGTCGCGTGTGAGGCGGCGCTGAAGATCATGCTGATGCACCACGAGCGGACCCGGCGCCCCGGACCGCCGATCTTTATCGTGCTCGACGGCAACTATCACGGCACGGGTTTCTTCTCCCAGTACCTGCGCGGCATGTGGGGCTCGTACCTCCGCAATCTGGAGGTCGTGGCGGTTCAGCCGAATGACGGTGACGAGCTGGAGCGCGTCATCGCCCGCCACCAGGACCGGATTGCCGGTTTCTGGGCGGAGCCGATCATGATGAACCGCGAGGCCATCCGGGTCCAGCCCGAGTATCTTCAGCTCGCCCGGAAGCTGGTCCGCCGGGTCGGGGCGCTCCTGGCGATCGATGAGATCCAGACGGGCTTCTGGACATCTGACCTGTTCATGTACAAGCAGTGCGACATCGTGCCCGACATTGTCGTCGTTGGTAAGGGCATGAGCGCCGGCCTGCATCCGCTCTCGGGTATCATCTATCGTCGCGAGCTGGATGTGCTGGCCCAGTACGACGCGATCAGCACGAACGGCAACGCCGCCCTGGCGGCACTGGTGGCCCTGGCCAACATCGAGCTCCTGCAACGGCATGGCTCCGAGATCGACGGCACACAGGAGTATTATTACCAGCGGCTTGGTGACTTGGCGGCCGAGTTCCCCGACCGGATCGCCGCCGTGCATGGCCACCGTGCATTGACGGGCCTGAAGTTCCGCCAGGTGGATGATGCCCTGGCCTTTCACAAGAAATGTGTCGAGAGCGGTCTGTGGCTGCGGGTTCACGCGTATCACGCCGGCCACAGCACGATTCTCTGCAAGTTCGCCCTGTGCCTGGAGCGGGCAGTGGTCGATGAATTCATCCGACGCCTGCGGCGGCTGTTGCAGACGGGGAAGTAGAGCGCTATGACGCGGCTGTTCGAAGTCAACCACGTGGATCGAAGGTTCTATCAGGAACGGATCAAGGATTTCGTTCCCGACCGGATCAGCGACGTTCATACCCACGTCTGGCTCCAGGACTTTCGCCGGGCCGCGCCGACGGGCCGGGCCGTGACATGGCCGCTGCGCGTCGCCGCGCAGAACCCGATTGAGGATTTGGTCGCGACGTATGGGCTGCTTTTTCCGGGCAAATCCGTGCAGCCGTGGATGTTCTCGTTTCTGGAAGCGCGCGCGGACGACTTCGCGAGCGCCAATGCCTACGTCAGCCGCGCGGCGCGGGAACACGGCTTTCCGGCCCTGGTCTTCGCCTCACCGCAATGGTCGGCGCAGAGATTCGAGCGGGAGATTCTCACGGGCGGGTTCCTGGGTGCCAAGGTTTACCTGACCTTGTCTCCCGCGGGAATACCCGTGGACCAGATCCGGATCTTCGATTTTCTGCCGCACGAGCAACTGGAGGTCCTGAACGAGCACGGCTGGATTGTCATGCTGCACATTCCGCGCTCCGCCCGGCTCCGCGACCCGGTGAATCTCGCGGACCTGCTGGAGATCGAGCGGCGGTATCCCCACGCGCGGGTGATCATCGCCCACGTGGGCCGGGCGTACTGCCCGGAGGATGTCGGCGACGCTTTCACCGTTCTGCGGGGGACAAAACGCCTCTGGTTCGATATCTCGGCCAATACCAATGCGGCCATCTTCGAGCAGCTCATTCGGGCGGTCGGGCCGCGACGGATTCTTTTCGGCAGTGATTTGCCGATCACCAGGATGCGGATGCGCCGGATCTGCGAACGGGGCAACTACGTCAACCTCGTGCCCAAAGGTCGGTACGGCGACGTCTGGGGCGACCCGCACATGCGGGAGGCGGAGGGCGAGCCGGCGGAGGCCCTCACCCTCTTCCTCTATGAGGAGATCGAGGCTTTCCGCCGGGCGGCCCAGGCGACCGGACTGATGCCGGAAGACATCGCGGATGTATTCCAGGGCAACGCCATGCGCTTACTCGACTCCGCCTCCGGTCGAAAGGAGGTTCCGTGAAGGGCTATGCATCGTTTGAGCTGCACTTGCTGGACTACCTGGCCTTTGGCGCCTACTTCCTGGGCCTGTGCCTGATCGGCTATTGGTTCGGCAGAAAGAAGCAGCGGGACTCGGCCGATTACTTCCTGGCCGGCCGGACATTGCCCTGGTACGTCGTCGGCAGCTCCTTCATCGCCTCGAACATCAGCAGCGAGCACTTCATCGCCATGATCGGGGCCGCGTTCATTTACGGCATCGCGCCCGCCATGTTCGAGTGGGCCAACGTCGCCACCTTCACCCTGCTGATCTGGTTCTTCATCCCCTTTCTGCTGGCGGCGCGGGTCTTCAGCACGCCGGAGTTTCTCGAAAGACGGTTCAATGCCACGGTCCGGCAGTTCTTCGCCTACGTCACGGTCATCAGCAACGTGGTCGCGTTCCTGGCCGCGGTCCTCTACGGCGGGGGGCTGGCGTTGAATCAGCTCTTCGGCTGGGACCTGCGGCTGGCCGTCGTCATTCTGGCCCTGGTCTCCGGCGGCTGGGCCGTCTACGGGGGCCTCCGGTCCGTGGCCTGGATGGACGTCCTGACCGTGATTATCATGATCGCCGGCGGGCTGATGGTGACGATCCTGGGCCTGGACATGCTCTCCGGCGATGCGCACTCGCTGATCGAGGGATTCCGGGTCATGCTGGAGCGCAACCAGGCACACGATGGTGTCTGGGCCCAAGTCGTCCGGCAGAATGCGCCGCACATCGTGCAAGCCAGTCATTACAACCGCCTCTCGGTCATTCAACCGGTCACACACGAGCTGACGCCCTGGCCGGGCCTGATCATGATGATCTTCTCCGTCAGTATCTGGTACAACGTGATCAACCAGTTCATGATCCAGCGTGTCCTCGGCGCCAAGGATATGTACCACGCGCGCATGGGCATTGTCCTGGCAGGGTATATGAAAATCATCCTGCCGGCGATTGTGGTACTGCCGGGATTGATCCTTTTCGCGCGGTACCCGGAAGTGATGAAGCTGCCATGGGATCAGATCCGCCCCCAGGCGGACAAGGGATATATCACCATGCTGCAGAGCATCGTTCCCGTGGGGCTGCGGGGACTGTTTCTCGCGGCTCTTTTCGGTGCGATCCAGTCGACGGTCAGCGCCGTGCTGAACTCGACCTCTACGATCGTCACAGTAGACATCTACCAGCGGACCCTGCACCGCGGCGCCTCGGAAGGGCAGTTGGTTCGTGTGGGGCGACTGTCCTCGGTGGTGGTAATGGTCATCGCCGCCGTTCTCGGTATGTTCATCGGCCGTCTGGGTGGCAGCTTGTTTCTCTACATCCAATCCCTCTACGCGTTCTTCGCCCCACCCTTCGCGGCGGTGTTCCTGCTGGGGATTCTGTCCCGCCGTATCAACGGGCCGGGGGCCACGCTGGCCGTGATTCTCGGGTTCATCCTGGGCATCCTGCTGAAGATGTACGTGCAGTTCGTGCCCGCGCACCCGGCGTGGCTGGAGCCGTTCCAGATGCAGGCCGCCCTCAACTGGGCCATCTGCATGCTGGTCTGCACGGGCATCAGTCTGGTCACCGGACGGCCCGATCCCAGCCAGGTTACCGACGAGCTGACGATCAACTGGCGGAAGTTGAATATCTTTGGCCAGCTTGGGACCCATTGGTATACGAGCGTGTGTCTGTGGTGGGGGCTGTTCGTTGCGATCATCGCGGCGCTGGTCCTTGTATTCTCCGGGCTCCTCTGGTAGCTAATAGAATGATGGAATCAGTACTCCAATCATGATTGCTTGAGTGACGGGAGGTGCATGATGGTGACCGGGAATTCCAGTATGCCCGCAGATGGTTTGTCGCGGCGACAGTTTCTCTCCGGTGTCGCGGTCGGCGGGGCGACGTTGCCGCTGTATTCGACCCTGGCGGTGAACGCGGCGCCGAAGAAGATCCGCGTGGGCGTCGTCGGCGGGGGGTTTGGCACGAGTTTCCAGTGGCACGAGCACCCGGACTGCATCGTCGAGGCGGTCAGCGACCTGCGGCCCGAGCGACGCCAGGGCCTGATGCGCGTGTACAAGTGCACGAAGTCGTACGACTCGCTCGAAGAGCTGGTGCTGGACAAGAACATCGACGCCGTGGCGGTCTTTACGGAAGGACCCAACCACGTCAAGCACGTGGCGGAAGTCATGAAGCACGGCAAGCACGCCATCTCCGCGGTGCCCGCCTGCCTGGGCGGCGGCGTCGCCGAGGCCCAGCGCCTCCTCGACACGGTCAAGAAGTACGGCCTGACCTACATGATGGCGGAGACCAGCTACTACCAGCAACCGACGATCTCCGTCCGCCGATTCCACGAGCAGGGCAAGTTCGGCGAGATCTACTACTCGGAAGCAGAGTACCAGCACGCGGGGCTGGAATCGCTGTACTTCGAGAAAGGACAGCGCACCTGGCGCCACGGCCTGGCCCCCATGCACTACCCCACGCACTGCACCGCCTTCCTGGTGGGCATCACCGGCGAACGGCTCACCGAGGCCGTCTGCCATGGTTGGGGTGACGATGACCCCATCTGCAAGGACAACGTCTATAAGAACCCGTTCTGGAACGAGTCGGCCATGTTCAGGACGGATCGGGGCCACGCGTTCCGCTGCAACGTGTGGTGGAAGGGTGCCCACCGTGGCACCGAGCGGGCCCAGTGGATCGGCAATCGGATGAGCTTCTACTGCGGCGAGCCGAACGGCCTGGAACCGGTGATCGTTCGCTCGGCCGAGGGACGCAAGGAGAAGGACGACGCGGGCTTCGTGCGCGACCTGCCCGCCCTGGAGAAATACGAACAACCCGCCTGGTGGAAGACCGAGATGCTGCCGGAAGCCCTGCGCCATGACAGCGGCCATCACGGTTCCCACACGTTCCTGACCCACGAGTTCATCGACGCCCTGACCCACGGCCGCCGGCCGACCGTGGATATCTACGAGGCCCTGGCCTACACCGTGCCGGGAATTGTCGCGCACGAGTCCGCCCTGCACGGCGGCGAGTTCATGAAGGTCCCGCAGTTCCCCCGGCCGGCTTAAGGCGCAGGAAGGATAAGGAGTCTCGATATGACGACACGCGTGCTCGGTGTCGCGGCGCTGGCGATGGGCTGGTGCGTGACGTCCGTTGCCTTGGGTGCTCACGATGACAAGGTGGCCCAATTCGCCAGAGAAGTGAGCGGCAAAGGCTGGATCGCTTACGCGTCGCGGGGCGAGAGCGGGACATGGGACCTGTTCCTCATGCGGCCCGACGGTTCTGCCCGGCGCAATATCACCGGTACGCCCGACTGCGAAGAGGGCGGCCCGCGTTTCTCGCCGGACGGCAAGAAGTTGCTTTATCGGTGCTATGCGAAAGGCACGACGATCCATCACGACCTCTGGGGTTTTCAGGGCAACCTCATGATTGCCGAGCCCGATGGGTCGAAGCCGGTACAGGTCGGTGGCGACCGGGAGTTCCCCTGGGCCTCCTGGTCCCCCGACGGCAAGCAGATCGCCTGCCTGACCCAGAAGGGGATCCAGATCGTGGATCTGGAGACGAAGAAGGTCGTGCGCGAGCTGCCGCGCCAAGGCATTTATCAGCAGCTCTTCTGGTCGCCGGATGGGCAGTGGTTCTGCGGTGTGGCCAACGCCCGCATGATGTGGACGGTGGTCCGGATGCACGCGCAAACGGGCGCGCTCAACATCGTGCACGAGTTTCAGAGCTGCACGCCCGACTGGTTCCACGATTCGCAGCACCTCATCTTTCCCTGCCGGGCCGCCGGCCAGAAGGGGTACGGTTTCACGCAGCTCTATCTGAGCGACGGCGACGGCAGGGAGATGAAGCTGATCTATGGTGAGGACGGCTTCCACATCTACGGCGGGGCCCTGTCGCCCGACGACAAGTATGTGCTGTTCACCCGCTGTCCCCAGGATGGCGGCGGCTCGGAGAAGTCCGGCGCCCCCATCTGCGTCATGCGGACGGCCGATGCCCCGGCGGTGGCGGGGCCGAGTCCGGCCTTGCGCCAAGCCCACCCCGAGGCCAAAGACGCCCCGGTGCTCCAACTGGTGGACGGCTGGGAGCCCTGCTGGACGTACGCTGAGATAGGAGCACAGAAATGAAGACCGTTTTCACACTGACATGGTCCCTGATCCTCCTGTCGGGCGCCGCGTGCGCGAAGAAGCCCAGTCAGGCGGACGTCAGCGCTGATGCCAAGCTCGCGACTCTGGGCCGTATCGAGGTCACCGCCCAACTGGAGGAGATCCGGGGCGACCTGATCAACGATCCGCTGTACGACTACGCCCACGTCATGAAGTACAAGGTGCTCCAGGTCCACCGGGGCAAAGTGGACCAGGATACCATCTACATCGGCCACTACAACCCGGCCGAGCCGCGCGACAGCGTGGCGGATGCCCGCGTCCAGCAGATCGGCGGCAACGTCAGGCAGTTCCGCGTCGGCGACGTCCATCGCCTGGCCCTGGAAGTCCCCATCGACGACCACTACATGGGCGGGATCATCAACAAGTACTTCGGCGAAGTCAACGATCCCATCTATTGGGCCGTCTGGACGAACCGGGCCGCGAAGTAGCCGATGGCATTTACCTCGCACATCTTCCTCTTCTACTTCCTGCCCGCGCTGCTGCTGTTCTATTATGCATTGCCGGGCCGGTTGCTGGTGGCACGCAACGTCCTGCTGCTGGCGGCGAGTTACGCCTTCTATGCGTGGGTGAGCCCGTGGTTCGCCGCGCTGCTCCTGGCCCTGACGGCGGTCAACTACGTGCTGTCCCGCCGCATGGTGGCGGCCCATGCCGCAAGGTCCCGCATCACGCTGACCGGTCTGGCAATCGCGCTGAGCCTGGCCGTACTCGGCTTCTTCAAGTACGCTGGATTCTTCGGGCACATCCTCAACGATCTGGTTGCCTTCGCGGGCGCCGGCGTGCTGCCGGTGGTGCGTGTCGCCTTACCGGTCGGGATCTCGTTCTACACGGTCAAGATCGTCGGCTACCTGGTGGACACCTGCCGTGGCCGGCCGCCGGCGCGGTCGCTGCCGGACTTCGCCTGTTATGTCTCGTTCTTCCCCCAGCTTCTGTCGGGACCGATCCAGCGATATGGCACCACCGATCCCAAGTCCGAGCCTGTCCCCGCCTTTGCCGCGCAGCTCGTTACCCGCGCACACACGCTGGACAAGTTCTCGTGGGGCGTGGCGCTGTTCATGCTAGGCTTCGCGAAGAAGATCCTGCTGGCGAATGACGTGGGGCAGGTGGCGGACGCGGTCTTTGCCGCCGCGTCGCCCGGCACGCTGGATGCATGGTTCGGCGCCCTGGCTTACACCTTCCAGTTGTACTTCGACTTCTCCGCTTACTCGGAGATGGCGATCGGGCTGGGACTGATGCTGGGTTTCGAGTGCCCGCGGAACTTCGATGCGCCGTATCGGGCCGAGAGCTTCAGCGACTTCTGGCGGCGCTGGCACATCTCCCTGTCGAGCTGGCTCCGCGACTATCTCTACATCCCGCTCGGCGGCAACCGGGCCGGGGCCGGCCGGACGTATGTCAACCTGATGATCGTCTTTCTCCTGTGCGGCCTGTGGCATGGCGCCGGCTGGACCTTCATCGTCTGGGGCGCCTGGCACGGCCTGTGGCTGGTGATCGAGCGGGCCCTGGGCAGGAAGCCTCTTTACGCGCGCCTGCCGACACCGGTCCGTATCCTTGCCACGCTCTTTCTGGTCACGATCGGCTGGGTGGTTTTCCGCGCCGCGACACTCGCGGAGGCGGGGAGACTGCTGACCCTGATGTTCGTGCCGACGACCGCTCAAGGGGGCTCGACGCTCTTGAGCGCCATCATCTATACGCGCGGCCATCTCCTGGCCATGGCCCTGTGCGGCCTGCTGGTGTTCCAGCCCGTGCAAGGCTTTGATTGGACCCGCCGGCTGGACGGGTCCAGAGTCCTGGTGCCGGCCGGCCTGTTCGCGCTTTCTGTGTTGACGTTGTTCGCGCAATCGTTCCGGTCGTTTCTGTACTTTCAATTCTAGGAGCACCCTGTGACCTCGGGTCGCGGACCACGGATCTGCCTGACGGCCATCTTCCTGGCCCTGATCGGCGTCATCGCGCCGAGTCAGGTCCTGCTCGAATGGCGCGCGGGCGATACGCCGCAGATCGCCGATCTCTTTCGGCAGATGCCCACGCGCGCGAATCTGAGGCGGCTGGAGAACGATCTGGAAAGCCGCTGCCGGCTCGCACAGGCCGTGCGACCCTGGGTGCAATGCGCCCGCTTTGTCACTCTCCAGGACGCGGGCGACAAAGCCTTGTTGGGGCGCTGCGGCTGGTTCTTCTACCGTCCAGCCGTCCAGTACCTCGTCGAGCCCTGCCCGTTGACAAGCAGGATTCCGGGTGGCACCCCCAAGCGCAGCTTGAGGGTGGACTCCGGCATCCGTGCAAAGCCATCGCCAAGGCCTGCGGCCTTGACGATGCCGCCCGGCATGGAGAGCCGCAACGATGTCATTACCGCCATCGTCTCCTTTCGCGACGACCTGGCCCAACGTGGCATCAAGCTCCTGGTGATGCCCGCGCCCAACAAAGCCAGCGTCTATCCCGAGCTGCTCTGCGCCCGGGCCGGCGCTCAGTCCGATCCCGTGAATCCGACGACCCGAGAGGTGTTGGCGGAGTTGCAGCAAGCCGGGGTCGAGGTCGTGGACCTTTTCAACGTCTACGGCCAGGGCCGCGAAGCGGAGGGCGCCGGCTGCTATCTGGCCCAGGACAGCCACTGGTCGCCGGAGGGCATGAGACTGGCCGCGGACGTCGTCGCGCGCAGGCTTCTCGATTCGGACTGGGTCCGGAAGGGGCCGGTTACGTACGAAACGAAGGCCGTCATTCTCCAGCGGTATGGCGACGTGCTTCGGATGATGCGTGTGCCGCAGGTCCTGCGGCTCTACGAGCCCGAGCACATCGAATGTACACAGGTGATCGATACCCATACAGGCAAGCCCTATGTGGATGACCCGAACTCACCAGTCCTGGTGCTGGGTGACAGCTTCCTGCGGATCTTCGAGCGGGACGAGCCCGGCAGCAGCGGCTTCATTGCGCACCTGGCCCGCAACCTGGGCTTCGGCCTGACCTCCGTCGTCAACGACGGCGGGGCGTCGACCCTGGTTCGCCAGCAGTTGGCGCGCAAGCCGGCCCTGCTGGCAGGCAAGAAAGTGGTCGTCTGGGAGTTCGTCGAGCGGGACATCCGCTTCGGCACCGAAGGCTGGCAGGTGGTCTCGCTGCCCTGAGGCCGAGGCGTCTCCGGGGTCCTGGCTTCGCGCACCAGCATTGGGCCTGTGAATGCGCGGCCATCGCTTCTTCTGCATCTTTTCTGTTTGCTTTTTCGGACCTGTTCCGTCATAATCACTTCGGGGTGGTAATTCGTCATCAACGCAGCTGCCGCTGCCAGATTGTGAGCAGAGAAAGCATGAAACAGGCACTTCTTGTCCTGGCCGCCATCTTGTGTCCATCCGTTCTTTCCAGTACTCTGTGGGCCCTTCCGACCACGGCCCGTGACGCCGAGCTGGCGGTCACCGGTTGGCTCCGCTTCCACACCGAGCCGCTGGATACACCTCTGGGCAACCAGGTGATTCGCACCGAGACGTTCCGGGAAGACTCCGGCGTCCCGATCTACCATGTCGTGTACCTGCATCCGTTCGGGTACGTCATCGTCTCGGCCGATGACCAGGTCGAGCCGATCGTGGGCTTTGCGGCCGAAGGGGGGTACGGGGAGGCGCCTGATGATCTACCGGGTGCCCTGGTGACGAATGACCTGAGCACCCGCACGGCCGCAGTTCAAACGGCCCCGGCGCGATCGGGAATCGCGGTTCAAGCTGGAGAACCCGGGGCCCGGGAGAAGTGGATTCGCCTGTGGAGCGTGGCCCAGGCGCCGGGACTGGAATTGCGGATCGCGGACTTGTCTGCCGTCAGCGACGTTCGGGTCGCGCCCCTGGTGAAGAGCGCGTGGAGCCAGGGACGCGTCTGCAACCGCGGCGGCTACAACCTGTACACTCCCTACCAGTACCCGGCTGGTTGTGTTGCCATTGCGATGGCGCAAGTCATGCGGTACCACCGGGCGCCCCGAGCCCCGTTTCTCGGCAACCCTGTGATGGACTTTCCGGTCATTGTCGATGGCGTGGAGCAGCGTCGCGACCACCTCCGGGGCGGCGATGGCACCGGCGGCAAGTACCTGTGGGACCTCCTGGCGCTCATGCCGGATTGCAGCACCGCGCCGGCCGAACTGCACGCCATCGGCGCCCTGTGCTATGATGCCGGCCTCGCCAGCGGGATGAAGTACGCCGCCAACGGCTCGGCCACGAACCTGGAGAAAGCCAGAAACGCGCTGCTCCATACGTTCTGCTATGCCCACGCGATCGAGGGACGCAGCAATGCCAATATGGATGGCGAGCAACTCCGCCGCATGCTGAATCCCAATCTGGATGCGCGGCTTCCGGTGATCCTGGGCATGCGTCACACAGACACGAAGAACGCCCATGCCGCCATCGTCGACGGCTACGGGTACATCGGCTTCGCCGGGTTCGAGACTGCCTACCACCATCTGAATCTCGGCGCCTCGGGCAACTATGACCTTTGGTACAATCTGCCCGACGTCGATTCCCGGAACCCCGGCCCCTATAACATCATCCGCGGATGCCTCTACAACGTCTTTCCCGTCGCCACCGGTGAAATCGTCAGTGGACGCGTGCTTGACCGCGCGGGTCACCCGGTCTCCGGCGTGACCGTCAGCACTCTCATCAATACCGACCTGACTTTCCCCTGGCGGCCCGACCCGCGGCCCGACCTGCCCCCGGACGAGCCCGGACTCACGACAGGTCCCACGACCAGGCCGCCCGTGCCTCCGGAGGGGGTGAAGGTGTCGGTCACGACGGATGAGAAGGGCATCTATGCCTTCATCGTGGTCTCCGACCACACCTATGAGATCCAGGCCGAGAAGCCGGGGTATGCGTTTGCCGGGCAGGGCTCGACCCATGGCCCGGACGGATTGCCGGTGCCTGCAGGACAGATCGTGACCATGGGCACATCCCGGGACGGCCAGGCAGTCTGCGGCAACCAGTGGGCTGTCGACTTCCGGGCCACGGACGCCAGCGCCGCCCCATGACCGGCTCCGGCCGGCGGACCGCGATCATAGGCACCCATACGGAGCGGCGGAAGCGATGCTCGGTTGGGGGCCGGAAGGATTCTGGCGATGACCCGCGTTCGACCGTATACTATCGCGCACGCAGACGCATCTGACGTGACGAGTTCGGTGGAAAGGAGACGCGGATGACCGACAGAATGGCACGGCGCAGCTTTGTGGCAGGACTGGGCACGTTGGGAATGGCCGCGCAGCTGGGCCCCTGGGCCGGACTTGCCGCCGCGGCTCAGCCGGATCGTCGATCCAATCTCAAGGTGACGGATGTGCAGGTCCTCCAGGTGACGGGCAAGAGCAAACGCCGGGCCCTCTATCTGAAGATCCAAACCGACGGCGGCAGCGCCGGACTTTACGGCCCGATCGACAACGAGGCGGGCCTGTTCGTCGAGCGTTTCTTCAAACGTTCGCTGCTCGGCCAGGACCCGCTGGCCGGTGAAGCCTATTGGGACCGGATGTTCCGGGCGGACCGGCACTCGCGCGGCAGTCACTACCTCATCGGGCTCAGTGCCATCGACAACGCCCTGTGGGACCTGCGCGGCCGGCTCTTCGGGTTGCCGGTTTATCGGCTGCTCGGCGGTGCACGGAAGACCGTACAGGCGTATGCCAGTTGCCTGGGCTTCTCGCAGGAGCCGGCGGCCCTGCAGGCCAAGGCCCGTGAACTGAAGGAGCAGGGCTATCGGCACCAGAAGTGGTTCGTGCGCGACCGGGGGCCGCGGTTCGGGCCGCAGGGCGTGGCAGAGGATGCCAACGTGGTCCGCCTCGCCCGTGAGGCGGTGGGCGATGATGTCGACCTGATGTTCGATGCCTACTGGCAGTGGGACCTGCAATACGCCCTGGCCTGGGCGCGGAGGGCACAAGCCTACCACCCGCGCTGGATTGAGGAACCCTTCCAGACGGCCAACCTGGATACCTTCATCGAATTCAGCCGGGAGATTCCGATCCCGGTCGCCACAGGCGAGCACTTCTATGGCCGCTGGGACATCCACGAGTTCCTCAAAGCCGGCGCCATCGCGGTGGTCCAGGCCGACCCGGAGTGGTGCGGCGGCGTCAGTGAACTGATCAAGATCTGCACTCTGGCCTCGGTCCACGGCGTCCACGTCATCCCGCACGGCCACAGCCTGCACGCGGCCCTGCACGTGGTGGCCAGCCAGCCGCTGGAGGTCTGTCCCCTCGTGGAGTACCTGATCCAGAAGATGCAGACTTGGTACGAGTTCGAGAAGCACCCGCCCCAGCCCGTGAACGGCGCGCTGGAACTGCCCGACCGCCCCGGCTTCGGCATCGAGCTCGACGACTCCAAGATCCAGGACCTCCGCCCTGTCTCCTGGCAACAAACCTGACCGGGCAACCCGCAACTCATCCGGTTTCCACAGGCCCGTGCAGCGACAGTGACCCGGCCGGAGGCGGCGGTATGCCCCCGGTGGACAGAGCCAGTCCGATGACGCAGGGCAAGACCGCCATGTCTTCTGGTTGGCGGTCTCGGCGGTCTTCGGGAGATTGAGCCCAAAACGAGGGTGCGGGTGTGACTACCGCGGTGCTCGTGGCGGTCTTGGCGGGGCGAGCGTCCCCGTTCGTCTTTGGGGATGGTGCGATCGTGGGACTGTCGTGCGAGGACGCACGACTCAGGGGCGAGCGGGGACGTTCGCCCTACGAACAGGACGTGAATCCGCCATTGTCTGCCGGCCGCACCCCATGGGACGGGATGGGCAAAAAGTGCTTGTCGTGAGACGGGGGACGGCGGATAATGGCAGCGCCGGGGTCAAGGGACTTCCGGTCGGGGGCAGGGGAACTGCCCGCGAAGGAATCGTGGGGACGCAGGACGCGCGAGTGCGTCCGGGGACCCCGTCAGCTGTGTGATGCAACGTAATCATCTTTAGGAGAAGACCCACTATGAGCGAGGCCATGAATCGAGGCACGTCACGGCGTGCGTTTTTGCAGGGCACGGGCTTGGCCGCGGCTACCGCGGTCGTAGCGGGGATCACGCCGCGGATGTACGCCGGCGAAAACAACACGATCCAGATCGCCCTGGTGGGCTGCGGCGGGCGCGGGTCCGGGGCGGCGGAGAATGCCCTGAACGTCAAGCGCGGGCCCGTCAAGCTGGTGGCCATGGCCGACGTGTTCCAGGGCCGGCTGGACAACAGCATCAAGGGCCTCAAGGAGCGGCACGGAGCCAAGGTCGAGGTGCCGAAGAGCCGGCAGTTCGTCGGCTTCGACGCGTACAAGAAAGCGATGGACTGCCTGCGGCCGGGTGATATCGCGATTTTCGGCACGCCGCCGGCGTTCCGCTGGGTACACTTCACCTACGCCATCCAGAAGAATCTCAACGTGTTCATGGAGAAGCCCATCACCGTGGACGGCCCGACCAGCAGACGGATGTTCAAGCTGGCGGATGAGGCCTCGGCCAAGAATCTCAAGGTCGGCGTGGGCCTGATGTCCCGTCACCATCGGCCGCTGCAGGAGTTGGCCAAACGCATCCAGGACGGCGAGATCGGCGAGGTGATTCTGCAGCGCGGCTACCGGATGCACGGACCGATCGGATTCTTCTTCTCTCTGCCCCGGCCGAAAGAAACCAGCGAGTTGCTCTACCAGGTGCAGCGATTCCACAGCTTCATCTGGGCCAGCGGCGGCAACTACAGCGACTTCTATATTCACATCATTGACCACCTGGGTTGGCTGAAAGGCTCCTGGCCGGTCAAGGCGCAGGCGCTGGGCGGCCGGCACTATCGCCAGAGCCCGGAAGGCATCACCTACGTAGACCAGAACCTCGACACCTACGCGGTTGAATACACCTACGCCGACGGGACCAAGTTCAACTTCGACGGGCGCTGCATCAACGGCTGCCAGAACTACTACGCGAGCTATATCCATGGCAGCAAGGGCATCGCGGTGGGCTCCGCGGACGGCGATTTCGGCGGCCGGCGGCCCTCCACCATTCATAAGGGCCAGAACCCGACCTCCGAGACCGTGCTCTGGCGGTCCCGGGTGTCCCCGGACGAGCAGGACCCCTATCAGAACGAGTGGAACGACCTGATGACCGCCATCCGCGACGACAAGCCCTACAACGAGGTCAAACGCGGCGTCGAGGCCAGCCTCGTGACGAGCATGGGCCGGATGGCCGCCCATACGGGCCAGGAGATCAGTTTTGACCAGATGCTCAACTGCGAGCACGAAATGGCGCCGGGCCTGGACCAGTTGACGGCCGATTCGCCGGCGCCGCTGCAGGCGGGACCGGATGGCCGGTACCCCGTCCCGCAGCCGGGTATCATCAAGAATCGCGAGTACTGAGCATCCGGGAGATCGGTAATCGGTCGCGGTGGCGCAGCTCGTCTGTTTGGAGTTCCGCCTTCAGGCGGGGGAGATTCTCCCCGTCCGCTTCACTCGTGGGAAGTGGCTCGGGAGAGTCGGACCCGTGTAAACACGGAACTCCGAACGGGCTGCGCCACCGCTCTATACTCGCCATACAAGGAGTTGGGCCATGCATGACTGGACACGCAGGCAGTTTATCAGCGGGGTGGGACGGGCCGCCGTGGGGTCAGTGCTGGGAGCGTCAATCCTGACGCAGGCCGCCGGGGCCGGCGAGAAGGGCGGTCGCCCGAACATCCTGGTCATCCTCGCCGATGACCAGGGCTGGGGCGATTTGAGCGTCAACGGCAACACCAATATCCGTACGCCCAATATCGACTCCCTGGCGCGGGACGGGGCTCTGTTCGATCGCTTCTTCGTCTGTGCCGTTTGTGCGCCAACCCGGGCCGAGTTTCTGACCGGCCGGTATCACGCACGAGGCGGTGTGCGCGGGGTCTCCACCGGGCAGGAACGCCTGAACATCGATGAAAAGACGATGGCTGATGCCTTCAAGGCGGCCGGCTATGCCACGGGGGCGTTTGGCAAGTGGCACAACGGCAGCCAGTGGCCGTACCATCCGAATGCCCGCGGCTTCGACGAGTATTACGGCTTCACCTCCGGTCACTGGGGCGAGTACTTCAACCCGCCCCTGGAGCACAACGGCAAGTTCGTGCGGGGCAAGGACTACATCGCCGATGATTTGACTGATCACGCCTTGGCGTTCATCAAGCAGAATCGGAGCCGGCCGTTTTTCTGTTACCTGCCGTTCAACACGCCCCACTCGCCGTTCTGCGTCCCCCGGGAATACTGGGACCGCTTCAAGGATAAGCCCATCACGATGCGTGCCCGGCCGGGGGACAAAGAAGAACTGGACGTCACGCGCTGCGCCTTGGCCATGTGCGAGAACATCGACTGGAACGTGGGCCGTCTGCTGCGCGCATTAGATGAGCTGCGGTTGCGTGGCGATACGATCGTCATCTATTTTTCGGATAATGGGCCGAACACGTGGCGCTGGAATGGCGGGATGAAGGGACGCAAGGGTTCCGTCGATGAAGGCGGCGTGCGGGCGCCGTTCATGATCCGCTGGCCGGGCAGGATCAAGGCCGGAACCCGCGTCGGCGAGATCACCGGCGCGATCGACCTGTTGCCCACGCTCACGAGCCTGGCACATGTCCCGCGCGCAGGCGACAAGCCGCTGGATGGGAAAGACCTCTCGCCCCTGCTGCTCGGCACCGGCGGCACTGGGCCGGACCGGATGATCTTCTCGCACCAGAACGCCAAGGTCAGCGTGCGCACGCAGCAGTACCGCCTCGACGACCGCGGGGCGCTATTTGACATGGTCGCCGATCCCGGCCAGAACACGAACATCGCGAAGCAGCGACCCGAGGTTGCTGCCCGGCTGACACAGGCCGTGGCGCAATGGCGCGAGGAGGTGCTGCCGAAGGGACCGGACGATCGGCCGTTCCCCGTGGGGCATCCGGGATTCCCCATGACGCCGCTGCCGGCCCGGGATGGAGTGCCGTACGGGAACGTCCGGCGCAGTGCCGGGGCGCCCAATTGCTCGTATTTCGTGAACTGGATCAGCCCTCAAGACCGAATGACGTGGGATGTGGAGGTGCTCACGAGCGGAGACTATGACGTAGCGATCTATTACACGTGTCCGGCGGCCGACGCCGGCTCAACCATCGAGTTGAGCTTCAATGGCGGTCAGGTGCAGGGCAAGGTGCTACCGGCGTGGGACCCGCCGCTGATTACCGATCAGGACACCATCCCGCGGCCGGCGGGGGAATCAACCATGAAAGAGTTCCGGCCGCTGAGCCTGGGGACGATGCATCTGGAGCGGGGCCGCGGTCCGTTGACCTTGCAGGCGCTGACGGTGGCCGGCAAACAGGTGATGGACGTGCGCCTCGTCACGCTGACGCGCGTAAACAGGGGGCGTGATTGAGTGCCGACGGCGGATTGTGGATTTCGGATTGCGGATTGAAGAGGGGCCGCGAATCCGCAATCTGAGATTCGAGATTGGGAATCTTACCTGGGGGCGTTATGCGGTACGAGTATCTGCATCCGCGCGACGAGCTGGTGCTCACCATGCAGCGGATCTACCGGTACAAGATGACCACGACATCCGGCGGGAACCTGTCCATTCTCGACGAGAACGCCGACATGTGGATCACGCCGACGGGGGTCGACAAGGGGACGCTCACGCCGAACGATATCATGTGCATGCGGGCCGACGGTCGCATGGAAGGGCTCCATCGACCCTCTTCGGAATACCCGTTCCACAAGGCGATCTACGGGGTCCGGCGGGACATCCGGGCCATCGTGCATGCCCACCCCATGGCCCTGGTGGCGTTCAGCATCGCACACCAGGTGCCGGACACGCGGTTGTTTCATCAGGCCTGGCGGTCCAACGGCACCGTGGCGTTTGCGCCCTACGGGACGCCCGGCAGCGAAGACCTCGGCGGCAAGATCGCCCAGAAATTCGCGGAGGGCTTCGACAGCGTCATTCTCGAGAATCACGGGGTCTGCTGCGGCGGCCGGACCCTTCAGGAGGCCTTCCAGAAGTTCGAAACGCTCGAGATGTGCTGCAAGGTCCTGATCAAGGCCCACACGCTCGGTGAGCCCCACTATCTGACGGATCAGCAGCTTCAGCTTCAGGGCAAGAGCGATGTGCCGATCGACTGCTTCGAGTACGACCCGACGATGATGTCGATCCGGGAAAAGGACCTGCGCAACCAGCTCTGCCGGTTCATCGAGCGCGGCTACCGCCAGGGGTTGCTGACCACGACCACGGGCTCTTTCTCCGCGCGGATCGACGGGGAGAAGTTCCTCATCACGCCGTATCCGCTCGATCGTCATTCCGTGCTGCCGGAGGACCTGGTCATGATCCGCAAAGGCAAGAAGGAGTTCGGCAAGCACCCGAGCCGGGCGGTCTTCGCCCATAAAGCCCTCTACGACGCCCATCCGGGCATCGGGGCGGTCATCAACGCGTCTCCGATCAACGCAATGGCCTTCAGCGTCTGCCACCGGACGGTGGACACCTACACGATTCCGGAGAGCTATGTCTTTGTCCGCGAAGTGAGCCTGCTGCCGTTCGAGGCCCCGTTCAACGGTTTGGAGAACCTGACGCGCACGCTGACTCTCCAGAGCCCGGCCGCGGTGCTGTGCAACAATGGAGTGATGGTGGTCGGCGACACCGTCCTGTCGGCGTTCGACAAATTGGAAGTGCTGGAGCATTCGGCGGAAGCCGTGCTTGACGCCCATCCCATCGGCGGTCACGTCGCCATGTCCCAGGAGATCATCGACGACCTGATCCGGGCCTTCCACCTGGCTTAGATGGGCCATCGCTGCAGGATCATCGGCAGTCTCGCCCGCGTGGCCGCCAGATCGACTTGTCCCGCCTGGAAGCCTTTCAGCAGGCGGTCGACTCGCGCACCCAGGAGGGGTCTGAGGAAGGCCATTCGAACCCGCCGGAGTCGCCCGCGCTTGGTCGCGATCAGATTGAGGAACGGCGGGCCCACCTCGGGCCTGTCCAGCAGGCCGTATTGGAGCCGCAGGAGGAGGTCGAGCAATCCGACCTCCCGGTAACGCGTGGCATACGGGGACCGGCCATGGAAGCGGGCCAGGTACAGGGGCTCGTTGAGGTGGGCCAGGGGAAAGAGCTGCGAGATCCTGATCCAGTAGCCATAGTCCTCGACGAGTCGCGTGCTGAGATCGTGATCCCCGATGCGCCCTCGCACCTCGCGGGAATACAGAAAGCAATAGCCGATGCAGTTGCCCTCGTCCCACTGCGGACTGTCCGGCAATTGGACCTGCGTCGTGCCAAGGGCAGGGTCCGGGCCGTTGAAGCGGTAGTAATCCGTGAAGACGAAGGCGTGGTTTCCGGTCCAGGCAAACCGCACCATCTTCTCCACCGCTTGGGGAGAAACAGATTGTCCTCCGAGGTCCGGGTCAGATAGTCCCCGCTGGCGTGGGCGAAGCCCGTGTTCAGCGCCGCCGGCAATCCCTGGTTGGGCGGGTGCCGGACGTACCGCAAGCGCGGGTCCGTGCAGGCACCGACGATCTGCGGGGTCGCGTCCGACGAGCCGTCATCGACGACGATCAACTCGATGTTCGTGTGGGTCTGGTTCAGGCAGCTCTCGATCGATTGCTGCAGGTACTTGGCTCCGTTGTAGGTGGGTAGAATGATGCTGACTTTCGGCGGACTCTCCATGTGACGTTCACCTCCTGGTTGGCAGGTGCGTGTGCTTGGAGGGCGGATTGGAGAAACCGTCGCATATAGGCTTCGAAGGCATCATCCTCAATCAGGTGATAGACGACATCGAGTGACAGGCTCAACTCGGCCGTTTCGTTCGTGTACTCCTGGGAGCCGGGGAAAGCAGCGCTCGGGTGGTGTCGCACGACCTGCTGAAAGACGGGGGTGTACCACGGCGGGCGCTTATTCTGCTCGCGCTCAGGTGACAATCTCCGTCCTCCAACTCACCTCGGCCGGATGAATCACGCCCCAGGTACGGTGGGGCGATACGAGGCTTTGCCGATCCGTATCGGCGCCCAGGACGATCTCCCCCAGGGGATAACTGCGAATGATGTCCCAGGCGTCCTCGGCCAGCGAGGGATTCAGCCCGATATCCAGCGAATACGACCCGGGCCAGAAGAAGTCGGTTTGTCCTCCCAGCAGCGCCCAGCGGAAGCCATCGATGACGCCCACCATCGGGTTCAGCGAATCGAGCCATCTCCATCTTCCGGGCACCATGGCGCTGCTGAAACCGACCGGAGAGATGTACATCCCGAAGCGCAGGATGAAGGGCACGAGGTGACGGAAATCGCGGTACTTGACGTTGAGGGCGGAAATCCAGTAGGCACCCCGCAGGGAGACGCAGGCCGCCAGCAGCAGCAGGGGCGTGGCGCTCGGCAGAATGATCCGCGGGAAGTACACGTTGGCGATCAGGTTGCGGTTGACCACCAGGGATTGGCTGCCCTGGCCCAGGGCGCTGTTGAAGAACTCCCAGGGCAACACCGCCGCACAAACGAGCAGCGGGTAAGGCACCGTATCGGAAGGCGGGCCGGCCACCGTGCCGAATACGACAGTCAGAATGAGGATCGACAGGAACGGTCGCAGGATGCTCCACAGCACTCCGATCACCGTCTGCTTGTAGCGCACGAGAATATCACGCCAAGCCAGAAAACAGAAGAACTCGCGGTAAGCCCAGAACTCCTGCCACAACCGGGTCATGCTCTTGTTGGGTTCAATGATGATCTCGCTCACTTCCGTGTCCGGGAACGTAGGCTTCCGCAACGGCTTCTGCTCCCTGACAGTCCGGACTCCGTCCCCGTCGGGCGTGTGGGGGGCGTGCGCCCGACTTCGTGCCCCGGGGGAATTCCAGAATTCCCACCGCCATCGACATCCCCAACGATGTGATTAGATTAGGAACAATGATAGTCATGGACGCATAGGGGAGTTGCCAATTGGCGGGCAGGCGAAACCCCCGGTTCCGGTACGGAAAGGGTGCCGAAAGAGGATTGCATCACCAGAGGGGTGTCGTACAATACTCTGCGATCGCTTCGACCGGTCACGTGAGCCGGTCGCCAGGCTATGCAGATGGGACCTGTGACCGTATGGATGGAATTCCGGCATCACCCGCTTGTGCCCCCAGTCTGAAGCGCATACTTGGTCTACCCGCCTTGGTCCTATATGGGATTATCCTGATTCAACCTACGGCCCCGATGCCGCTTTTTGGCGCCGCGGCCGTGAAGGCCCAGGGTCATGTCGTGACGGTTATTCTGATCGGCATGGTGGCCATGCTGTTCACGGCCATCGGGTATGGGCGCATGGCCAACGCGTATCCCAGTGCCGGCTCCGCGTACGCCTACGTCAGCCGGGAAGTTCATCCCTCGCTCGGGTACCTGGTGGGCTGGGGGATGATCTTCGATTATGTGATGAATCCCATCATCTCCGTGATCTGGTGCAGCAAGGCGGCGATGAATTTTGTTCCCGAGATTCCCTTCCCGGTCTTTGCCGTGTTCTTCGCGATTCTGTTCACGGCCATGAACCTCCGCGGCATCGAAGCCAGTGCGCGAACCAATACGGTCATCGGCGCCGGCTTGGGCGTGGTCATTGTGCTGTTCCTGGGCGCGGCCGTTCGTTACCTCTGGCTGCAACCCCCCGAGGGTTGGGCGGGCTGGACACGACCCTTCTACGATCCCCAGACCTACTCGTTTTCCGTCGTGTCGGGTGGTGCCGCGCTGGCGGTGTTGACCTATATCGGCTTCGACGGCATCTCCACCCTCTCAGAAGAAGTCCATAATCCCCGTCGCAACATCCTGCTGGCCACCGTTCTGGTCTGTTTGATCACGGGTATTCTGGCCTCCACTCAGGTCTACGCGGCGCAGCTTGTCTGGCCGGAAACGACATTTCCCGATACCGATACCGCCTTCTGCTACGTCGCCGGGAAGGCAGGGGGACAGTGGCTCTTTCTGGCCGTCAACCTGGCGTTGCTCGTGGCTTCGATCGGCTCGGGGTCGGGAGCTCACCTCGGTGCCGGACGCCTGCTCTATGGCATGGGCCGTGACAACGCAATTCCACGCCGTTTCTTCGCGGCCGTTCATCCTCGTACTCGCGTCCCCAGTAACAACATTATCCTTGTCGGGATCCTTACCTTGATCGGCGCATTCACGCTCACCTATTCGCTCGGCGCCGAATTGCTCAACTTCGGGGCATTGATTGCCTTCATGGGGGTCAACGCCTCTTCGTTCGTGCGGTACTTCCTGCGGGGCCAGCGCAAGACCCTCTGGAATGGCCTTCCCCCGGTGCTTGGTTTTTGCGTGTGTCTCGGTCTTTGGTTGAGCCTGGGTTGGAAGGCCAAGACCGCCGGTTTATGCTGGCTCGCAGCCGGGGTGCTCTACGGCGCGTGGCGGACCTCCTTTTTCAGGAAGCCCCTGCCGTTTGCGCCTATCGAAGGCGACGACAGCTCCCTACCGACAGCATCGGTTTGAGGAAACTCAAGCTCGCCGCAGGCCCCCAGGTCGCCGCCGGGCGCGCGGGGATGGGGTCTGAAGGCACGGTTCCGGGCGTTCGGGAAGGGTGCCCAAGTGTGGGGACCCTTCCCGGGTTTGTCCTGCGCGGACCGGTTATCGGGGAGCCGTCGCGTCTGCGATCGAGGCACGGATCGCGCGGGCCATTTCTTTTTCCTGCGCCCGGGTGAGCCGCGAGGGGATGGTGATCAGGATCGAGCGGGCGAACAACGCATCGCTCTGCGGGCAGGCGCCTCTACCGTACTCCCGCACACTCCCGGCGTTCTGCGGCAGGGACCACGGGTTGCCGGCGGGCGACAACGGCACCTTCCGCACCAGCGCGCCGATGTTGTGATAGATGTGCAGCCCGTACTCACGGAGACACCAGACGTTCCGGACGTCTTTCTTCATGACCTCCAGCACGGCGCGGGCTCGGGATTCGTCCTCCAGACAGAGAATCAGGAAGGGTCCGGTGTCGCCATCGGGGTCGGTGAGCCGCCGGAAGGACACGCCGGGGAGACGGCCCAAGGCATCCTTGATGCGCTGTTTCGAGGCACGCATGTGCGCGACGATGTCCGGCAGGCGCCGTAATTGTACGTTCGCGACGGCTCCCGCCAGCTCACTCATCCGGCGGCCCTGGCCCCAGAGCTGCACGTCACTGGTTTCATTCGGTGCGTTCTTTTCCCAAGGCACGCCCACATCGTGGGCGGCTACGAGACGCTGATACAGTGCGTCGTCACCCGTGACGACCAATCCGCCCTCGCCGGCGGTGGCGTTCTTGTTGATCTGCAGGCTGAAGATCCCCACCCGGCCGAACGTGCCAACCTTACACCCTCGGAAGGAACCGCCGTTACATTGGGCGCAGTCCTCCAGCACGGGAATCCTGTGCTCGTCCGCCACCTGCATGACGGCGGCCATGTCGCACGGGGCGCCTGCCATGTGCACGACGACGATCAGCTTCGTCCGCGGCGTGATTTTCCGGCGCAGGTCTGCCGCGTCCAGGTTGAAGGTGTCATCGATCTCGCACACGACGGGAATAGCGTTGCACTGCACGATGGCGGTGACGGTCGAGACCCACAGGAACGCCGGCACGATCACCTCGCAGCCCGGGCCGATTCCGAGGGCGGACATCGCCGTGCATAGGGCCCCGGTGCCGCTGTTGACGGCCAGGGCGTGCTCGACGCCGTAGTATTGCCGGGCCCAGCCCTCCAATTGCGCGACATGCGTCGGCGCTTCCGGACCGTAGTAGCGAAACAGCGACCCTTTTCGTACCACGTCCAGGACCGCCTTTTCCTCCTCTTTGCCCAGCCAGTTGACGCCGGGGAATTCGCAAGGCCAGTCTGTCTTCACGGTTGCACCCTTCTGCATCACACATTTTGCCGTCCACGACCCCACCTCATACTAACGGTGTCGACGCCGGGATACAAGAGACTGAGTCCCTCCGGAGTGCGGGACACGGTCTGGATGCCGCGGCGGTTGACCGGGCCGGGGACGCGGATACAATGACACCATCGAGGGCGGTCATATTCGTACGCAGGTACCCATCCATACGTGGGGCTCGCAGATGCCCGGCGTCTCGATCCGGAATGAACAACCGCGTTCCCAGAAGGGAGACCATCCTATGAAACAGAGTACCACGCTGGTGGCGATCGGCACAATTCTGACTCTGGCGGTCGTGGTAGGGGGCGGGAGAGTGTCTTCTCGCGAGGCTCCGGCCCAGATCAAGTGGGAGTACAGGATCGTGTCCTACGCGCGGTTCACGGGTCTTGATGCCCTGGGAGATGTTTCGGCGCGCGCCCGGAATGTGCAGGAGTTGGAGGCCCTGAACAATGAGCTGGCCTACCGCATGACCGATCTGGGTCAACAGGGCTGGGAACTGGTCTGCCCACAGGGCGATCACAGCTTCGTCTTCAAGCGCCAGGTCCGTTGACCCGATGCTCCGGCTGGATCGGCCTGACAGACCGCCGGTTCCCGGGCCGTCTGTGCCGAAATGCCGCGCGGTGCGACGATAACAGGGCAGTAGTTCGTTTCGGGAAATCCCAGGGGGTAGTCCCGTTGGCTATTTCTACTGTCGTGCTTCCCCGATATGAGACGGTTGCGTTTCCGGATCGGTGTGTCGTTTGCTGTGCCGAGCGGCCCGGCTCATCCACGCGTGTCGTTGCTCGGGACAACTTGAACGGTCGCAGGTTGTGGCTGGGCTGGTTCCGTGTGCGGGTGCCTTGCTGCCCGACGTGCGCCGTGAAACTCCAGCTCTGGCGCATCTGGGATTTCTGCCGGACGCTGATCATCGCCGGGGCAAGTTTCGCCTTCGGCATGATCTGTCTGCTACCCCGGCTGGAGGGCTGGGCGACGGGCCTGCTCGTGCTGGGCCTGTGCAGCGTCGGGTTTCTGGCGGTTTTCCTCTGGAACCGGCTCCTTCCTCCCGCCTTCCAGGTAGACGTGCGGAGCGGGTGCGTGGAATACGAATTCCGCGACGAGCCTCTGGCGCGGGAGTTTGCCGAATTGAACGGCGGTACCCCCGCGGACGAGCCGCGCGAGGCCTGACCCGGGACGCCCGACCCGGGGACCGCGCAGGCGTTGCGTTTCTGTCCTCGGGACGATAGAATCGTGGTGCTTCTTCAGCCTAGAGCCGGAATCCTGGAGAGGCCCTTGGGACCGTCCCGTCCTCACCCGAGACCGGGACACAAACGATTCCAGCGTACATTTACGGAAAAAGGGGTGAACGATGATTCGGGAGTTTTCACGTCGGCAGTTACTGTGGCCCGGGGCGGCCGTGGCGGCGGGGCTGGTGCTGGGTGTCGGTCTGAACGCGGACGGGGCCGAGAAGCCCAAGAACAAGAAAGGCAAGGGCAAGAAGGGCAAGAAAGCCAGCGGCAAGGCCCAGGCCCGACGCACCGTCGTGGTGTGGTCGGAAGGCACGGCGCCGAAGAAGCTCTATCCCAACGATATCAACGGTGCCATCGCCGAGGGGCTGAAAGAACTCGAAGGCTGGGATGTGGTCGTCGCCAATCTGTCCGATCCGGACCAGGGCCTGCCGGAGGCGCTGCTCAACCGGGCCGATGTGCTGATCTGGTGGGGCCATCAGAAGCATGGGGACGTCAAGAATGAGCTGGTGGACAAGATCGTCAAGCGCGTGAAGGAAGATGGCATGGGCTTCATCTCCCTGCATTCCTCGCACTTCGCCAAGCCGAACAAGAAGCTCATGGGCACGGCCTGCTCGTGGAAGGCCTACGTCGGCGACTCCACCACCCTGAAGGTTACGGTCAAGAGTCCCGACCATCCGATCGCCAAGGGGGTCAAGGAATTCACGGTCGAGCACACCGAGCGGTACAGCGATCCGTACGCCGTGCCGACGCCGCAGGCGGTGGTGTTCGAGGGCGTGGCCACGCTGAAAGACGGCAAGGTCGACCCCAGCCAGCAGGGTCTGACCTGGGAGATCGGCAAGGGCCGGTTCTTCTACTTCCAGCCCGGGCATGAGACCAACCCGATCTTCTTCGACCCGAACATCCGCAGGATCATGATCAACGCGGTCCAATGGGCGGCGCCGCGCCAAGGCTGAGCCTCGGCCACGCGGCCAAAACCCCCAGATTTGTCCATGAACAGGAGGCGGGGAACGCTCTATTCCCCGCCTTTTTCGTCTTCTGCCGGTGGAATACTGCAGCCGGGGCGGGACTGTCGGCCACTGTCTCCATGCCGGAGCGGTGGGCAACCGGGTGGCATCTGTGGATCGGGTCGGCGAAAGGGGTGTTCCATGAAGGGACCGATTCCGTCATTCCTGTGGATTGCGATTGTCGCGCTCGGTCTGATCGCGTGTGTACACCTTGGGCTGGCCGTCCAGCGCGGCTCTGTCTCGCTCCTCGCGGCCGCGGGCTGTGAAGTCGTTCTGATCGTCGGTCTCGTCCAGGGCCGGAAATGGGCGTTGGTTGTCAGCCTGGTTTTTGCCGCCCTGGGGACCGCGTTCGGTTTCGGTCATGGGCTGGCGAACGGGCTGGGCGTCTTGATCGGAAACGCCCTTGTGGTGGTGCCGCTCATCTTGTGTCGGGACTTCTTCTATCCGGAGTTCTCCCGCCCGCCGGCCAACCCCGGCAGTGGCTGATGGACGTCTTCTCGATCGTCGATCCCGGCGCCTGGCAGGGCGGCCTCATGATGTTCAACTGCTGGAACAGCCCCTGGTACAAGCTCTTGGACCCGGCCAAGTTCGAGCGCCACGTGGACCGGGTGCAGAGCCTCGACCTCGAGGTGGTGGCCTCGTGTCACTCCCCGGTCATCCGGCGTTCTCAGATCGATCAGGCGTTCTCCCTGATCCGCCAGGTCCCGCGGGCCGCCGTGCCCGACCAGCCTTGTCAAACCGACCTGGAAGCCCTGAA
>JALORE010000379.1 GCA_025459125.1 Planctomycetota bacterium | reverse complement strand
TGCGGTTCCCATGCTCAGCGTGGACAACACGTACAGCGCCGAGGAGCTGAAGGCCTTCGATGAACGCGTCTACAAGCAACTGGGCACACGCGACTGCGAGTATGTCGTCGAGCACAAGATCGACGGCCTGGCGGTGAGCCTGCGGTACATCGGCGGCGTCCTCGTCACCGGCGCCACGCGCGGCGACGGGGCGGTCGGCGACGATGTGACCGCCAATATCCGGACGATCCGCGCCGTTCCCCTGTGCCTGACCGATGGCGAGAACGTGCCCCCGGTGCTGGAAGTCCGCGGCGAGGTCTTCATGCCCACGAAGGCGTTCGTGGCTCTGAACCAGGCCCGGGCAGACGCGGGCGAGGCTGCTTTCGCCAACCCGCGCAACGCCGCCGCCGGTTCGTTGAAACTGCTCGATGCGCGGATCACCGCCACCCGCAAGTTGTCGTTCCTGGCCTATGGCCTGGGTGAGGTCTCGCAGCCGTTGGCGCCGGACCACGACCAGGCCCTGCGGCGGCTGCGCCAGCTGGGTCTGCCGGTCAATCCGCACACCCGCAAGGCCCGGGATATCGACGAGGTCATTGCGATCTGCCAAAGCTGGAGCGACCGGCGGTCCGAGCTGGCGTACCAGATCGACGGCATGGTCATCAAGGTCAACCGCCACGACCAGCGCGAGATCCTGGGAGCGACCGGCCGTTCGCCGCGCTGGTGCATCGCGTACAAGTACCCGGCCGAGCGGGCCCAGACGGTAGTCGAGTCCATCGCCGTTCAGGTCGGCAAGACCGGCGCCCTGACTCCCGTGGCCAATCTCCAGGCGGTGCCACTGGCCGGGACCACCGTCCGGCGGGCCAGCCTGCACAACTTCGACGAGATGCAGCGGCTCGATGTCCGGCCGGGCGATACCGTGATGATCGAGAAGGCCGGTGAGATCATCCCCCAGGTCGTCGAGGTCAAGACCCAGTTCCGGCCGGCCGGCGCCGAGCCGTTCCCGGTGCCGAAGAAGTGCCCGAATTGCGGGACCGAGGTGGTCAAGGACGAGGCGGGCGTGTACGTCCGGTGCCCGAATCCCGACTGCTTCGGCATGTTGAAGGAGCGTCTGCGTTATTTCGCGGGCCGGGACCAGATGGATATCGAGCGCCTGGGCGTGGCGCTGATCGAGCAACTGATCGAAGCCGGCTTGGTAAGGACCTTCGCCGACATTTACCGATTGAAGAAGGAGGATCTGACCGCCCTGGAGCGGATGGGCGAGAAAAGCGCGCAGAACGTGCTGGCGGGGATCGAGGAAAGCAAGACGCGGCCGTTGTGGCGGTTCCTCGCGGCCCTGGGCATCCGGCACGTCGGCGGGCAGTCGGCGGAAATCCTGGCCGAGCATTTCGGCTCGCTCGATGCCATCATGACCGCGAGCGAGGAGCAGCTTCAGGCGGTCGACCAGGTCGGTCCCGTGATGGCGCAGAGCGTCTACCAGTATTTCCGCAACCCGCGCCACCGGCTGGTGATCGAGGACCTGCTGGCCGCCGGCGTCCGGTCGCAGCCGCCGGCGCCGAAGCAGCGGACCGGCGGGCTGCTGGGCAAGACCGTCGTCGTCACCGGGACGCTCGCGGGCTTCTCCCGCCAGGAAGCCGAGCAGGCGATCCGCGCGGCCGGCGGCAAGGTCTCCGGCAGCGTCAGCAAAAAGACCAGCTACGTCCTGGCCGGGGCGGACCCCGGCAGCAAGCTCGAGAAAGCCCGGGCGTTGGGCGTCGAGGTGATCGATGAGGAGCGGTTCCGGGCGATTCTGGCAGAGCAGAGGTGAGGTCATGAACGTGCAGGATGAGCAATTCATGCGGTCCGCCCTGAAACTGGCGGCCCGGGGCGTGGGCTCGGTGGAGCCCAATCCGGCGGTCGGCTGCCTCATCGTCAAGGCCGGGCAACGGATCGGCCAGGGCTATCACAAGAAATTCGGCGGACCGCACGCGGAGATCAACGCCCTGGCGGATTGCCGCACGCTGGGCCTGACGCCGCAGGGCGCGACCCTGTACGTGACGCTGGAGCCCTGCTGCCACGTGGGCAAAACCGGTCCGTGCACGGACGCCGTCATCCAGGCGGGGATCGCGCGGGTGGTGGCCGCCACGCTCGATCCGTCGGCGCACGCCAACGGCAGGGGGCTGGAACAACTGCGCCAAGCCGGCATCGCCGCAGAGGTCGGCCTGTGCGAGCAGGAGGCACAGCACCTCAACGCGCCTTTCTTCAAATACGTGACAACGGGTCAGCCCTGGGTCATTCTCAAATGGGCCCAGAGCATCGACGGCAAGCTGGCGTACGCGCAGCCATCTTCCGAGAGTCGCTGGATCACGAACGCGGATAGCCGCAGCGATGCCCACAGGCTGCGCCGGCGGGCCGGGGCGGTTCTGGTAGGAATCAACACGGTGCTGGCGGATGACCCCCTTTTGACGCCCCGGCCGAGCCGGGGCCACAAGCCCATCCGCGTCGTTCTGGACGGTTCGCTCCGCACGCCGCTCACGTGTCGTCTCCTGCGCACCGCCCGGACGAGCTCGGTCCTGATCTATACGCGCCAGGCATCAATCGACGCCAATCCTCAGCACGCCGACCAGGTCCGCCGGAAGGGAGCCGAGTTGCTGGCGTGCGAAAGCGCCGGGAACCCGCAGGAGGACACATCAAACCTGGACCTATCGTTCTTGCTCGCTCATCTGGGCCGGTGCGGCGTGCAGCAGGTCCTGGTCGAGGGCGGTCCGCGGGTCGCGGCCTCCTTCCTGCGGACGGGGCAGGCCGATGAAGTCTGCGTCTACATCGCCCCGAAGATCCTGGGCGCAGTGGGAACTGCCGGCCTCGATGAACCGATGGCGAGCCTGGGATCACTTCTGGCTCTGCGACAGGTCGAAATCAAGACTTTCGGCGAGGATGTGCGTCTCTCCGGTCGATTGCCTCGGGAAACCGCCGCACCGTGAAGCCCGCGATAGCAGAATCCGCGCAGAATTGTGCGGATTCACTTGACCCGACGGGCAATCTGTCGTATAGTATAAGTGTTGCGGGTGCAGACGGAGATCAGTGGGTCTCGTAAGCACCATCCGCGGTACGGTGCGCTGCGGCACACCGCAACAAGGAGACCGGCCTACAACTAACTACCTTGTTCTCGACCGGGTCTCCTTATTTTTTTGCGCTCCCCGAACCCGTCTTCCTCCATGCGCTGTCGAGCAATTCCCATCCCTTGATTCCATGCACCACCGACCGCGCGCTGAAGGAGCTTCCCGAAGGCGCACCGAGGCACGCGGGGTGCGGCCGGCCTGCGTGGGCACCGACCAGAACGACTCCCATTTCATTCCGCGGGCCTGGGGAGCCGACTCTTCTGCAAGTGGCACGCGACTTCCCTGAGTCCCACCAGCGTTTCGTTATTCACACCGGCGACACGATCATGCCTCTCGGCGAGCGAGCACTTGCCCTGCCGATGGACCTGTTGTAGGTCATCGGCTTGCGGGATCGGTACGGATGTGGTTTGATGAGCACGTCGTGTGCAGTCTTCGGGGTGCTTGTTTTGGCAGAGAAGGAGATCATCCGATGAGATCCGTGCTGACGATGGGGGTGGTTATGGTTGCTCTGGTGCTTCCCGCGCGTGCCCAAACCCAGGAGCCGGGTTGGGTCAGCTTGTTCGATGGCCGGAGCCTGGAAGGATGGCGGCCGGCCGAGGAGAATCCGAGCACCTTTTCGGTGCGGGACGGTGCCATCGTGGCGAAAGGGCCGCGGTGCCATCTGTTCTACGTCGGGCCGGTCGAGAACGCCGATTTCCAGGATTTCGAGTTGAAGGCGGAGGTGATGACCGAGCCGGGCGCCAACGGCGGCATCTTCTTCCACACGGCCTGGCAGGCCAGGAACTGGCCGGGCAAGGGGTTCGAGGTCCAGGTCAACAACAGCTTCCAGACGGATCCGCGTAAAACCGCCAGCCTGTACAAGATGCAGGACATCACCGAACCGCTTGCCAACGACAAGGAGTGGTTCGCCCTGCACCTCGTTGTTTGGGGCAAGCACGTCGCGGTGAGCGTCAACGACAAGCAGGTGGTGGATTGGACCGAACCGACACCGCCGAGTCCGCCATCGGATAGGGTCGGGCGTCTGCTCGGCCGCGGCACATTCGCCCTGCAGGGGCATGATCCCGGCAGCACGGTCTCCTACCGCAACATCCGGGTCAAGCCGTTGCCGCAACTCGTGGATTACCACGTCCATCTCAAAGGCGGGCTGACCGTGGATGAAGCCATCGAGCTGGCCCGCGCGCGGCGGATGAAGTTCGGCATTGCCGAGAATTGCGGCGTCGGTTTCGCGACCACCAACGATGAGACCCTGGCCCGCTACTTCGAGAAGATGCAGGGCCGGCCGGTCTACATCGCCATGCAGGCGGAAGGACGCGAATGGGTCAAGATGTTCTCGCCCCAGATGATCGCGAAGTTCGACTATGTCTTCACGGACTCCATGACGTGGACGAACGACCGCGGCAAACGCATGCGCCTGTGGATACCCGGCGAGGTCGAGATCGGTGACAAGCAGCAGTTCATGGACCTGCTGGTCGAGAAGACTGTTGGTATTCTCAACAACGAGCCCATCGATATCTACGTCAATCCGACGTTCTTGCCGGCGGCGATCGCGGGCGAATACGACACCCTGTGGACCGATGCGCGGATGGACCGCGTCATCCAGGCGGCGGCGAAAAACGGCGTCGCCATCGAGATCAACGCCCGGTACAAGCTGCCCAGCGAGACGTTCATCCGCCGGGCGAAGGCCGCGGGCGCCAAGTTCTCCCTCGGGACCAACAACGGGGGCAGAAACGACCTGGGTGATCTGGCCTACTGCCGTCTGATGGCGGTACGCTGCGGCCTTACGAAGGAAGACCTGTTCGTCCCCAAGCCCGACGGCCGTAAACCCGTCCAAGTAAAGGGATTACCGCGCTGAGCGAGCATGTCCCGGCAGCCCGGCCTCTCCGGCCATGGCAGTGATGCACGCCGATTTCTCCTTTTCGAGAAATCTTCTTGATATACCTATTGTCTACAGGTAGAATCGTATTTATCCGACGGTGATCGGTAGGATGGGTGGCTGGCGCTCGTCTTGAAGGAGGCTCCGAGCGAGGGAGACCCCGAGTTGCTGCCTGACATTCAATCCAGGGAGAAGGGGTTCTTGGGCTTCCCCCCTAGCGATCTTAGCGAAGCGCAGTGCGGCTTGCATAGAGACTCGGTCGCCCGCGAGGGGGCGCGTTCTACAGCCTGAATTGGCGATTTGGAAGTCCGTGAATCTCTCGGGAAGGGGAGAACGATGAAGCGGCAGGAACATCTCGCTGTATTGTTGCTCGTGGCAATGGCCCTTCTTTTGGCAATGAGCCCGGAAGCATTCGGCGGGCCGGATCTGCCTGATATTACCTCTCCTCTTTCGGGTTTCGGGATAGTTTTCT
>JALORE010000378.1 GCA_025459125.1 Planctomycetota bacterium | reverse complement strand
CGTCACCGAGCGGGGTCGGTGCCTGATGGAAGATCACCTGCACGACGTTCGGGTACGTGTTCAAGGCAGCCAGAGCGTCCGACCATTGTTGGGGCTGTTCCTGGCGGATCGATGGAGCGAGGTCCAGACAGATCGCGTAGTACGCGGCGCGGGCCAGGGCCTGTTTGGAGGTCGGCTGTGCGAGCGTGCTCTTGATTTCGGCCAGGAGCTTCTCACGCAGCGCGGCGGTCTGTGCCCCGGGATCTTCCATGCGTTGGATGCACGCCGGCTTCTGCGTCGAAACCCGGTACACGATCCGGCCGTTCACCACTTGCCGCTGCCCGCCTTGTTCGAGGATGACTCTCTCGGCCAAATCGACGAGCCGGTCGGCGAAGCTGGTGATCGTCTCATCGGTCGGCATGTTCTCGCGCGTGGTGTTCTTGTACCGGTCCACGATGGGCCAACCCTGGGCCAGCATCCAGCGGTACCCTTTCCGTGCGCCGATGATGGTGCCGGCGGTGGCGGCGTTGCAGTCGGCGTCCCAACCGAAGTTGAACGCCGTCATCAGCGTCCGGACGAAATCGCCCTCGCCATAGAGCAGGGCGGCGATGATGGCGCCGGTGTTCAGCTCATGGCCGTTGCGGTCCCGCATCTCGCCGTTGTACCGGCTGTACTTCTCCTGCAAGAGCCTCCGGGTCGTGCGCCAATCACTGGGGTACTGCCGGTGCCAGTTGCGTACCTCCTTGACGATCTGGGCGATGACGCTACCGGGGTCGAGGGCGGCCAGGCCGTGGTCGAGAAGCGTGTCGATATCGTCCTCGACAAAGGCCAGGGCGATCATGCTCGTGAACAACTGCGTCGTCTGGGCGGGCTCGCCGTCGATGGCAACCCGGGTGTAGTTCAAGCCGATCCGGGCGGCCTGCTGCGGCAGGGCCGGCGCGAGCAGGCCGAAGGTCTCGCAGAGGAATTGGCCCGAGATGTTGAAATCCGCCCAGGGATTGAAGACGGCGCTGCCGGTCAGAGGCGGCTCGATCCCCAGATCCATCAACTGCCGCGCGTACTGGTTCGAGCACCAGATCCGCTTGTTGATCCGTTCGCGCCACAACCGGCTGATCCGCTCCGGCGGCAGGCGCAGGCAGTCCTCATCCTGCATCACCTTGATATAGACCCACTCGAAATCGGTGTCGTCGTCGGTCCAGGCTCCCTGCGGCAGCGCCGGCTGGTACTCCGTGACGTTGCCCGGCTCGGCGATGTACTTCATCTCGTGCTCCAGCCCATTGAGATTGCCCAGGATCTGGCCCAGCAGCCCCCCGCGGATCTTGTCCCGCAGCACCTCCGCCGGCAGGGTGACGGTCTCGCCTCTCGCCTGCGAATCGTGTTGAACGATCTGCTCGTGGCGCTGGCGGTCCAAGCTGGCCGGCGTCTGTACGGCCTGCCGCGGGCGCTGGTTCGCTGCCGCGAGAGCGGCCAGTTGATAGGACCGGTTGTTGTCGGACCGTACTGTCCACTCAGCTTGCGGCCGGTAGTCATAGACCCACAAGGCGGCCAGCGGCGCCTCGCTCGCTTCGACCCGGCGCAGCAGCGACTCGAACTGCTGCGTGGCCTCGGGGCCTTCGCCGGAAACGCCGAATTCGCCGACGAACAAAGGCTTCCCGGCTTTCCTGGCCACTTCCAGGGCTTGACCGAGGCGGTCCGCGGCTTCTTCGTACACGTGAATGCTGAGGGTGTCCAGCGGGTCGGGATTGTCACCGGCCAGCATCTGGGCGAACTGCTCCGGGGAATCCTTGGCCCACGTGCCCTCGTGCATCTGGTGCCAGGCGGAAGGGCGGGGGATCGAGTTGCCGGTGACGATGATCCGCTGCCGATCGTGCCGGCGGACCTCTCGGGCGAACTCGCGCAACGCCGTGCGGATCATCTCGTGCGTGAGGATGTCGCGATCGCTGCGCGCGGACGGTGTCCCGCGCTTCGGCACGATCAACGGCAGATGCTCCTTCGCGTTCGGCAGGTCGGCGGCCAGGTTGTACTCGTTGCCGAACTCCCAACCCCAGATGGCCGGGGAACCCAGGTAGCGTGTCACCACCTCCCGGGTGTACGTCCGCATGAACGCGTGGGTCTTGCTCGCGGGATTACCCCACTGGTCGCAGGGCTCGCCGACCAGGTCGGGCACGGTCGCCAGATACCAGAACAGGCTGGGGATCAGGCCGACGCCATGCTTCTCGGCGGCACGGACAACGCCATTCAGCAGCTCGAAGTACCTGGCCTTATTCTCCAGGTACAGCTTCATATCGGTGGGCCAGAAGCCGCCGCACAGGAACCGGGCAAAGGGAATGCCATGCTCCGCGAGGACCCGCAGCCCGGCGTCGTACGATGTGTCGTTGGGGTCGTGGAGCGTTCGGGCGAAGGCGTCGAAGTAGTTGACCCCGATGGCGCGGCAGCGGACGCCGTCTTTGAGCAACACCCCATCGCGAACGCTCAAACCCGGCGTTTGTGGCCCGGTCCTGGATCCGCCGGCCGCGCTGGTCGCGAGCAGCACACACAGCCATGATGAAACCGTCATACGTGCGGATCTCCTACGGATCCCGTGGGTCTTGTTGTTCGTCGGTCCGGGTAAGATAACCGGGTACTGCCTGCCCTGACCAGAGAAATGCGCCGGCTCTGAGTACCCCGGGCATCCCGCCCGTGCCGTCGCCACGCGGCCCCCCGGTCGAAAAGCGGGCGCACGGTGCGTTTTCGGCGGCCGCCGGGGAAGATCGTCAAGTTCCACAGTTGACGATCTTCAAACCCGGAAAGGGCCGAAATCACGCGAAAAACGCGAAGATCGTCAAGATCGTCAACTTCTTACATTGACGATCTTCAAGGAAACTGGGCCCTCTGGCGGATCTGGACTACCCTGGGCCTCCGGACGGCCTCGGGCGGGCTTTCGACCCCGGCCCCGGGGAGCACGCCGCCAGTTTCCGCGCCGGACATCATGGTGTGCACAGCGCACCCTACCGCCCACCACTTCACGTTGGACGGAGCACCTGGCAGGGCCGGCGCAGAAGCCGGCTTCCCCACCAGGGACAGGAGGTATTGCGCCACTGGTCCAGTCGCTTGGGGTTGTGGGTGGGCTGTTGTGCGGGTACGCTGAGTGAAGCGGTCGATCAGATTCGTGCCATGGACCTCGGAACGCGCCTCGTCCGTGTGTGGCGTGATGAAGATGTGATGAAGAACAGGGGGTGCGCATGGCCTGGTATACGACAGCGAAATGGTCATTGACGTTGTACCGCATCGTCCAGACGGCCTGGGCCCTGACATTGCTGGTAGTTGTAGTGCCAATGATCTTCCGCAGCAGCAAGTTCAGGTGAGCGGACGCGTCCGTCGGCATCGGGCGGCTGACACCAGGCGCTGGCGACCAGGCGGGCCCGCACGGCCGAGAGGACGCCTCTTCCTCCCCTATCATGCTATTGGCCCAAAGCGAAGAATCTCCTGCGCACGCTGCTTTGGGCGTGCTCGGCGTTGCGGCTCTCCGATGTGTAGAACAACAAGGGCAGAGCCCCCCAGGGCAAGCGAAGTACGCTTACGCCGGATGAGCCGAATATGCGATGGCGCTACCCCCGGCAAGTCCCTGGTTGACAGGGATGCGCGGGATTGGTCAACTGCGGGACACGGGGCGCGGTGGGGCAGGGGCCCGCCGGGCAAAAGGGATACGGATCGTGCATGGAGAGCAGGGGCTATGAAGTACAGGCGGCTGGGCCAGACGGGGCTGCGGGTCTCGGTCATCGGGGTCGGGACGTGGCAGTATGGCGGCGAGTGGGGCAAGGACTTCACGACGGCCGAGGTGGACGCGATTCTCGCCAAGGCTGCCGAGTTGGGCATCAACCTGATCGATACCGCCGAATGCTACGGCGACCACCTGGCCGAGCGACTCATCGGGCCGGCGATCAAAGGACGGCGCGAGAAGTGGATCATCGCCACCAAGTTCGGCCACCGGTTCAATGGTCCCTTTCAGCGGGATGACCTGTTCGAGCCGGCCCAGGTCGAGGAGCAACTGGAACGTTCCCTCGCTGCACTGCAAACGGACTACATCGACCTCTATCAGTTCCACAGCGGCACGGATGGGATGTTCGACACCCCCGGCTTGTGGGAGAAACTGAGTTCGTTCGTCGCCTCCGGTAAGGTCCGGCACCTGGGTATTTCCATCAGTAAGACCCGCGCCAGCGTCTATCAGGCCGACCAAGCCTCCGACGTGGGCGCCGAGGCGGTCCAGGTTGTCTATAACCGCATCGAGTGTCAGACGGAGAAGGAAATCCTGCCCGCCTGCCTGCGACAAGGCCTGGGTGTTCTGGCGCGGGTACCCTTGGCCAGCGGGTTCCTGAGCGGCAAGTACACCCGCCAGTCACGGTTCTCCGCAACGGATGTCCGGGCCGTGTGGCAGAGCGAAGAGGAACGGCTGCATATGCTCGAGCAGGTCGAGCGGATCAAAGGCGAGGTCCCGGAAGGAGTGCCGATGGCGCAATGGGCCCTCGCTTGGTGCCTGCAACACCCGGCGGTGTCCTGCGTCATCCCCGGCAGCAAGAGCGTCGCACAGGTGGAAGCCAACGCGCAAGCCGCCGATCTGCCGAGTGTCGCCGACCGCCATCCCCTGGCAGCAGGATAACGGCAGAGGCTCCTACGCTTCCGCGTGCCCCGTCTTCTCCACAGGAAGTAGTCTGCCCGATTGAATCTACGAAGGCAGTCCTTCAATTGGTGAAGGCAAGCGGGCGAGATCAGTCTATCGGCAAGTCGCTGGATAGCGGGTTTGCGCCGAACGCTCGACCTGCACCGTATGAAGCGTCGATACGTACAGGTAAGTGGACACCTGAGGATGTCGAACAATCCGGTGGTGGTTTGCTCTCGATCCCATATTACCGGGAGTATGTCTCCAATGGGTGAAGTGAGGAGAAGATTATGTTTGCCCCTGTGCATGCCGATACCCGGGATGGCAGCCTGCATTATATGAACTCTTACTATTATATCGGGCATTTTTCCAGATTCATTGAGCCGGGGGCGAAAAGGATAGCCTGTTCCCCCAGCAGGGCACTGTTGCAGGCCACGGCATTCCTCAATCCCGACGGTAAGATAGTCGTTGTAGTAATGAACCAGGGCGCAACAGAAGTGGCTTTCAGGTTATACCTTGAAGACCAGGCCGCCGAATTGGTCAGTTTGCCCCATTCGATCATGACCCTGTTGTTCTGATAAATTAACCGGGCAGATCAGCCCTTTTTGCCCGGAATGAGCCTCAGATCCCTTTCTGCCATCATGGCAAAGGAATCATGGTATTGCACGGTGAGCCGGTCGCCTTTGTGCCGGAAATGATAGGGCTGTCCCGATGCGACGCCAATGACTGTGAGGGAACGGTAGCCGGTATATTCAAACTCCCTGCCATCCCTTGCCACATGCCCGGGTGTTTCCGCGATATTTTTTTCAGGTGCCTGATCATTGATAGTTTTTAGAGGTGAGGATGTTATCT
>JALORE010000377.1 GCA_025459125.1 Planctomycetota bacterium | reverse complement strand
GTGCCCGTGACGTGTCCCGTTGCCGCCGCCCCGGCCGCCACCTCCGGCACGGGAAAGAGCAGGTGGGTGGCCTCGGTCGTGGGGGCTGGTAAGGGCGAAGGATCATTCGCCCAAACGGGCGGGCGCGGCAGGTATTGCGGCCACGCGGCACGACTGCCGCCCGGCACCAGGGCCAAGACCGCGGGTGGGCCCGCGCGCAGAGCCTGGCCCAGTGTTTCGTCGTCCGCTACGCCGTGGGTCGAGGGCTCGGTGAAGAGCAGATCAAAGGCCAGCACCTTCGCGCCGCCCCGCGCACAGAAGGCCGAGATCGCGCCGTACACCTCGCGCGGCCAGGGCCAACCCCATCCGCTTTCCTGCTGCCCCCAGTCCAGGCTGGGCTGATCCAGGAGGATCAGCTTGACGTTGGGCGCGAGGGTCTCGCGCTGCGAGAAGAACCGGGCCCGCCACGTCCACGTGGGTGCCTCCCACGATTCGAGCCAGCCGAGCCACCCCGCGAGCAACGCCGCCGTCCCGGCGATCACGCCGATCACCACCCCGCGCAGACATTTGCCACCATGCTTCGTCATGCCATCCACCTGAAGGACGAGGGTTGATGTGTGATGTTCGATTTTTGATTTGGAAGAAGGCCGGCCTGTCTCTTCCAATCAACCACCAACCAGCAAACATCAAACATCCGTGTTCTATCGGCTCGCCACGACCGGTTGCATGGCCGCAGAGAACCGTTTCGCTCGGACCGGATTGGCCTTCGAACGCGTGTCCTCGATCGTCTTGAGCAGCGCGTTGGCCCGGCTGCGCGCCGAGGGATGCGTCTTGGCGAAGCCAAGTCCGCGGGCGTGGGTCAGCCGTTCATCCATCCGTTGCAGCATGGTGATCATCGCCTGCTCGGGATAGCCGGCCCGCCGCAGCAGCCGTACGGCGGCGGTATCGGCCTCGCGTTCCTGGCCCTGGGAGTAACCGCTGGTCGTCAGGGTCTTCACCACGTCGCCCACCGACCCCTCGAACTCGCGCGTCAGTGCCGCCAACTGGTCGTTGCCCGTCTGCTTGGCGGACTCCGCGGCGATGATCGTGAACGCCTCGGTCAGGCGACCCTGCTTGATGGCGCTCAGACCATGCTTCTTCTCGACGTGGCAGATCTCGTGCGCCACCACCGCCGCCAGCTCATCCTCGTTTTCGCAGCAGCGCACCATGCCGCGCGTCACGAGGATCAGCCCGCCCGGGGCGGCAAAGGCGTTGATTTCATCCGAGTCCAGCAACAGGAAATGGTAGCCCCCGAAGGTCTCGGGACGCGCCGAGAAGACCGCCAGCGCCTGGCCGAGCAGATTCAGGTACGCATTGGCCCCAGCCTGGTCCAACGGCCGATACGTTTGGAACACCTGCGCCGCAACGGCGCGCCCGATGTAGTACTCCTGTTCCGGCGTCAGGTCCTGCCAGGTCTTCTGCACGGCCTGGGCGCCGCGCAGGATGGACTTCCACCGGTCTTCGGACAATCCCTTGTTCTTCCGCGAGAGCAGGTCGCCCAGCCCGGACAGTCCCTCGGGCCGCGCCCAGCCCGCCCCGGCCCACCACAGGCTCCCCACCACAACCGCGCCGGCCATCATCAGGGAAGCTCTGCGCGTGCGTTTGGTCTTCATTGGGCACCTCCCGCCAGATGGCCCTGGGTCAGAAACTGCGCGACGGCGTCCATCTCGACCTTCATCTCCGACATCCGGTCCACCCAGGTATAGTCCAGCTTGCCCTCCTGGCGGAGCTTGGCCTCCACCTGCGCGTTGAAGCCCTTGCCCGCCAGGGCGACCTCGTCGGACGAGACGCCGGTGCCAACGTCCGTCGTCCCCGCCCGCATCACGATGCGTTTCTTGGAGAGCGCCGACTCGTGCAGCCAGCCGCTCTTGCCATCGGCCGTGGTCACCGGGTACCAGCCCTTCTCCAATGTTCCCGCCTGTACCTGGGCGCCATACTCCACCGTGGCGATGACAGTGCCCAAGTAGGACGGCTTGGGGTACACTTTGCCGCTGCGAACTTGGACGCTCATCGGCACCATCGTGGCGGCGCCCGCCGAGACCGCCAGCAGCGCGATCAGGACTTTCGTCTTCATAGCGTCAGACCCCCGAAATAGGATGCTCCAACCCCGCGGCCCGAGACACCCTACCGGCCGCGGCCAACACGCAGACCATCATAGCTTTCGGCACGCCTGTCAACAAGGGATCACACGTAATCCGTTTGGGCTTCTGTCTCATGGGAGTGACCGGATCGCTGGAAAGCGGTAGAATACGGTTTCGCAGGGGCGACAGGAAGGTTCGATGGAATGCCCTTGCGTTTCCAGTAAGGAGCCGCTCATGAGCAATCGTTGGAGGATCATCTGGGTATCAGTCTTGTCGGGCCTTCTGGTGGCGGGCGCTCGGGGAGCCTCTGCCGGACCGGCGTCCGGGTCTGCGCCCGGGGCCGCGAGCAAACCCTCGCGCGTGGGGACAGCCTCCCTCGCCAGGACCCCGCCGATAGTCGAAGATCCGCGCGTACGTTCCTATGTGATCCCGCAGCGTGTGATCTGGCAGTCCCCCGGCACGACGGTGGAGAACGCGCCGGCCCTGCTCGCGGCGGGCCGGGGCCAGGTGACGCTGGACAACCCCGATGGCTGTGTCCTGCACGAGGGCGGGGGCGTACTGGTGGATTTCGGGCGCGAGCTGCACGGGGGCGTCCAGATCATGATCGGACGGATGCGGGACCAGACGCCGGCGCGCTTGCGCGTCCGTTTCGGCGAATCCGTGAGCGAGGCCATGAGCGCTCTCGGCGGCGACCGGAACGCCACCAACGATCACGCCGTGCGCGATCAGTCGGTACTGGCGCCGTGGCTGGGCACGCTGGAGATTGGGAATACGGGTTTCCGCTTCGTACGGCTGGACCTCGAAGACAAAGGCCGGTCCATTCCCCTGGTGGGCCTGCGGGCGGTCTCGCTGCTGCGCGACTTGGAGTATCGAGGCTCCTTCCGTTGCAGCGACGAGCGGCTCAATCGCATCTGGCAGACGGGGGCCTACACGGTGCATCTGAACATGCAGGACTACCTCTGGGATGGGATCAAGCGCGATCGGCTGGTCTGGATCGGGGATATGCACCCGGAGACCCGGACCATCCTCGCGGTGTTCGGTGGCCACGCCATCATCCCGCGGAGCCTGGACCTCGTTCGCGACGAGACCCCTCTGCCGAAGTGGATGAACGGTATCAGCTCGTATTCGCTGTGGTGGGTGTTGATTCACCGCGAGTGGCACCAGTACACCGCGGATCGGGCGTATCTGGAGCAACAGCGCGGTTACCTCGTTCCCTTGTTGCGCCAGCTCTGTACGTGCGTCGATGCCCAAGGACAGGAGAAGCTGCCGGAGACCCGGTTCCTGGACTGGCCTTCCCGTGCCGACAAGCAGGCCACGCATGCCGGTCTGCACGCGCTGCTCGCGCTGACCCTGGATGCCGGGGCCGAGCTCTGTGAGGTACTCCAGGAGTCGGCGCGGGCCCGCCAGTGCCGGGACACGGCCTCCCGCTTGCGCCAGTACCTCCCGGATCCCGGGGCCAGCAAGCAGGCGGCGGCCTTGATGGCCCTGGCTGACTTGCGGGATGCCCGCCAACTCAATGAACAGGTGCTCGCTGTCGGCGGTGCCGCACGAATGAGCACTTTCTACGGCTATTACGTCCTCCAGGCCCGCGCCCAAGCCGGCGACATCCAGGGGTGCCTCGATTGCATCCGTACGTACTGGGGCGGTATGTTGGACTTGGGCGCTACGAGCTTCTGGGAGGATTTCGACCTGGCTTGGACTCAGAATGCGGCCCGCATCGACGAGCTGGTGCCTGAAGGTAAGAAGGACATCCACGGCGATTTCGGCAATTACTGCTACCAGGGCTTTCGCCACAGCCTCTGTCACGGCTGGGCTTCAGGACCCACCGCCTGGCTGAGCGAGCACGTGCTGGGGATTCGTATCCTGGCGCCGGGCGGCGCGAAGGTCAGGATCGACCCGCATCTGGGCGACCTCGATTGGGCCGAGGGCACCTTCCCCCTGCGCCAGGGCCTGATCCGAGTCCGGCACGTCCGGCAGGCGGACGGAAGTGTCAAGAGTGAAGTCACCGCACCGGAGGGTGTGGAGGCTGTTCGATAGAAGAAAGGGAGTTGCTATGAGACCAGGTCGTCGCCAGTTTCTCGCAATCGCCGGCGTTGTTGGACTCGCTTCGGACCATGCATTGTCTTCTGTTACCCCGCCTGACGGTCAGACCCAGCCGACGATGTCGGCGAATCCTGAGCGCAGAGCCATGCCAGCGAAGATTCGTGTAGCGCAGATCAGGGTCTATCCTGAGAAGGGCAAGATGGCCGCGAACCATGACAGGCTGATGAAGGTCCTCCGCGAGATGGAAGGAGCAGGCAAGCTCGACGTGGTGGTCACGCCGGAGGGCTTTCTCGATGGTTATGTCTCCACCGAGCCGTCCGTCACACCGGCCGACATGGTGAACTATGCCATCGATCCCGCCACCAGTGACTACGCGCGCGCAGTGTCCACATGGGCCGGGCGAAACGAGACGTGGTTCATCTATGGTTGCACCCGCCAGGAGAAGGATCGTGTCTTCAACACCGCCTTGATCTACAACCGAAGCGGGGCCCTGGTGGGCATGTATGACAAGCTGCATTTGCAGAAGCACGACCTCAAATACACTCCCGGCAGGCACCTGAACCTGTATGAATCCGATTTTGGGCCGTTTGGCGTCATGATCTGCGCCGACCGCCGCTGGCCGGAGACGGCGCGGACGCTCACCCTGGGCGGCGCCCGGGTGATCTTCAATCCGACCTATGGCATGCGCGGCGATCTGAACCTCTGCATGATGCGGACCCGGTCCTACGAAAACGGCATCTTCATCGCGTTCACGCATCCGGCGCAGTCCCTCATCACCGGGCCCGAGGGCCAGATTGTGTGCAACGAGCAGGACAAGACCAGGACGTTTGCCGTCACCGAGATCGATCTGTCCCAGGCGCCGGCGAACCAGGGAGGACACCTTGTCGACCGTCGCCCGGACGTCTACCGGTGGTGAAAGCCCCGGGCCAAGAGGATAGGCGAGTATGAGAAGAGGTTTCATTCTGGCGATGGGAGTCGCCCTCGGGGCCCTGTGGGCGACCGGGCCGTCGGTGCGTGGCGCCGAGCCGGCGGCGAGCAGCGCTCGCACGTTCGGCGCGGGGCTGGGTTTGTGTGTCAAGTTCTCCCAGGGACAGCCGATGAAGGACCTGGATCTTCTGAAGGACCTCGGTGTCCGCTGGGTGCGGGATCATAGTTCCTGGGCCAGGATGGAGCCGGCTCCCGGTCGATACGAGTTGGGGGCTGCCCTCCGGGAGCGTCTGGCCTTCTATCGGCAGAACGACATCGGGGTCGTGTTCTGCCTGGCCTATGACAACCGGGTCGCCCACCCGCCCACACCGGACGACCCACACCGCAACATCGACCCCCAGGCCTTCG
>JALORE010000118.1 GCA_025459125.1 Planctomycetota bacterium | reverse complement strand
TCTTATACTGATGCGGCCATGGGGTGTTCTCGTCATTTGCCTGCACGGCAGTCGTTCCTGCCCACAGGATGGCGAACGGGAGACATATCCCGGCAAATCGCAACATCTGTGTCATGGTTCCTGCAATCCCGTTCATCATTGTCAGTCCTCGTCTTATGTCATGACCGTGTCCATCATAGCCGCCGGCATCAACGGAAGGTATAGGCGAGTTTGAGAAAGATGCTCTGGCCTTCTTCCGGGTCCTCATCCTCCCGGACGTTGTTGTAGACCACGTACAGGTGGGCGTCCTTGCGGAACTCCCAGCCGTAGATCAGACTGATGTTGTGCACGGCGGTGCTGCGGTGCTGGAGGGAGCTCTTGAGCCACATCGTGTCGCTGAAGAAATAGTCGAAGACCACCCGGTTGAGCCAGATCGTATCCTCGCTGCCGTCCGGCTGGTCTTCAAAGCGAAAGACGAAGTCGTAGCGCAGGGGCCAGCGCTCGACGAGCTTGAGATGCTTGCTGAAGGTCAGCTCGTCGTACTCGGTCTCTTCGAAGACACCGAAGGCCCAACCCACGCCCAGGGCACGCCAGTAATCGGACGCGTTGAAGAGGACATCGAAATTGGTGCGGCGATTCTGGAAGGGCCGATGGTAGTCGTGGTCGTAGCCGGCTTCGAAACCCAGGTCGTTCTTCAGCGTCAGGCCCGCTTCCGTGGAGTAGTCGCGCAGGGACGTATCGTGGTCCTCGTCTTCGTAATACTGCGTATTGAAATGAGCGAACAGGCTCTTGTACCACTCCTCGGACGAGCGGAGATGATAGGTGGAGAAGAAGGTGGGCCCAAAGATATCCCGGCGCGGAATGAAGCCCAGGACCGGGTCGAAGCCCTCCGTGATCCCGCGGTAACCCACCCCGACCTCCCAAGGATACTTGTCGTAGGCCACGGAGCCATAGCCAAGGAAATCCGCCCGGTCCTTGACGACTTGTTCGTTCTCGTCCTCCAGCCGGTCGTCCGCTCCCGCCACGTTGTAGCCCAGTTTCCAGTCGTCCGTCAGGTACAGCGTCGCATCGGTGCCGAGGATGCGGGAATAGCCCTCTGCGAACTGGGAATTGCTCGCGTGCAGACCCAGCGTGGACTTCTCGCCCACGTTGCGGATGCCGCGAAAGACGGTGGAATTCCCGAAGTACCGGTCCCCGTGGACGGTGTCGCCGTGGACATCGATGAGAGCAAACTTGGACCTTTTGAGCTCCCCCGTGACGCGGGCGCCGGCCTCGATGTCGGTGAAGCGCCGGCTGTAATAGAGCATCTCGTTTCCGGGGCGAAAAAGCTGCTCACCCTCCCGGAAGAACAGCCGCTTCTCGGGCAGGAACCGTTCCGTGTCCCGCAGCTCGATGGTGTCGGCGTCGGCTTCCACCTGGGCGAAGTCCGGATTGACGGTCCAGGCGGTGATGATCGACGGCGTCAGGCGGAAGCTCACGTCGGCACCGGTCTCGAACTGGGTTTTGGTCTCGCCGTTGAAGTCCGTGTGCGCGGCGACGTACGGCGTGACCTCCAGGTTGCGGCTGAAGACGCTGTCGGCCAGGTCGAGGCCCGTCAGATGGCCGAAATACTGGGGCTTGAAGTAGTCCGTGGCGTTGTAGCTCCAGAAGCTGGTCACATCCGTGCGCACCAGCCGGCGGGTGAAGTTCAGGCCCCAGGTCTGACCGTCCGCCCGCAGGTAGTTCAGGACGCCCAGCGGGATACTCATCTCGCAGACCCAGCAGTCCCCCTGCATCCGCGCGGCCAGCTCCCAGTCGGCCGACCAACTCGTGCTGAAGGAGCCGCCCGGGCCTTCGTAGGCGTCGACGCGCGTGCCCAGGGGGTTGGAGAAGAACGCATACTTGGAGTTGTGGCCGTGCATCGGGTCCAGGTGGATTTCGATCCAGTCATCCCCTTGAAACTGGCGATCCTCCCGCCTCTCCGCGGCATGGATTCGCTCCATGCGGTCATCGACGCACTCCACCGCGAGATACAGATGGCTGCGGGTGTAGGCCACCCGGACCTTCGTCTGTTGCGCCGCGGGCGCGCCGGAACGCACGTCGATGAAGCCGGTGGCGACGTCGGCCTCCGCCCAGAAGGGCTCATCGAGGACACCGTCGACCACAAGGGTACTATCGACCTTCAGGGCCTTCAGGGCGGGGACCGGCGCGTTCGGATCCTCGTGCGCGAAGGCCGTGCCCGCGAGGACCAGCAGGGCCACGATGGAGAAGCCGCAGAGGCGAATTCGTGGCATGAACGCCCCTGTCCTCATCCCACCCACGGTCGTGGGCGGCCCTTACGGTTGACATCGGTGATGATCTGTTGCGCGAGGATGGCGTTCTCGCGGACCTGGAAGTCGAACATGCCGACGTTGAGGAAATCGGCGCCGTGCTCGAAGGCGAAACGGAAGCCGTCGCGCGGGTGAATGGCCCCGGCGGCCAGAACCTTGAAGGCGATCCAGGGCTTCTGGACCGTCGCCATGAACGCGGCGGTCTTCTCGGGGTCGGTGCACCACATGTTGTCGTGCGGCGGCAGGCCCTGGGCGGGCCGCTCGGCCTTCGGCGTGGCGGACCAGTAGTGGTCGTGGTGGAAGGTCTTCATGTAGAAATCGAGCCCGACGCCGGCCTTCTCCAGGGCGACCGGGACTTCGAGATAGTGACAGGCACAACCGGCGATCAGGCCGTTCTTCCGGATGAACTCCAGGGTTTTGGCGATCAAGTCCAGACGCTCGAGGCGGACCCAGTTGTCCACGATGTTGCCATGAATGAACGCCCCGACGGCCCCGTTATCGATGGCCTTTTGAATCGAGCCGGTGAGGTCGTCGCTCTTGGGGTAGGTCTGGGCGAGCCACTGAATCCGGCCGCCGAATTCGTCACGGTAGCGCCGGTAGACGCGCAGGGTCGGGTCCTCGCCGTAGCCGTAGGGGCTGTTGACCGGCCCGATCATCGTGTCGATGCCGCACTCCTCGCACAGTTGCCAAGTCTCCATGATCCTGCGATCGGTGAAGTAGGCCCGCATCAGCGCGGCCATATAGAGCAGATCGCGATCGTGGGCGCTGCCGATGATGAGATTGCCGCCGCAGATTAGACGGCTGATCCGGACGTGGCCGATCCTGCCGATGGGTAGCTGCATGCGCGCCATCCTATACTCCACCGAGGTACGTGGCGGCGATCCGGTCGTCGATCTTCTGCACCCAGTCCCTCAGCCGCCGGCGGTGCTGATCGAGGTTCGTCTTGCAGGCGGGGACCTCGGCGAGGTTCTTCATTTCGCCCGGATCGTCCTGCAGGTCCGTGAGTTGCTCCCGGCGTTCGCCCGAATCGTAGAGGCAATACTTGAATCGGTCCGTCCGCAGCATCCGGCCGTTCTGGCTCTCCGACACGACGAAGTCCCGCCAGTCCTGTACGGCTTTGCCTTCCGCCAGCGGCCGCAGGCTCCGGCCCGGCAAACCGGCCGGGGTCTCGATCCCGGCGAAGTCGCAGAGAGTCGGGAGCAGGTCCAGGCCGTTGGAGACGAAGTGCGTCCGATCGACCGTTCCCTGGGGAATCACCCCGGGCAAGCTCATGATAAAGGGGATATGCACCGATTCCTCGTAGAGGACTGACTTGTGCTCGAGCTTGTGGGCGGAATCCATGTCGCCATGGTCGCTGGTGAAGACGACGAGAGTATTGTCCTGGAGGCCGGCCTCCCGCAGGGCGTCCAGCACGGTCCCGATCTCGGCATCGACCATCTCGGTGAGCCGGCAGTAGGCCCAGCGGTGCAAGCGCCATTGCTCTTCGTCCCAGTTCGCCCGGACGTACGCGCGAAACGAGCGGGCGCCGGCGTACCTGAGCGGGATGCACTCGGGCTCGAGGTCCGGGATGCCATGATTCGCCGGCAGCGGGGGGCAATGGTCACGGACGAACGCCGCGACGTTCGCACTTTTGCGCGGGTTCTCCAGGACTCCTTCGCAGGTCTTGGAGTCCACATTATCCATCGGCGGCTGGCCGTTGGCCCGCCGTTGGGCGTTGATCGCCATGTAGCAGATGTCGTGGGGGTTGATGAACGAGGCGAACAGGAGGAAGGGCTGCGTGTGGGGGCCCTTGAGGAACTGGGCACAGGCCTGCGCCAACTCCTGCCGGGAATTGCCGGTGAGATTGCGATAGCCGATCGCCTTGAGGTTGTTCATTCGCGCGGGCAGGTGGACCTTGCCGCCGTAGACGGTCTCGTAGCCGGCCTTCTGGAAGAGGTTGCCGAGGGACTGCTGCATCATCGTGTCGGTCACGAGGGACTGTTTGGCGTCCTCATTCGTGCGCATGCCGATCGCGCTGGGCATGAGGCCCGTTTGCAGGCTGAACCGGCTGGGCACGCAGACGGGATTACAGGCGTAGGCCCGCTCGAAGCGCAGGCCCGCGGCGGCCAGCCGGTCCAGGGCCGGGGTCTTGAGCCACTTGTTGCCCGTGCAGCTCATCATGCCGGCGTGCTGCTGATCGGTCATGATGAAGAGGATGTTGGGCCGGCCGGGCCGGTTGGCGCCGCTCGCTGGAACCTGTGTCAGCGCCAGTCCCGCAGCGGTCTTCATCGTCGTGGTCAGGAATTCTCGTCTTTTCATAGTGTCCTCGGTCCTCTTCGTAGGGCGAGCGTCCCCGCTCGCCTAAGACGTCGTGCGGGGACGCACGCCCTGCGAAGATCGGCCATCCGCCGGTTCTGACTACTGCACTTGTCTGGTACCCAGGACCGGTGAGATACGGTTTCAGTGAGCCTGCACCAGCTCGATTCCCTCGCCGGTTCCCAGGTTACGGGAGTACTGCCGGTCCTTCGGGTTGTTCCAGTGCTCGTGGACACCCAGGCTGGCGAGGGCCTTCCCATCCCCTTCGGGATCGTAGGCCTTGCCGGACGGCGGCCGGTTGGCCTGGGCCGCCTCGTGCAGGTAATTGTCGGGATTGCCCGTGACATCCACGAGCGTCGAGCCCACCGCCTGCTCGTGGCGCAGGAAGTCCAAGCCGACCGAGTCGATCGCCACCAGGTCCTGCGAGGCCAGGATGCTGGAAAACCAGTCGTCGCCGAACGAGGCGAACCGGACCACCGGGGCCGTCTGGTTCTTGGCGGGATACAGGCCGTCGATCAGGTAGAGCAGGGTCTTGCCGCCGGTGTGCTGGTGGCCGTTGAGGTCGACTAGGCAGTTGTAAGAGCCCATGGCGTTCTTGCGGCTGCTGGAGTCGTGCAGCGGGCTGGGTGTCCAGCCGTTCTTCTCGAAGTAGGTGGTGCCGAAGTGATTCTTGGCACAGAGGGTGACGCCGCAGAGGGTGTGGGCCCGCAGCAGGGCCAGGTTGATCAGGTACTTGGCCTCGGTCAGACACGTGGGGAAGTAGACCGTGCCGGCCGCGGTCGTCTGGAGCGGGTTGGCGGTGTCCTGCACCGCGCCGACCCGGCCGTCTTTGGCGTTCTTGGGCGCCACGACGAAGCTCACCGCCTGGAACTCGGGGTCGCTGCTGCCGTGAATCCGCTGGAAGATGGGGTCGCCGACGTACCGCGTGGCATCATAGATCGTGATGGCCGCGCCGGGTACGCCCGCGACCTTGATGAGCTGGTGCACCAGGGAGTACACCACCTGCGGGCTGGGCATGCCGGAATTGGGCTTCCAGTCCTGCCCGCGCTCCTGGTTCATGTTGATCTTGATCGCGATCTTTTCGGGCTTCTGGTATCCGGCATCGCCCCGGCCGTGGGTCTTGTTGAAGTACCGGAACAGGGCATCCCAGGCCTGGGAATCGCTCGTCTGGCCTGTCAGCCCCTGGAGGGCCGACGAGACCATGCGGTCGGCGATCTTGGGATTGGTATTCTTATCGTCCCACCAGTTGCCGGTCGAGCCGTCCCAACTGGTCGCGTCGGCGTCGTGGACCCAGACCACCCGGCCGGGATGGATTCCCTGGGCCACGCCCATCGGGCTGTTCGCCGCCTCGCTCGGCGAGAACGCCGCGGCGGCGGGATTGTTCTCCGTAGCGCTGACAGCGACCCAGAGGATCGCGACCGCGACGGCCACACACGCCGTGGCCAGCACGTACCGGGACCGGGCCATCAGGTACCGGGCCCGGCGGCAGGCTATCGTCGAGCCCGCCAGGCCGAGGACCCACACGACAAAGGCGCTCGCCAGCGGCGCCGCCACCTGCTGGCAGGGGTACGTCGCGCGGCTGGGCTTGGGGATGACGCGCAGGAGGAACCAGACCAGCGCGCACAGGCCTGTGATAGGCAGCACGTAGGGTGCGTACCACGCACCGCGTCTCGGGTTGGGGCCCTGCACGGGCTCTTCGACGGTGAACTGCTTACCGGTCTTGGGGCAGGTTTTGACAATGACCCTCTTCATCGTTTTCCCCTTTCAGATAACGCGTGGCGCGTGGAACGGTTACCCTGGCACTATACAGACGCTCCCCTCGCCTGTCAAATTGCACGGAACCCGATGGGTATGCCTGGCCGTTGCTGCGGTCCCATGGTCGGCCGGCATCGTTCTGAGATCGTGGCACAGGGGATAGCGCGACCGGGCGGTCCGGGTCAGACCTCGGATGGCGTAGGCATCAGATCCACCCGCTTCACGGGGTGCCGGGGTGCTCTGGCGGTGCCGGCAAGTCCGGGCGTGATCGTCTCACAGCCATGCCCAGCGCCTGTCCGTGTGCCTGTCTGACAAGGGACGAAGGTAGAAGGCATCGTAGTTGTAGGTGTCCCATCCCGCGGGTCGAGTTGGATCGAAGAGGGTGGCTGCCGGCGGATCGGAGACCTGTACCAGGGGAAGAGAATCGGCCACCGCTAACTGGTCAAACAGGTAACTCCCCGCCTCCTGAACCCAGCCGTAACGCCCTTCCACCCACAGGCCGATGGTGTTCAGCAGCTCGAAGTCGCCCACGCTGCCACCGACCCACAGGTCGATGTAGTCCAGGAGCTCGAAGTCGCTCACCACCCAGTTGTGGTCCACGTCCACCGGATGGCAGGGGGCAGTCGTGAACGATTGCGCGTCCGACCATGCGCTCCACATGCCCCCGCTATCCTGGTGGCGGACCCGCCAGTAGTAGGTGGTCGCCGGCGCGAGCATATCGGCGGGCACGGCCGCGGCGGTCTTGTCTGCATCCAGGTCGGTGTCATCCCAGGCGGGGCTGGAGAAATCGCTGTCGTCATCCACCTGCCAGCGGGTCGCCTGATGTGTATCGCCGGCATCCGGATCACCGAAGGCAGACGACTGCAATACCACTGTCACATTCACGTTCTCTGCCCCGTCCGCGGGAGACAGGCCGGCGGGTGCATTCGGGGTTTGACTGGGCCGGGTGCCCGTGGCAGCCCAGACCACCTCCGAAAAATCCGTCTCGCTGTGATCGCTCGACCTGGCCCGCGTCTTCACCCGGTAGGCGTAGGTCGTCCCGGCCAGCAGGCCCGTGTCCTCGTACGCGGTGCCGTCCTGCCAGCCGCTGTCCGTCCCGCCCGGACGGCCGGTGGTCTCGTCGAAGTAGTACTCCACCCCGCTGATACCCGCTGCCACCGTTGCCACCATCCGAATCGACGTCGGGCCGGTTGCATAGGGCTCGGTGGCCCACGTGCTGGGATCCGGGCTCGGCGGGGATGGGGCTGGCAGGTCCGAGAGCTTGACAAGGAAGCCCTCGCAGCCACCCTCGTACGTCGTGGCGTATCCTCCGACGGTCCAACCCGAGGATTCCGTGTACCCCGTCACGTAGACATGGCCCGAGACGTCCACAGCGATGCCTGTTCCCTTATCGACATCGGCGCCGCCCAGGCAGGCACTCCAAAGCCGGTCCCCGCGGGAGTTGAGCCGGGTTACGAAGGCGTCCGCGTCGCCACCGTTGTACGTCGTGTCCGGCAGCAGGGCGGTGTCCTCGTAGGCCGGGCTGTCCTGCTAGCCGCTGTCCGTGCCGCCCGGATTGCCGCTGATCTCGTCGAAGTAATACTCCACGCCACTGGCATCCGTCGCTGTCACGGCCACCATCCGGATCGAGGTGGAACTGGCCGCACGCGGCTCAATCGCCCACGCGCTGAAATTCGGACTCGGCGGCGTTGTGTCCGGCAGCGTTGTCGCCGAACACGCCGTGGAGCAATCCGTCTCGTTGTGCGTCTCCCACTTGTCGCGCGTCTTCACCTGGTAGGTGTATTCCGTGTCGGGCGACAATCCCGTATCTTCGTACGTGTTGCTCGCTTGCCAGCCGCTGTCCGTGCCCCCCGGATGACCGCTGATCTCGTCGAAATAGTACTCCACCTCGCGGCGGTCAAAAGCCGTCGTCGCCCTCATGCGGATCGACGTTTCGCCCGTCGCATACGGTTGCGTGGCCCAGGTGCTGGGGTTTGGAGTCGGCAGCGTCACGCCCGCGTCAGTCTGCGCTGAAAGCGACACATCGCTCTCCCCCAGAGAGGTATCCACCGGCTCGGTCGGTGTCTGGCTGGTCTCGCTGCCGGGCAGTGCCTCGATGGTCAGGATTGGCACCGTGGCATCTTGATCCTCAGGGCCCGCCTGGTCGACATTGACGCAGACAACCGGGTCGGTGGGGGCGATACCAAGAGATGACGGGACATCGACGAGGTCGGCGCTGAGAAGGATGCGTGGCTCCAGCCGCTCAAACGACGGGCAACAGTCGGGTTGCACCTGTCGCACCTCCCCTCCGCCAAGACCCAACCACGCTAAAACGCCCCTTGACAATCTGCGCCCCTCCACATCGGACCACCACAACGTCCTACCAAGTCCCCGGATACAGAATCTATCCGTACAAGTACGTATTCTTCACACTATTCTGTGGGTCTCTGGGGGAGGAGGAATTGAGCATCAGGTACACTCTTGAACCACGAAGGCCCCAGCACGGCCTGCGGCCGCAACTCAAGACCAGTGAGCCACAGATCTCGCAGATTAGACGAAGTGGTTGGCGGGTTCTTTCGACGAAGAAATTGCGTGAGGTGGCTGTTCCATCCAGGACTCAGTAGTCGGGCCATATCTCGTACATGCTGGGATTGCTGAGACAGGTCCTGCATCGCCTTCTGATTTCCTCGGCTACCGCAACGGCGTCCGGCAACGCCGCGCAGCCGTAGCCGGCTTCCTGGAACAACTGTCTCGTGGCCGTATGAAAGACTCTGACCAGATCATCCTGCGCTCCCCCCATCGTTCTCCACTTGCGGCCCAGAGCCAAGAGGGCCTCCAGATTCCCCGGGCGTTTCTCCTGCGCCAGCCCCACCGTCTGCCGGGCCAGTTCGGCCGCATAGTGCAGATCCTGGATCACGTCCTGGAGGCGCTCGTATTCCTGCGGTATCTGCCGCGCTATGCCCTGCAGCGCACGGACAAAGGGCGCCAACGCCGGCTTGTCTTTTCCTTCCTGTTCCAGGAATTCCGTCATGTCCTGTGCAAACGCCCGGTATTGATCGATGCGTTTTCGGTGCTGGCCGAGGAAATACACCATGTCCTGGATGTCGGCTTCTACCGATTCCCGGCGCTGTTGTTCCTGCCCGGCCCGGAAGATGGACTCGAGTCTCTGCGTGACGGCGCAGGTAGAAACCGGGCAAGCGCCCCGGGCCGCATGTTGGGCCAGGGCCTCGGAGCCGAGAGGGGAGCGGGGCCGGGCCAAATCCAGGATGGCTCGGTCGCGCCGGGCGAGTTTTCGGTCCAGGGTTTCCGGGGCCAAGGTCTGCCGAAGAACGTCGGCCGCCACGGCGGGCGCATCGGACCCGTCGGTTCCCTCCAGACAGTAAATCAGGGACTCGCCGGTGGGCGGGATCTTCTTGCCCAGATGGAAGTGGGCCGTCGGCCCTTCAAACCACACGGGATAGGGATAGTAGCCCAGGACCGCACGCCAGATGTTCTGTTGGGATTCCCGGAACCGGAACGTCGTCCTGACCCCGGCTTCGAGCAACTGGGCTCTCCATTTGGCCGGAAAGGGTCTCTTCCAGCCAAGCGCCACGTCCCGTTCCAGAAAAGAAGGGTTCAGTTCTTCTCTGTGCCAGATGCCGTGAGCGTGGAGAAGCGCCAGGTGCACAGCCCAGCCGTCGATGTCACAATCGAACGATTCGACACGGCGACCGTCCGCTTCCTGGCTCAGGGCAAGCCTTATCTTCTGTCTTCCCTCGGGCCACGTGACCACCAGCAGCTCGTCCCGTCCCGGCAACAGCCCGAGAAAGAAGGTGTCGCCGGGGACGTGAAGCGTGTCCAGTGCAGGGTACTTGCGGGGGTCGAATACGAGGTCGTCCCCGATGAAGCTGGGCACGATGCCGTATTCCATCGGACTGAGCAGACTGATTCCGCGTATCTTTCCCGCCGGTTCGATCGCGACCGACTCCTGGCCGCTGAACGAGAAGACGGCGGACAAGTCGTCCGCGCCTGTGGCCCTGGAGAACGAGACTTCCAGCACCGTCGCCGCGCCGGTATTCCGCCGGATCGTGCAGCGCGTGATCCGCGCCGGCTGGCCTTTCAGTTCCAGAGGTACGACTTCCACCTTCTTGTGGCCCGGGTCCGCCTTCGAGTAGATGTTGACTCGGCCTCTTCTCGCACAGAACACGGCGGTCACGTGCTGATTCTCCACGACGGCATCCCCGCCGAAGGTGTAGGCTGCCTGATCCGAGCCAGAGCCACCGACGATTTTCCAACGAGCTTTGTCCTGGAGCCCGACCTCATCGACAACCGGGATCTGGGTATCCCACAGCAACGTCTGGGCTGACGGCCGGGGCGTACTTACGGCCTCGGCAGCGGCCGGCGCCGCCCACCCGAGGGACAACACGAACAAGCACGCCCGGGCGCAAATCACCAATCTCGTCATAGTACGATCTTCATACGAACTGGGCAATCGACCGCGGCGTTCAGAGCCACCTCGTATCCGCCCCGCCCCAGACCAGAATCCGTCACTTGCCTTCATGATTGGTGCTCCTGTATGCCACCGCATGGATGACGCTACCGACTTCGCCACGCCCGACAGGATACCGCCCCGGTTCCTCGCCGGCAAGCGCCACAAATCGTTCTTCTGAGGTCAGAAACAGAGGTTTGCGCCACGGCCCGCGGCCGGGCTGGGGAGAATCGGCGCGATCGGCGGACAGGTTTTCTCTTTGCCTTTCTCCTTCTCCGTTGCGATAATCGGTGGCACAGAGACTCCTGTGATGGCACTGCAACGAAGTGGTTGGCGGGTCTTGTCGACCGACGAGTTCCGCGAGGTGGCTGTGCAAGCTCGACAACGGCGAGAATCAAAGCGGATAGCTCGCGTGGAAAGTTGGATGCGTCCCGGCCGCCCGTCAGGTTCTCTTTGACCGAATATGAATACACGCCACATAGAATTACTGGGAACTGACTGGAAGGCCAGCCTATTTCCGCCTACATACCAAGTGGTTCCTCATATCCACGAGGTATATGAACTGCATCTGGCGCAGTTGGAAAGTAAGCTGCTCACGGAGGCGGAGATTCTCGAAAACGGAGCGTTCTTTGCCTATGTTGATGGCCGTCCGACAAGACACTTCCTCATGTGCACGGGGCAACCGCTCCGACTGCCGGATCACTCTTCCTGTCGTCTGAGAGCATTTTTTGAAAGGAACCTATTCAGAACGGGATACGGAACTCACGGGTTATTTCCTTATCGAGGCAAGTTCCACCCTCAGATGGTGAAGGCACTCGTAAACGTCATGGGATTGAAACCAGGGCAGATTGTTCTTGACCCTATGATGGGTTCGGGGACAGTCTGTGTCGAGGCCGCGCTGATGGGAATTGGCTCGATCGGCATCGATATCAGCCCCTTCTGCACTTTCATGGCAAGAACGAAGCTGGCGGCCTTGACCATGGATCTGACACGGGTTCGCCGGGCACGCGAGAACGTCGAGAGAGTCTTCGAGTACTTCACCAAACGTACCGAGATTTCGCCCATGACCCAGAAGAAACACCTCACTTCCGATGAGCCGATCCCAGTTCAGAGTCCGCACGAAGACGAGATTTCATCTCTTCATGCCAGCGGGGATCAGGACACACTTGATACGCACAGCCTCTTGCTGCTTGCTTATCTGGATAGCATGGGATACGCGGAGCGGACGCAGGGGAGAGACCCTGTCAAGTTGTTCCGTGGTATTCTCGACCGATATCTGTTTGTATGTGAGAAGATACAAGCGACACTCGGATCGGATTGTGCCTGGCTTGGGAAGGCAACCACTTGGACCGGCGATGCTCGTGCCTTGTCTTTGGCGGAAGGCAGCGTCGATGGTATCCTCTTCTCGCCCTCCTACAGCTTTGCAGTTGACTACGTTGCGAACGATTTGTTCCACCTTCGCGCCTTGGGTGTGAATGCAGCAGAGTTGCGTGAGAATATGGTTGGTCTCCGTGGTGGGCCGCGGCTGCGCGACAAATACGATGCTTACCGACAGGACATGCGGGATATCTTGAAGGAATGCCGACGGGTCCTCAGGCCCGGGGGCCTCTGCACGATTGTGATCGGTACCAACAGCAATCAGATCAGCAAAGCGCTCCGCATCGCAGAGGAACGAGTTCAGGGCCTGGATGAACTGGTCAGACAATTGGCACAGGAGGGTGGACTGGACTTCATACAACAGATCGACAGGCCTGTTCTGGGCCTGATGAACACCATGCGCGAGGAACATATTGTATTTCTTCAGAAGAAATGAAGCCATCCTACCTGCGGGGGCGTTGATACCTGGCCCATCCATCTGTACCCTTGGGGATGCGTGGGACGGTGGAGGAGGTAGTGTCGTGCTCAACCTCCATGGCGATGAGGAGGCCTTCCTCAATCTGGATATTCTGCCAGACGGGGAAGTATGGTTCGATCTCCTGATAATTTCCGATACGATCAGTAAGATATTTGTAGAGTTTGCGCGACGGAAGGATGAGCGCGCCGCCGACCAAACGCTTCTTCTGGATACCGATCACCATTTTGTTCAGGGCACGATGACTGGAGGATATGTTTCCCGTCTCCCACTCCAGGGCAATATAGCGGCCTCCGTCAATCAATTTGGCCGCGTCGATAGGGCCGGGGTGCTTCTCTCCTGTGATGTTCTCTTGGTATTCGAGCAACCAGCCACGGTCACGCAGGTAAGACACGAAATTGGCTTTGATGGGTTTGACCCCATTCCCTTTTAGTTCAGGGAAGATCGTGAACGTCCCGCTACCCTGGGGCCAATCGACCGCCAAGACAGCCTGTCTGATGTCACCGAGCGCCGCCTCAATCAGCGGGTCGATCTCGCTGCGCAAGCGGCGGAACAGAGTCGTCTCCCTAAGGATTCTCATTCAGGCGATCTTCCACTTTCTTGGACAACGCGCTGAGACTCGTATCCAGGGCCTCTGCCAGTCTGGCCAACGTCTTGAGCGTAGGTTGTCGTTGACCCCGCTCCAACAACGAGATGTATGTCCGGTCCAACCCACTCTTGGTTGCGAGAGTCTCCTGTGACAGTCCCGCCCGCTCGCGCAACTGGCGAAGAACATCCGCAAACGCCGCAGTTAGATCCTTGCTTGAATTCATAGCCACGTGCGAACATCTTGTGCCATCTGCGACGGAACGTCTACGGACTATAGTCTGCAATAGGTCTTGTCTTGCCGAGCCGGGCATGGTAGTGTATATGATGGTGGTATATGGCACATATGAACCTTGATACGCTCCGAGATATGATACGCCGAGGAGAGGTCAATCGACCTGTCCTTCAGCGGATTGCCCGCCAGACAGGCATCGCGTTCTCTGCCCTCAAGTACTCGGTGGAGAATCGATTACTGCCCGCGGAACAACCACTCCAACAACTGGCGAGAGCCACGGGCATTTCATCGCTGGAATACAAGCTGCTGCTGGGCATCGTGGACGCATCGGTACGTCAGCTTCTTCAGGATCATGCCTCACATATTGCCGGTCTGATAGGAGAGGAGTCTTCTCCTGCGGAGCGGTTATCCATGCCTGAGAAAACGTTTGAGACGAAACTCGGACAGCTTTACCGGTGTGACTGCCTGCACCTGATGCGGAGCATGGACCCTGATGGCGTAGACCTCATCTTCGCCGATCCGCCATTCAACCTGGACAAGATCTACCCTTCCGGAATGGACGATGATCTTAAAGCCTCCGAATACATCAAATGGTCGGAGGGGTGGTTGCAGGAGTGCATCCGGGTCTTGAAGCCGGGCGGTAGCCTCTTCACCTGGAATTTGCCAAGGTGGAATGTGCAATTGGCAGCTTTCCTGAATCAGCACTTGACCTTCAGACACTGGATTGCTGTGGACATCAAGTACTCGCTTCCGATAGCGAGCCGTCTCTATCCGTCGCACTACTCGCTGCTGTATTACTGCAAGGGTCCAACGCCACGAGTGTTTCATCCGGACCGTCTCCCCATGCCGGTGTGCCCTCATTGCAGTGGGGATCTTAGAGACTACGGGGGATACAAGAATAAGATGAACCCCAGCGGCGTCAATCTTGCCGACGTCTGGACGGATATTCCGCCGGTACGCCATGCAAAGTACAAGCGAAGGAAGGATGCGAATGAGCTTTCGATAAAACTCCTCGATCGCATTATCGAAATGGCCTCCGATGAGGGGGACATTGTGTTTGATCCTTTCGGTGGTTCCGGAACGACCTATGCCGTTTCGGAAATCAAGAATCGCCGATGGATCGGCTGCGAGATAGGTCCCATTGACGATATCGTAGCGAGGTTCGCTACCTTGCCAGAGGAGCGTAAGTACCTCCAGAGAATTCGCACTGACCTGAATTGCCTCTTTACGCCCAAGATACTCACACTACGTCAGCGAAACGGCTTGTGGACGGCGGAGTCTGTCCGAAGGGACGAGCGTGAGGTACAACCTGCCCTCTTCTCTTCCGCCAAATAGGAAGGTCAACGCGCGTGGGTGGGGCGCTCACCCTGCGATTGTCTGCGTGCTGTCTTCCGCGCTCCGTCCTCTCACCCTCGCGATCCTCTGCGGCGGGGTATTGGGATTTCCCAACCGGGGGCGGCTGGGCTACAGGTGGAGGTCGGTTTCGGCAGGGGGTGACCTCCCGTAAGACTCGGTCGGAAAAGGGATTAACGTCCTGGCGGGCGGGGCGGCAAAAAATGTCACATTGGGGCGGGATTTTTCTTGCGGTGCAATTCGACAATTTGTAAGATGTGTGAGCAACAAGCGAATAGAACTGGTACAATATGAGATAAGGAGGAATCACCATGACCAGTGCGGCGCAAGTTCAGGCCAATCGTGCCAACGCCCAGAAGTCCACCGGACCGCGGACGCCGGAAGGCAAGGCGATCGTCGCCCGCAATGCCGTCCAGCACGGGCTGCTGGCCTGGCAGGTGGTCACCGCCGGGGAAGGTCCGGGCGAATTCGAATTCTACCGCAACCAGATGCTGGGGGAGCTGGCGCCGGTGGGGCGGGTGGAAATGGCCCTGGCCCAGCGGGTGGTGCATCTGTCCTGGCGGCTGCAACGGGCGGAACGGCTGCAGGCGGCGGCGTTCGACAAGCTGCAAGGGAGAAGCGAAGAAGCCGCGCGGGCGATCGCGTGGTGGGCGGGCCTGAGCCGCGAAGAACAGGCGGCGTTGCAGGCCGCGGCGCCGCGGGACGACCCCGGCGTCGAGTACGCCGCGAGCCTGCGGGTCGTGGCGGATTTCACCAAGACGCGGTTGCTGGACCGGCTGCTGGTGTACGAGCGGCGGATCGAGCATAGTTTCTATCGGAGCCTGGCGGAACTGGAGAAACGGCAACTGCGGCGGCAGATGGGCGAGCCGGCGGAAGCGGTGGATGCGGGTGACGAACCGCTCGCCCTTGCGCGGGATCGGGAGGGGCCCGGTTCTGTGCCGGAGGTCGGGCGAGGACGCCCAACCCTCGATCGGGTCGAGGGCAGGCTCTACGAAGAGCTGCCGCAAGGCGGGACTTCGAACGGGGAAGTAGCATCTGCCGACGCCACTACGAACGAGGGCCAAGCGCGCCAAACAAACCCAATGGGCGATGGGGCCCAGGAAGGGCAAGTCCTGTGTGGCACGGAGGTTAGGGGCGATTCGGGGGAGGACGGGCTCGGGGAAACAAAGCCAATGTGCGCGGGACAACCTGCTGTCTCCGTGGGAGGGATGACACAGATGTGACGGTCAGGACCAGAGCGATGGCATGACGAGAAGCTGCCGGCCGAGGACATAGTCTCAAGCCCAGGGGTCGAGATGGCTTCGCTGTGCGCAATGACATACGTGGGCTCTGCGGCGTGATTCTGCGTTTGCCCTGGGTACGTGCCATGCGCCTATGGCGTGCGTGGGTGGGCGCGGGTATGATGAGGAGACAAGATTTTCGAGGAGAGTCCGACCATGATGATGACTCGCCGCAGCTTTCTAAAGAAGATGTCCCATTCTACCGTGGGGGCCGGTCTGTTGTCCGCGGCGCGCCTGACCTGCCTGGGATCGGCGGGTAGTCCGGGCGCGGCGGGGGACCTGCCGATCGTCGATACGCACCAGCACTTGTGGGACCTGAGCAGGCTCAAGCTGACGTGGCTGAAGCCGCCGCTGGACCGGAGCTTCACGCTCCAGGACTACGTGCAGGCCAGTGCGGGGCTCAACATTGTCCAGGCGGTCTACATGGAAGTGGCGGCGCCGCAGGGGCAACGGATGCAGGAGACCGAATACGTGCTCGGGCTGTGCCGGCAGCCGAACGCCCTGACGCGTGCGGCGGTGATTGCCGGCTCGCCGGTGGATGAGGATTTCGTGCCCTATGTCATGCAGTTCAAGGACAACCCGTACATCAAGGGTCTGCGCGGGGCGCTCCCGGCCCAGCGGATGGGCGATGAGCAGGTCCTTAAGAACCTCCGGTTGCTGGGCGAGCTGGGGCTGCGATTCGATTTGAATGTCCCGCCGGCAGCCCTGGCGCAGGCGGCACAGGTCGTTGCGCGGTGTCCCGGCACCCGGTTTGTGCTGAATCACTGCGGCAACGCGGACCCGGTGGCCTTCTTCCCGGCGGGTCACGTTATGCCCAGGCCGGCGCAGCATGCCGCCGAACAGTGGAGACAGGACATCGGCAAACTGGCGGCCCAGGGCAACGTCATCTGCAAGATCTCCGGTATCGTGTCCCGCGTCCCGGGCACGCCGCTGACGGCCGAGGACCTGGCGCCGATCATCCATCACTGCCTGGATGCTTTCGGGCCGGAGCGGGTGGTCTTCGCCGGCGACTGGCCGGTCTGCCTGCGCGGGATGTCGTTACGCGGCTGGGTCGAGCTCCTGAAAGAGGTGGTTGCCGGCCAGCCCGAGACGGACCGACGCAGACTGTTCCAGGACAATGCGGTGCGGTTCTACGGTCTGGACCCCAGGGCAGCCCAAAGCCCCCAGTAGAAGGGCGATGGCAGAAATCAGTTCCGTGTCATTGCGAGCACAGGGAGGCGATTTCCCACTCGCGGCGTTGAGATTGCTTCGTCGCTGCGCTCCTCGCAATGACAGGCGGAGACTCATAGAAGTTGAGTCGCGTGTGAGGTTTGTTCCGGGAGGAGAACCTATGAGAACGTTATCGAGACGGGCCTTTGTCAAGAGCCTGGCGGCAGCCTCGTTGGCCGGCTTGGCCCCCTTGTCCTTGCCGGGAGGGTGTCGGGCCGCCAGCGGGCGGAAGCTCAACATCCTCTTCATCATGTCGGACCAGCACAGTGCCCGCGCCCTGGGCTGCTGCGGCAACCGGGAGGTCCGCACGCCGAACCTGGACCGGCTGGCGGCGGGGGGCGTCCTCTGCCAACAGGCCTTCTGCCAGACAGCGCAGTGCGTGCCCAGCCGGTACTCGATCTTCACCGGCCGGTACGCGCGGAGCCACGGCACCTACAGCAACGGCCAGGGGCAGAACCCCCAGGAACAGACGGTGGCCGAGCTCTTCAAGAAGGCCGGTTATGCCACCGCGACGATCGGCAAACACCACATGGTCATGGACCAGACGACGCAGGACCACGGCTTCGACGTGGTCTTCGCCGGGGCCGATGGGCGCTTTGCCCAGCGCGGGGAGTTTCTGCCCTTCGAGGAGGTCCATCCGGGCCGCTCGAACGTGGGGAAATCCGCCGTCGGCAACGACGAACATCCGGCGGGTATCATCACGACCAAAGCCCTCGAATTCCTCCGCGGGCATCGAGACCAGCCTTTTGTCCTGTGGTATTCCTTCAGCGGCCCGCACACCCCGATCTGTCCTTCGAGCCCCTGGGCGGATATGTACCAGCCCGAGGAATTGACGCTGCCGCCAAACCTGGACGTTATCGACAAGGAGATTCCGCAGATCGACGGACTGCTCACCAAATCGGGCCAATTCTCGGAGAAGCAGTGGTGGCATCGCCGGACGCTGGCCTACTACTACGGCCTGGTGTCGCAGATCGACCACAACATCGGTCGCGTGCTGACGGAGCTCGACAATCTGGGCCTGTCGGACCACACGCTGGTCGTATACACCGCCGATCACGGCGAGATGATGGCGGAGCATGGGGCCTGGACGAAGGGGCGAAGCTGTTATGAGGGGACGATCCGTGTGCCGATGATCCTGCGCTGGCCCGGTGCCTTATCCGCCGGCAAGCGGATCGACGAGCTGGTCTGTTTGATCGATCTGCTGCCGACCCTGCTGGAGGCCGCGGGTCAGCCGATCCCGGCCAATGTCCAGGGCGCATCCCTCCTGCCGCTGATACGAGGGCAGAACAAGCAATGGCGTGACACGGTCTTCTCCGAGATCGGCAACAGCACGCGGGACACCTGCATCGCGGTGCGCCGCCGGCGGCACAAGTACGTGCTCTTCCGCGATCAGGGCCAGACCG
>JALORE010000117.1 GCA_025459125.1 Planctomycetota bacterium | reverse complement strand
AACGACATGCAAGAGATGCGAATCATGATGCCGACCCCGGAGAAACTCCTGACTCCCGGGGTGATCGTCCTGCTTTCCCTGATGGTGGCCGGTTTTCTCGGACTGTCGCTGGCGCCCGACGCGGTCCTGGGCACGCTGGCTCTGAATCCTCAGGGTGTCCTGCACGGGCGGATCTGGCAGCTCGTGACGTATCCCTTCGTGAACGGCACGTGCGGCCTGCTCTGCAACGGATTGATCGTCCTGTTCATCGGCAGCTCCGTCGAGCGGGAGTGGCGGACCAAGTCGTTTATTTCCCTGTGGCTGATCGTGTCCATTGTATGCGGCATCCTCTGGGTTCTGCTCACCATGCTGACGGGGCGCCCGGCACTGGGGATGGGAGCGGGTGCCTGCGGCTACGGACTCATCGCCACCATGGGACTGCTCTTTCGGGGCCGGCGGTTCCTCATGATTCTCGCGACGCTCGAAGCGCAGCACATCGCCATCGGCCTGATCGTGCTGGGAGTCATTCTGAGCCTGCCTCAGCCCCTCACCCTGGTGTGGGTGGCGGGGGCTTTGGTGGCCTACCTCTACGTCAAGGCACGCTGGAGCCTGAGGGACCGACCCGCCGTGCGTACGGGCCCGCGCCGGTCCGGCGCCGGAGGGCAGTTCGTTGACATCGATTGAGCAGACCAGCAGTTGCAGGTGTGAAGTGAGAAGTGTGAAGGGGCCCCCCAACGCGGAAGCATGCGTTTGGGAACCCAAGTCCGAGGCTGGGCACTTCAAGGCCTCAGGTCTTACTTCAAACTCCAAACCTCACACTTCACACTTGGAACTCGTGGCGGCGGCGCTCGATGCGGCCGAGAAGCATCTGCGCTGCTGCCGGCTGTGTCCCCGCAGCTGCCGGGTCGATCGCGTCGCCGGTGAGCGGGGCTACTGTGGACTCGACGATAAGGCCCATTGCTTTCGCGAGATGCTCCACCATGCCGAGGAGGCGGAGTTGACGCCCTCGCATCAGGTCTACTTCACCGGCTGCAACCTCCGCTGCGGCCACTGCACGGTCGCCGAATGGAACGAACAGCCGCTGACCGTACCTGAGATGGACTTGGAGGGACTCGTCGAGGCGGTGGACCGTCGTCAGCAGCAGGGAGCGCGCAACGTGAACCTCCTCGGCGGCGAGCCGACCGTCAGCCTGCCCGGCGTCCTGACCCTGCTGGGCCGGATTCGGACCAAGACGGCGGTTGTTCTGAACTCGAACATGTATTATAATGAGTGTGTGGATAACCTCCTGCGTGGGCTGGTTGACGTGTGCCTGGCCGACCTCAAGTGCGGCAGTCGCGGGTGTGCCGCCGCCCTGCTGGATGCCGGCGACTATGTCGAGGTCGCGCGGGATAACCTCCGGCGTGCGGTCGAGCACACGGACCTGATCGTCCGCCACCTGATCCTGCCCGGCCACGCGGACTGTTGCATGAAGCCGACGCTGGAGTGGCTCGCGGCGGAGCTGCCACAGGTCAAGGTCAGTCTGAGGGCGAATTATGTGCCGCCCATCGGAGCGAATGCCGCTCCGGCACGGTACGTGACGAGTCAGGAAGCCGAAGCGGCGGTTCGATACGCGCGCGATTTGGGACTTCGTTTGATCCAATGAGCCAGACGCCATACCAGCGACAACAGGGGGACTTCGAGCTGCGCATCTTGAGCGACGGGCGGCTGGTCATGGTCGCACCGGATGAGACGCTCCTGGAGATCGCCCAGGCTTTCGAAGCGAGGAGCGAAGGGGACGAGGCGGGACAACAACAGCACCTGGAGAATCAAGATGGCGAAATCCGAGACCCAGCCCGTCAATAAGCCGGTGGTCCCCAGTCCGCCGGCCAAGCCGCGCATGACCGAGCTGGAGGTCCTGATCCGGGCCCGTTACCCCCTGCTCTACGTCATCAGTTGGGAGGAGCAGCGGGTCCTGGCCCATGTCAACCAGATCGGCACGAAGCTCAACAAAACCGTCTTCGAATGGTCGGTCAATACCGGGCTGGTGCCCTCGGGGACCAACCTGCAATCGCAGAAGCACCGCGACGCCGCGACGGAAGATCCCCTGGTGGCGCTCGGGAACGTCATCGAGCACGTGGAGCCGGCCCTCTACGTGTTCAAGGACTTCCACCCCTTCCTCAAGTGCCAGAACATGTCGGTGATCCGGCGGCTGCGCGAGGTGGCCTCCTCGCTCAAGAACACCTACAAGACCATCGTCATCGTCAGCCCGATGCTCGAGGTGCCGCCGGAACTGGAAAAGGACGTCACGATCGTCGACTTCGATCTGCCCCGGGCCAATGACTTCACCGCCCTGCTGCACCGGATCATCGAGGAGGTCAAAAGCAATCCCAAGCTCAAGGTCAATATCAACAGCACCATGAAGGAGCAGATCGTCCATGCCCTGCTCGGCCTGACCCTGGCGGAGGCGGAAAACGTCCTCGCCAAGACTCTGGTGCAGCATCACGGGTTCGGGGCCGAGAGCCTGGAAGTCATCAACGGCGAGAAGAAGCAGATCATCCGCAAAAGCGGCCTGCTCGAATACTACGAAACGGATGAGTCGCTGGAAACCGTCGGCGGCCTGGCCGCGCTCAAGAGTTGGCTGCTCAAGCGCGCCGTGGCTTTCTCGGACCAGGCCCGCGCGTACGGCCTGCCGGCCCCCAAGGGCGTGCTGCTGCTGGGCGTGCAAGGCTGCGGCAAGAGCCTCATGGCCAAGACGATCAGCAACATCTGGCGCCTGCCGCTGCTGCGGTTCGATGTCGGCCGGGTGTTCGGCAGCCTGGTCGGCTCGTCGGAACAGAACACCCGCCGGGCCATCCAGGTGGCCGAGTCCGTCGCACCGGTGGTCTTTTGGATCGACGAGATCGACAAGGCCTTCCGCGGCTCGCGCGGCAGCGGCGCCTCAACCGACGCCGGCACGTCCTCCCGCGTCTTCAGCACGTTTCTGACCTGGATGTCCGAGAAGAAATCGGCGGTCTTCGTGATCGCCACGGCCAACGACATCTCCGCCCTGCCGCCTGAGCTGCTCCGCAAAGGACGCTTCGACGAGATCTTCTTTGTGGACCTGCCCGCGTCACAGGAGCGCCAGGACATCTTTCGCGTACATCTGGCCAAGCGGAAAATCGAGCCGGGGAAATTCACGTTGGAAACCCTGGCCGGCGCCTCGGAGGGCTACAGCGGGGCCGAGATCGAGGAAGCGATCATCAGCTCGATGTTCGACGCCTTCTACGACAAGCAGGAGTTGACGAGCAAGCGGCTGTTGGAGAGCCTGCGGCAGACGGTGCCGTTGTCCAAGACCATGCGGGAGAGCATCGAAGAATTGCGGCAATGGTCCGTGGGCCGGGCGCGGCCGGCCGCAGGTCCGGAGACCGGGACCGAGAAGCAGGGACAACGGAAGATCGAAATTTGAAGGTTGACGTTTGAAATGGGTAGGATGGGCTTCAGCCCATGCGGGATACCCCGGTGACCGTACCGCGGAACCGCATGGGCTAAAGCCCATCCTACGTGCTTCCCTGACGGCGGAAAGGAGACAGGTATGAGCACGGTATTGATCTTGGCGCCGGTGATCGTCAGCAGTTGGCCGGCGATCGCGGTGGCGGTGACGGGAGCGGCTTCGGCCCTGGGTTTCGCCGTTCACAAGACCGCGCAGGAGGCGCTGGCGGGAGTCGAGCAGGAGCAAGGGACCCAGACCGTCGAGATCGACTTGGCGGAGAGCCAGGTCCTGGCGCAGAGCCTGGCGACCAACCAGCAGATCGTGCTGACCAAGGGCTCCATCCGCCTCGTGGTCGAGCGCGATGCCCGCGGGCGGTGCAAGGTGTGCGCCACGGGCAAGGGGCACGGCAAGGCCGAGCTCAAGCAGGCCGCCGAGGAATTCACGCAGAAACTGACCCAGTGCTTCGTCTACAACAAGGTCATGAAGGAGCTCAAGAGCAAGAGCTTCCAGGTGGTCAACGAAGAGGTCACGCAGGACGAGAGCATCCGCATCCACGTACGCAGATGGGTGGACTGAGCCATGGCACAGCATGACGTCGAGATCTCGATCACAAAGACCGGCGAGGTGAAAGTGCATATCGAGGGCGCCAAGGGCAAGGCCTGCCTGGAGTATGCCAAGTGGCTGACCAAGGTCATCGGGAAGGTCAAGGACCAGCAGATGACCCGGGAGTATTACGAGCCGGAGACAAAGGCCCGCATCAACCTGCAGCAGAATCTCAAGGTGGAAGATGACTCGACATGAGATGCGCCAGGTGTGAGTTCGAGAACATCCCGGGACAGACGCGCTGCATCCGCTGCGGCAGCATTCTCGAAGGCGGCGCCGCGGTCATCGAGATCTACCCGCCGCGGATGCCGGCGTGGAAGAAGCCCGGCCGCGACGCGCTGCGCTGGCTGCGCGGCAGCCGCCTGCGGCCCGAGAAGCCCGTGATGCCTTGCCTGCGCCGGGGATTCCGCACCGCGGTCTCCGATAGTCTGGCCGGCCTGCTGCTGAGCATCGTTCCCGGCCTGGGACATGCCCTCGTGGGGCGTTTTCGGGAAGTGCGTCTGTGGGTCCTGCTCTGGGCGATCGCCCTGGGCCTGGGTCTCTTTCTCTATGGCAGCCCGATCGGGTTCCCGCTGATCGGATTGGCCCTTGGGCTCCACGCGTGGATTGCCGTGCAATACGGCCTCTTCCAGGAGATCCAGGGGCTCCCCGCCCGGGTCGGGGCACTGATTGTCATCGTTCTGCTGCTCGCGGTGCTGTATTGGACCGTGCCGGGTCTGGTGCCCCCCGGCCTTTCCGGCGGCTATACCGCCTTGACCATCCCGGCCCGGAATATTCACCCTGGCGACTATTTCGTGACCCGCCGGCTGCCGCACGGAGGCGAGCCGCTGGCCCGGGGAGCCCTGGTGTTGTTTCAGCCCCGGACGCACCGCTTTGCCAATCGCCGGCTGGTTGTCGGCCAGACTCACGGGATGATCGGGCAGGTGGTCGGGTTGCCCGGCGAGAAGATTCGCATCGCGTACCATACCTACGCGGTGAGCGCCGCCCATGACCTGTCCGGGCCGGGCGCGCCGAAAACCGGGGCCGGCACCGAGCGTCTGCTGGATCCGAACCAGTTTCCCGTGCCGCGCTGGCTGCAGATACGACCGCCCAGCACCGGTCTTTATATCCCCGCCGACTCGTATTTCGTCAGCTCGCAGTATACAATCAACGCGCACGGCAACGTGGGCGCCATCGATGGGATGATCGCGGACGCGTGCATCATCCCCCGCACCGACCTGCGGGGGCGCGCCTTCCTGCAATGGTGGCCCCTGAGCCGGCGACGCTTGCTAGAATAGGACTCATGGACAGATTCTCCCAATTGGAGTTCAGTGGCGAGGAGAAGACGCCTCAGCGCGACAAGGCCCCCGGCGAGCCGGTTCGGGACGCAGAGCACTACTCCAAGGAGGCCCTGAAATACTGGCTGGCCGCCGATTACGAGCTGGCGCTGCGCAATTACTCTCGCGTGCTCGAGCAGAACCATACGCGCTTCGACGGCTGGGCCGGGCAGGTGCTGATGCTGATCGAGCTGGGCGAGTACCGCGAGGCCGGGGTCTGGGCCGACAAGGCCCTGGAACTGTTCCCCGAACATCCGGAGCTGCTGGCCCTCAAAGCGCTGGCCTGTGCCCGCGACGCGAAGATGGATCAGGCCGTCGCCTACTCGGACAACTCCGTGGGCAAGGAGAACCTGACGCCCCGCGTCTGGCTGAGCCGGGCCGAGATCTTTCTCGACCGCAAGGGCCCGATCGCGGAGGGCTGCATCAACAAGGCGATCGGCTGCGCCGGCAAGCTCGCGCCCGTCATCAAGCTGGAAGCGGGCCGGCTCCTGTGCCGCCAGCGCAACTATGTCCTGGCCCTGCAGCACCTGAAAGAGGCTGTCCAGGGCTTGTCCCGCTCGCCGCTGGCATGGTATGAATTGGGCTGTTGCCAGGCGCGCCTGGGGCTGTCTGAAGCGGTATCCAGCCTGGAGCAGTGCCTGTACCTGCGCCCCGACTGGAAAGAGGCCAAGGACATGCTCCGGAAGGTCGAGAAGCGAGGTTTTTTGGGAAGACTGTTTGGAAAGTAGACGATGAATCTCACCCTGGACATGCAGCAAATCCTGTCCCTGGCCCGGCGGGAGAACGCCTCGGATATCCACATCGTGGCGGGACTACCGCCGATGTTCCGGATCAATGGGGAAATCATCCTGTCGAACCGGCCGGCCCTGACCCAGCAGGATTCGGCCCAGTTGTGCTACGGCCTGCTCAATGACGAGCAGAAGAAAGTCTTCGAGCAGAACTGGCAGTTGTGCTGCTCGATCTTTGACGCGAAGCTGGGCCGGTTCCGCGTATCCATCTACTACCACGCCGGCAACCCGGAAATGGCCATCCGGCCGGTGATGGACCATATCAAGACCCGTGCCGAGCTGCGGCTGCCGACGGAGATCGATGAATTCACGCGGCTCGCCAGCGGCCTGATCCTCCTGACCGGGCCCACCGGCAGCGGCAAAACCACCACCCTCAACTACATGATCGACCTGATCAACAGCGAGCAACGCTGCAAGATCATCGCCATCGAGGACCCGGTGGAGTACGTCCACAAGCAGAAGAAGGCCGTCATCGTCCAGCAGGAGCTGTACACCGACGTCAAGTCGTTCTCCACCGCGCTGATCCACGTGCTGCGCCAGGACCCGGACGTCATCTGCGTCGGGGAAATGCGCGATCTCGAAACGACCGAGACCGCCCTGGTCGCCGCGGAGACCGGCCACCTGGTGATCGCCACCTGTCACACGCCCAACACGCTCCAGACCGTCGAACGGATCGTCTCGATCTTTCCCGAGAACAAGCAGCCCCAGGTCTTCACGCAATTGGCCAACTGCCTGCAGGGCATTCTGGCCCAGCGGCTGATCCCCTCCAGCAACAAGAAGGAGCCGCGGCTGGCGACGGAGCTGCTGATCATGACGCCGCCGGCCCGCAAGCACATTCGGGACCGCCAGTTGCACCTGTTGATCAACATCATCCAGACCGGCGGCCGCCAGGGCATGCACACGATGGAAGACTCCCTCGTGGCGCTGTATCAGGCTGGGGACATCACCTACGACACGGCCATCTGCAACTCGTACGATCCCCGCAGTCTGCGCGAGCGTATCCACAACGAGGGGACGCCCAAGGAGCAGTGACCGCCCGGGGCCACAGAGTAAGAATACGTAGGATGGGCTTCAGCCCATGCGGTTCCGAGGCGGGCCGACGCAGGCGGAGAAGAGCCCATGTTCGAACGCTTTACAGACCGCACGAGGATGGCCCTGACCCTGGCCGGCCAGGAGGCGCATCGGCTCGATCACAGGCATATGGGTACCGAACACCTGCTCCTGGGCCTGATGGCGGAAGACCGGGCCGGTGCTGCGCTGGTCCTCAAGACCCTCGGCACGAACATCGAAGCACTCCGCCGCGAGGTCCAGAAGCTGGTTCCGCGCGAGACGGACCAGATCACGCTGGGCGAACTCCCGTCGACGAAGCGGGCGAAACACGCTCTCAAATACGCGTGCAAAGAGGCAAGGGCGTTGGGCCAGAACTACGTGGGCACGGAACACCTGCTGCTGGGCGTGATCCGGGACCCGGAGTGCACCGCCGCCCGGGTCCTCGTGAACCTGGGACTGAGTCTGGAGGCCATCCGCGACCACATTCGTGCGTTCCATGGCAAGAGCGAAGGAGACGTCCGGTCTCCGCTCGATATCCCCGCGCCGACGGCGAACGAGCGCCCCGATGTGGCGATGATGGCGGCCGGCCCGGAAAGCCCCGTGCGCCGGCATTTCAGCGACCGCGCCCGGATGGTGATGGCTTTGGCCAACCAGGAGGCCCACCGCTTCCACCATGAGTATATCGGGACCGAGCACATCCTGTTGGGTTTGGCCGAAGAAGGCCGCGGGCTCGGGGCGACGGTCCTCAGGAAGCTGAATGTGGATGTCAAGAGCCTGCGTCCGGAGATTGAGAAGCTGGTTCAGAACGGTCCGGACACGGTCACGATCGGCAAGCTGCCGCTGACGCCGCAGGCCAAGGAGGCCACCGAGCGCGCCATCGAGGAGGCGCAGACCCTCAATCACACGGAGGTCGGCACCGAGCACATCCTGCTGGGCCTGCTCCATGGCAGCGAGGGGATCGCCGCCCAGGTGCTGAGGAACCTCGGTCTGAAGCTCGAAGACACCCGGCAGGCGGTCCTCCAGGCGTGGAGCGATGACCGGGGGCGTGAACGGGAGGCCGAGCCGGGTGGGCTGGCCTACACGCAGCGCGGCTCCCCGGAGAGTCCTGGCGGGCGTGACATCCCCGGGAGGAACGAGCCCGCCGGCCTCCGCAGCGCCGAGGACCTGGTCGTCTGGCAGAAGGCGGACAAGCTGGCCCGTCGGATCTACCTGCTGACGAGCACGTTCCCGCACGAAGAGGTCCTGGGCATGGCCGCACGGCTGCGCGAGGTGGCCCTAACCCTCGCCCCCTACATTGCCGAGGCCTATAGCCGCCCGAGCCGCAAGGAGTCGCGCTGGCTCCTGAATACCGCGTTCGGCTCCCTGCGGCAACTGCGCTACCTGCTGGGTTTCTCCCTGCGGCTGGGACATCTGACGCCGGAGGATCATCAGACCCTCGATGACCTGGCCGAGGACGTGTACAAGCTGCTCTGGATCCTCTATCGTTCCCGGCGTTGAGCTCAGTTTGTTGTTGACATGTCGTACCCGGCAGTGTTGTTATTTCTATGGTCCATTGCGACGCTTGGTGTCCGCGTCGCGGGAAATGCATCTGTGCTAGGAGCATCGGGAGAATGACATGCCGAACATCGCCGTCGTGCTGAAAGAGGAGATTCTGCGGTTGGCCCGCAAGGAGGTCCGCCAACAGACGGGCGTCCTCCGGAAAGCATCGGCCCAGTACCGCCGGGACATCGCCGAGATGAAACGCCGCCTCGCCCAGTTGCAGCGCAAGCTCGCGCCGCTGCAGAAGCAGGTGCTCAGGGGGGCCGCAGCCCCGGCCGCCGAGACCGACGGTCAGCGCGTGCGGTTCACCGCCAAGGGCCTGCGCGCGCAGCGCCAGCGTCTGGGCCTCTCCGCCGCGAACTACGGCAAGCTGGTCGGCGTGACCGGCCAGACGATCTACAGTTGGGAACAGGAAACGTCGCGCCCGCGCCGCCAGCAGGTGGCGCGGATCGCCGCGCTGCGGCATTTGGGCAAGCGCGAGGCACTGGCGCGTCTGGCCCCGCCCGCACGCGGCGGGCGAAAGTAGCCGGTTCGTAGTGACGCCGTAAGGCGTTGTCTTGTATGCTCTTACGAGCACACTACGAACGAAGGCGAGCGGTTTTCCGGGTTCCCGTCCGCGCCTGCCTTTGGTAGAATGGTTCCGCGATGCGCCGGTGGTGAAGCATGCTTCACAGCGTGATCGCGCCGGACCGAAGAACAAAGGAGGCAGGCATGGACTCGAATCGAGGCGATGCGAACGTGACCCCGCGGCGAGAATTCCTCACCCGGCTACCGGGTGCAGTGGCGGGATCGGCTTTGGCGCTGGGAGTTGTGGCCCGGGCCGCGCAGAACGCCCCAAGTGCCTCCGCCGCGCCGTTGCCGACGATCCGGCTCGGCGACCATGAAGTCACCCGTTTGATCGCCGGCTCGAATCCCGTCAGCGGCTACTCCTACATGGGTCCCATCATGGACCGGCAGATGCGCGAGTACTTCACGCCGGACCGCATCGTGGAGTTCCTCTCGGACTGCGAACGCGCGGGGATCAACACGCACCAGTTCAGCGACCCCAAGCTGATGACCGGCGTCATCCGAACCCTGCGGGAGCGGGGCTCCCGGATGAAGTTCTTCTGCCTCCATTCCGGGGCCGCGCAGAGCGAGCCGATCGAGCAGGTCATCCGGGATACCCAGCCCATCGCCCTCGTCCATCATGGCGGCGTCACCGATCGGTTGTTCCGCGAAGGCAAGAGCCGGGAGGTCCGCGATTTCGTCCAGCGCGTGCGGGACGCGGGCGTGCTGGCCGGCGTCTCGGCCCATAATCCCGACTGTATCCAACGCGTCGCCGACGAGGACTGGCCGGTCGATTTCTTCATGACCTGTTTCCACTACCTCACGCGCCCGCGCGAGGAGCTGGAGAAGATGCCGCCGGTCGTCACGCTCCAGATCGGCTATCCGTTCTTCGCCGCGGATCCGTTGACCATGACGAAAGTGGCGCAGCAGGTCAAGCAACCGTGCCTGGGATTCAAGATCCTGGCGGCGGGACGCAAGTGCAAGGACAAACGGGCGGTCCGCGAGGCGTTCCAGTTCGCGTTCGCACATCTCAAGCCCACCGACGGCGTCATTGTCGGCATGTATCCCCGTTACCAGGACCAGGCCCAGGAGAACGCCGCATTCGCACGGGAATTCGGCCAGGTGCGGCCGGCATAGTATCGGCTCGTTCGGAGTTCCGCCTTCAGGCGGTCTGAGAATCCTCGCCGCGTAAACGCAGAACTCCGAACGCCGCCTAAAGGCGGAACTCCAAACAGAATTGACACCCTTTTTCAGGAGGACCAGACGATGAGCAACAAACTGGCACGACGACGATGGATTCTCGGGAGTGCACTATGCCTCGGCCTGGCGTTTCTGTTGGCCGACGCTCGGGGCAGCGCGGGCGCGGCAGGCACCGAGATGCGCAAGCCCCCGGCGGCCCCGGCCGCCCAGGACGGCAAGTTCAGGATCATCTGTTTCGGCGCCCACCCGGACGACAATGAATTCAGTGCCGGCGGCGTGGCCGCGATGTGGGCCGCCCGCGGCCATCACGTGAAATTCGTCTCCTGCACCAACGGCGATATCGGCCACTGGGGCATGGCCGGCGGGCCCCTGGCCCAACGCCGCACCGAGGAAGTCAAGAAATGCGCCGAGATCTTCGGCATCGAGACCGAGGTGCTCGACATCCACGACGGCGAGCTCATGCCCACGCTGGAGAACCGCCGGACGATCGTCCGGCTCATCCGCGAGTGGCACGCGGACATCGTCATCTGCCATCGGTCCAACGATTACCATCCCGACCACCGCAATGCCGCCATCCTGATCCAGGACGCCGGCTACATGGTGACGGTGCCGTTCTTCTGCCCCGATGTGCCCTACCTCAGTCGCAATCCGGTGTTCCTCTACTACGACGATGACTTCCAGAGGCCGTACCCCTTCACCGCCGATATCGTGGTCGGGATCGACGACGTGATCGGGAAGAAGCTGGATGCGGCGGTCGCCCTGGCGTCGCAAACGCTCGAAGGCGGCTGCGATGGCACGGAGAAGACTTGTCCCCAGGACCCGCAGGGCAAAGAAGCGCGCATCCAGGCGGTGCGACGCAGCCACGAGCGGCGCAATGCCGGACTCGCCAACCGATTCCGCAAGCAGCTCACCGAGTGGTATGGCCCGGAGCAGGGCGCCAAGATCAAGTTTGCGGAGGCCTTCGAGATCTGCGAGTACGGCCGGCAGCCTTCCAAGAAGGAGATCCGGGAGTTATTCCCGTTCTTCCCGGCTCCCTGACGGTCTTTCGATCAGGAGTACCCAGTCCTCATCCGCGGGCGCCGGTCGCGGCGGCAGAGTCCCGATCTCGGGGTCCCACGCCACGGCCGGTCCCGCGAACTCCCCGTGCCTTGGATCAAACCATCGCGCCGTGGCCGGTTTGGTGATGCCGGATAAGGCGATCGTGCGTGTCTGATTGCCCCGCGGCACGTAGATGACCCGGATCGCGTCACCGCTGCCGGCCGCATGCGGCGGGGTCAGATCGGCCTTGGTTGGCAGCCGATTCGGCCGGCCGTCCACGCGTAACGCCTCCCGGCGCGGCTGGAGCTTCCACCAGTCCAGTGACGCCAGGAACGTCCGCACGGCGCGCACCTGTCCCGAACCGGGCAGGCGGAGAGCGTCGCGCCACGGGACGACCTCGGTTGTCCGCTTGCCGGGCTCCCCCTGCGGATCGGCGGGGTCGAAGAACTGCCAGAGACCCTGGGCCCCATGGCCGTAACCGGCGGCGCCGTTGAGAAGCGCCGTCCACACTTGCCAGCGCGTATGGTAGGCACAATCGGCGGCATCCGCCCGCTCGTAGCAGGCTTCGGAGCAAAAGACCGGCACCGCCGGCGTCAGGGCCCGGTTCTCCGCAAGCCGCGTGACAATGTTGTAGAGCCGGTCCACGCTCTGGCCGGTCTGCAGCCAGTGATGATCGAGCCAGCTCTCGCCATGAAAAGGGAGCGACGATTGGCAGTCATGCGGCGCCTTCCAGTCGAGGCGCGCACTGGGATGGATCGAGAGAGGATGACGCCACGGGTTGTGACGCTGGACCGCGGCGCCCAGGGCGCTGAAGTCCCCGGGCGTCCAGCCGCAGTCGCCGAAGGTATACTGGTATTCGCCCGACAGGCTCCACAGCGAGTTGAACGTCCCGTAGCGGGCGGCCACATAAACACTGATCTGCTGCGCCTGCTGGGGTGTGAAGAGACATCTCTTCGTCTTGCCCCACCACATCGTCGGGACCGCCGCGATAAAGCCCCGCTCCCACAACGCCTGCATGCGCCGATCCAGCGCCTGGAAATAGGCGGGATTCAGCCGCGCCGGGTCGCGTTCGAGAAACGCGTACCCGCCCTCATTGCAGTGCGCCTGCCCATCCGGATAATCGCCGTAGCCGTGGATGTACTGCATCAGGATGGTGTTGAAGCCTTTAGCCTGGCGGTCGGCGAGATACTGGAAAAAGGGTCCGTCCTCGTTGGTTCCCAGGCCACAGCGTGCCGTGTTCCCGGCCCACAGCGTGTCGGCCAGGACAAAACACGGCGTCCCATCCGCATATTCGAAGTGCCGCTTGCCGGCGGCAATCCGCAGCAGACCGCGCCGATTCGGATTGGCCTGCAGCTCAGCCGCCGTCCAGGGAGTCGCTTCGAACGTGCCGCTCCGGCCGGAGAGACCGGGGTCGTTCCATGACGTGCCGCTGCGCCAGGTCCAGGTCCCCGGCGCCGTGGCCATCACGCGCACGCGAAAGGTGTTCCCGCCGTCCCAGAACGCCGGACAGCGTTGCACGAAGCCCGGTCCCTTGAGGTCCACCCACACCTGGGCACCGGCATAGGCATCCGCCGCGGCGCCGGCTGCGTGCAGCGTAATCTCCACCGTCTCCCAGGTGTGCACGGGCGCGGCACAGGCCATCGACCCGATATGCATGCAGATCAGAATACTCCAGAGAAACAGACACGCGCAACCCTGAAGTCCAGATCGCAGCCTGCTCCTGCGGGGACTGGGACTGGTTCGCACACCCTCCTTGTCATCCTGAGCGAAGCGAAGGATCTGGGCTGCGCGGGAGGGAAACCTCGTGTTCAGAATCTTCATGAAGGCCCTTTCGATTGTGTAGTACACCCTTTACGGGCAGGGCTCCACGCTGGCGGCGACGGTTTGGCGGATTGCTTCCAGCACCGGCTCGCTGTCACGGATGCCTTCCCAGTTGTAGATGCACAGGTACCGGCAACGCGGGTCGGCCAGGGTGTTCTCCAGGGCGCGGCGCCAGGGTCCGACCTCGCGCGGTCCCGGAGGGAGCCACTCCGTTGCTGCCCACCACGGCGCATCGCTGTGCGGCAGCGCGTCCTGCACACCGTAGTCCCGGCGCGGATCGGCCGCGTGCCGGTAGAAGCTCCAGCCGGGACAACTGAACGCGTTGACCGCTGCCCGGTACAGCAACTCGCCATCCTTCCAGCCGGCGCCGTGCGTGAAGAGTCGCTCACGCGGCACTCCCAGGCGAGCAGCCTGGCGCGACAAGTCCTCCAGGTGCCGTCGTGCGATCTCAGCCAGATCCGCCTCCGTCAGCTTCCCACGATCGCGCAGGCCCGCCATCTTGACTGCAGCATAGCCGATCGGCGCAACGCCGCGTGCCGGCAGCTCGTCATTCTTCAGACCGTAAGTCGGGTCCTCGGCGGCAGGTTTTGCGAGCAAGGCGTTTCCATTCGGGTAGTACCAAGCATTGACGCCGACGGACGACTCCCAGCCCACCTTGATGCCGACGAGTAGGTCCTTCTTCTCGGCAGGTAAAGCCTTCCACCAGTCCAGCACCACGGGAATCACCAGCGCCATCTTCTCATGGCACGCCTGGCGATAGCGGGGACTCATCAGGTTGGGCGCCGGGCGGACACGCAGTTGCCTGCCCCAGTTCCGCCAGGCGATTTTGGTCGCATGCTCCGGCGTCCAGCCGGACCATTCCACGTTCTGGCGATTGGCCGGATCGAAACCGGGCAGGGACGGATCCCACCAGTTCCACAGGTCCGGCCGACCCTCCCACCACTGCTCCCCATCGAATTGGATGAGCACCGGCGTATTCGTCTGTTCGGCCAGTTCGAGCACCCGCCGCAGCGAGGCCAGCAGTGCCTCGTCTTTGCCCTGGAGGTAGCTGAAGATGTACCCCATCCCGACCCGAATCCGCGCGCCGGGCACATCCGGCAGAGCCTTCCTGACTTCCTGGAAGCCTTCGAGCGAGACCGCGGCCGGCCGGCCACCGCGGCCGGCGGCGCTGGGGTTACGGTTGACGAGAATGAACTGGCTCGTGCGTTGTTGGTCCTTGCGGAATTCGTGAAAGAGCTCTTGCGCCAGGGGGAAGGTCCGACTCGCCGGCCGCTTGTCCAGGCAGTACGTGACGACGCCATCGCACTTGCCATCCTGCCAGGCCTGCAGGGACAGCCGCAGGTGCTCGGCAACACGCTCGGGTGTCGCGGGATCGCCGTGCCGTTCGCCGAACTCCTTGATGTCCCCGGCCGTCATGGAGACGAAGGGGATATGGAAACGCCTCTGTCCCACCGGCGCGCTGGTGCCCAGGGTCGCCTCGAAAGCGCCCTGCCGATCCACCTTCCACGTCCCCGGCTCGGCCAGGCTCGCACCGAGATTCAAGCCTTCCGTGCGCAGCTCGCCCACGCTCCAGCGTACACCGAAATTGCTCACGCCTTTCTTGTCCAAGAGGCGGAAGGCGACCGTCACGTCGGCTTTCCCGCGCACCTGGTCCGTCACGTCCACGCTGACCTCGCGCCAACGGGGCGGGCCGCCAGCCACGTCCTGTTCCCATACGACCGCGTCGTCCACCAGCAATTGCTTGAAATGGTAACCCGCGGTCGGGCCCATGAAGTCATCGCGCTGGCGAAAGGCCAGGACGTACCCGTCGGCCGGTAGCACCCGGGCGGACTGGCCGGCCATGACAAAGTCGCCCGGTTGAGAACGCGTATTCGATGGATAGCCCAGCTCGGCGGGTGGCACGGCGACCGCGTCGTTGAGGATCGCCCAGGCCCATTCGATCTCTTCGCGATCCTGCAGGTAGGCCACGACCACGCCGTCGATGACCTGGCGGTACTCCTCCGCGAACTGGGCGCGGATCTCGCGGAAGTACAGCAGCGGCAGGAAAGCCAGACGTGGGCTGAGGCGCTTGGCCCGCTCCTGCATCCGGCGCAGATAGGTCGGTGTGAAGAAGGCGCGGTTGGCGTAGAAGTCGTCGATCACCCACGCGGTCAGGTTGGGATGCACCAACGATAGTTTCGCGATCTCCTCGGCCCAGCGCTCGTAGTCCAAGCGGAACGGCTCGGAGTACCGGGTGCCGAACTTGGGCGGGCTCTCGGAGGGCGGCACCAGGTAGACCCAGACCTCGATGCCCGCCTCGGCCGCACGCGGCAGGAACAGCTTCAGATCGTCCCAGTCCGTCGGCGCGTGCCAGATGAGCCAGTAATAGGCGGTGACGCCCAGCTCCTTCAGCCGCGCGATCATCGCGTCAAGGTCCACCCGGCCCTCAGGCCGGCGCAGCTCCGAATCATAGTCTGCCAGATGCTGACGGAAGAGCCCTGGGGCCGGCGCTGGGTTGGCCCCCTCCCGGCCGAGAGCGAGGCCCGCGTATCCGGACAGAACCAGCGCAAGAAGAAAGATGACCCGCACACGTGCGATCGGACTCCTCATGGCATGTCTCCGGTGCTCTTGAGATGAAGCACGGCGTCGCCGGCAAAGGGCGGGGTGAAAGCCTGGGCGGCGCTGCCGCCGGCGATGCGACCGGCCTCGCGAAACTCCCCGGTGCGCGGGTGGTACCACCGAACGTTCAAGGCGGTGTCCTTGGCGGCGGCGAGATTCACGGTGAAGAGCCTCGTCGGCGACGTGTAAACCACGTACTCGACGCCGGCATGCGCCAGGCAGACGCCTGTGGACGCCAGCGAGCCGGCCGGTCTCATCGCCACGAAGTTCACTCCGCCGCGATGAAAGAACCTGGCGACGTACCCTTCGAGATCCAGGACGCGGTCGCGCTGCTCGGCTTTGGCCGCCAGGGCGGACCGGGGATCGAACCCGAAGCTGGCATCGTTCTGGATAACCACGCTCGCTCCTCCCAGGACGGTGCCCCAGAGCAGGCGCAGCAAGGCGGTCTCCGTGGCTGTGTCACCCCCTTCGTAGGACGGGACCGGCTCACTGAAGAACAGGGGTTTGACCGGGTCCATGTCGAACTGGCGGGCATAGTGTTCGAAGAAGACCTCTACACCCGGCAGGTTGTCCCAGCGGGGCGTGTGGTACGAAATCACATCAGCCTTGGGCTCGCCACGAAAGCCCGGCACGCCACGCAGGTGGTCGTCGTTGATGACCAGCGGCTGCGCGGTACGGGCCTTGAAGAAGTCCAGGAAGTGCATCTGGAAGGCCCGCAGACGCTGGGGATCGTACCACTCGCCTTCGTTGAAGATCTCGAACAGGACGTTCGGGGTCACCGCGGCCGCATCGATGAGCTTCTCGCAGAGCCGTTCCAGGTAGAACTGGTGCTTCTGTGGCCGGGTCCATTGCGGGTCGAAGGCCAAGGGCATCTCGTGCTCGTAATCGTACAGCTCCACGAACTGCGCCCGGTCGGTCAGCGCGCCGCCGTTGGCCACATTGAAGGGATGGCCGGCGAATTTCGTCTTCGTCCAGCCATCATGGACCTGGAGTACGACCACAATCTCATTCGCATCGGCACAGCGGAGCAATTCGCGCAGCCGGTCGAAGTAGACGTCGTTGAACCGCGTCAGATCAAAGGGACCTTCACTCCCCCGCGGGACAGCGCCGTTCCGCAGAGCAGGCGCGCTTCGAACCCACGGCCAGATCTCCGGCGCATCGTAGCCGATGCGGGCGTCGGCGGGCTGATCGACGATCCCGATGTAGGACCAGAGCAGCAGCGCATTGATGCCGCGTTGCGCCAAGGCGTCCACATAGGCCCGCTGGTCGAAGTTGGTCCCCAACTCCATCCAGCCCTGAGTGATCGAGTCGCCGATGAGAAGGATGGGCTTGTCGCGGAAACGGAGCCAGTGCCCGTCACAGCGCCATTCGCCGGCGATGAGGCCGGAACAGAGGATCGTCAAGAGCACAGTACCCAAGCCAAGTCGCCGTATCGGTCTGTCCATCACTGGCCTTCCTACTTGTTACAGAGCACGCCATCGGCAAGCTGCGCTTGCCGCTGCCACCCGTCGACAGTCCGACGGTCCGATAGTTAATTCGACGGACGCTCGATCAGTATACCTCCCACGGGGCGCGGGCGAAGTGGGGGGCCGCTTCCCGGCCGAATCGCAGGGGCGGATTGCCGTTCTCGAACGCGCCGATGTCCGGCGCAGCGCCCTGGAAATCGTCGTTGAAGCCCGGCATCCGTGCGCCCTTATCGAGCGCCGGGTTGGAGGCCTGGACCATCGGATCGGTGATGGCGAAGTTCTTGCCACCGCGGGAGTACTCGACCTTCCCCCACTTGATGGTCGGGACCGTCGCCGCCAGGAACCACTCCAACCGGTCAGACGGCATGAACATCGAACGGACGAAACCGCCGGCGAGATAGCCGCTGGTCAGGTCGTTGCGATGGCTATTGGGCGGGCCCTCTTGGGAGGCGGCGGGATACGTGTTGCCGCGGACGCGGAAGATGTTGTTGCGCGTGATCGTATTGCAGACCCCGTGGCCGCTGAAGACGCTCAGCGCCCCCCGGGGCTGGAGGGTCGTGTTGTGGAAGATGTACCGCCGGCCCCAGTCGCCGGGGACCTCCTGGCCGTCCAGGGTGAGGGTCCGGCGGGTGCCGGCGGTCTTGATGATCATGCCGCCGCTGGGGTCCTGGTGCGAGATCCGGCTGGAGCCGAACACGTTGCGGTAGATGTACAGCGGACCTTTGGACGTGCCCGCGGTGGCCACGAAGACGAAGGTCTGGTCGATGTAGTTGCCCCAGATGCGGACGTTCATGTTCGCGCCTTCGCTTTCGATGGCGTCGTCCCAGCAATTGGTGATGATGTTGCCATAGATGTCGGAGTCGCGGTTGGGGCTGCCCTGGAAGCTGAAGTTGCTGCCGCCGCCGATGCCATCGTTGTAGCCGTGGTCG
>JALORE010000376.1 GCA_025459125.1 Planctomycetota bacterium | reverse complement strand
GGGTGGCAGCGGCAAGCGCAGTTGGGACCCCCAACGCGATTCATCGCGTTTGGGAAGGGCTCGGGGTCCCCAACGCGAAATGCCGCGTTGGGGCACCCCTCCCAAGTGCGAGATATCGCACTTGGGGACCCGAACCCTCTTCGGGGTTTGCCGATGGTTCTGCCCCTTCGCCAGCGGCAAAGCCTGCGCAGAGCCTTCGGCCTTGCCGCTGCCACCCGGGCAGAGTGCTACCTGGTTTTTGAACCGGGCCGGGCACCGCAGATTCTGCCCGTCGTAAACCCTGTGGGCATAACTGGTTAGTAACTACACAGGAAGATTGTTGTCCAACAATAGAACCAATTACTGGACAAAGGTGGAGGATCTGCTAAAATCAGTCCAGAGTATGGTGATATGACTATGTGTATTGGCCGCAGGGCCGGCGGGCAGATCCAGGCGGGAGGCCGGCGACGGGCGCGGGGCGGCCGGCTGGCATTCCCGGGGACACCGTGTGCGGAGGTGCGAGAATGAGTCAGGTCGCGATCGTCACGGCGAGGGCCGGGGGCGCGGCGGGTTCCTTCGCCACGAGAGGCGAGGCGCTGCGCCGCCTGGAACGGGGCCGCGGTCCTTACGCGCGGTGGTGGGAATACGAGGACGGCGGCCGGAACGTCGCGGCCCTCGTCCTGGAGTGGGACGCGGCGCAAGGTCCGGTCCGGCGGACGATCAGCCGCCGGCCCGGGGGCGGGTGGGACTTTGGGCCCAGGCCCCGGCCGAGGCCGCCCTCGCCGCCGAGACCCGCAGTGCGATCCAGGAAGCCGCCGAGTGGCTCCAAGAGCTCCTCGCCGAGGGCCCCCTGCCCGCGAAAGAGATCTACCGCCGGGCGCAGGAGGAAGTGATCCGCCGTAGGACCCTGGAGCGGGCCAAGGAGAGGCTGGGCGTCTGTTCCGGCAAGGTGGGCGGCGGTCGCCTCGGGAGTTGGACCTGGCGGCTGCCCTCCGGGGCGGGGGTCGAAAGCCCACCCGAACCGGTCCTCGGGGGTACGCAAGAGTCCCCGTCCGTAAGATCGTCAAGCGGTTGAAGATCGTCAATGCAAAAGCTTGACGATCTTGACGATCTTCGCGTTTTTCGCGTGATTTCGGCCTTCGTCGGGTTTGAAGATCGTCAACCGCGCGACTTGACGATCTTCAAATTGCCCCAGCCCGGCCTTCGGCGGCGGCCAGGAAGGGTAGGGAAGAAAATGGCAGAAAGGAAGATGGGGAGAACCGAAGAACGTCTTGTCTCTCGGAACCCTACGCGGGCCTCGCGCCAAGGCGCTCGGAGCGCGGCCTTATTCCGCGTTGGGGACCCCTTCCCAAACGCGATGAATCGCGTTTGGGGTCGCGGGCGGGATGGGACTATCGCCCGTTGGCATGCGCCGGCCGCGTAATGATGAGATTGTCCCACCACAGCTCCGTATGCCAGGTGCGAAAGCCCAGCAGGCCCTGCTGGTGGAGCGGGTTGAAACGGTCGTCCGCCGCGTCCAGCACCACCCTGCCGTCGATGCTGTACGTGCAGCGATTCCCCCGTTTCTCAATGACGACGTGGTACACCCTCCGGGACCGGCTCTCATACTGACGGCTCTCCGTCGCCAGGCGGAAACCCGGGCAGTCGCGGAACCGAAAGCGCGCGGGCGCCTCGTTGCCATCGGCCACGTGGGTGAAGATGTAGCCGTTCAGACTGTGGTACGCGGTATAGGTACCGGCCGCGCGGGCTTGCCTGGATTCATACAGCGGCCGGCCGGAGGGATCGGAGTGCAGCAGGAAGAAATTCATGTTGTTGGCGCGGTCGGCCGAGGCCAGGACGCAGACGTCATACTCAACCCGCAGGTCTCCGGAGAACACCCGGTCCAGCCAGATCGTGGACTGGCGGAATCGGCCGCTGTCCGCGTTGACGTACAGACGGCCGTCACGGATCTCGGCCCCATCCCCTTCGCTCCACCAGAGCTGGGGCAAGGCGCCGTCCGGATACTCGAAATGCTCGCGTAGGATCACCTCCTCGGAGGCACTCTTCTCGCGCAGAGCCGGATGGCCCGGCGGGAAACTGCTCCAGAGCTCGAAATCGTCATACCACTGGCTGACCGGCCCCTGGCGGTTCCAGTCCATGCTGTGATAGTTCTTCATCGGCGACCAGAACCGCAGCGGCAACGGGTTGTCGGCATGCTGGGTGCGCCCGGTGAAGCCTTCCGGGGTCGTGACCCGCGTATCCAGGACCACCCGGCCGTTCACGGCGAAGTACACCCGCCCGGCGGTCACGTGCTTCTTCATGTACGCCTCGACGAGGAACCACCGGCCCAGCGGCACCTGCACATCAGGATTCGTGTACGTCCATTCCGTCTTGCGGCAGGGCTGCGGATGTTCGCCGATGAGATGCCAGCGGAAGTCCGCGGCATTGGCCTGGCGGTGAATCCCGATATTGATCCGGTAATTGTTCGAGCCGCCCGCGCCTTCCCCACAGGCTTTGCACTCCGCGGCGGACCTGCGGACGCCGGAGTCGGGCTCTTTCCACTCCATGATCATGTACCAGGGAGTCGCCTTGCCGGAAGGGAGCAAGCCGGGCAGGTTATCCTGCAGCTTCATCCAGTACTTGACGTAGCCCTCCGGATAGCCTTCCGGCGGCTTCTTCATGAAGAAGCTATACTCATTCCGGCTGGTCGAGGACTGATCGGGATCGTCCGCCCGGTTCTCCAGGCGCAGGACGCGGGTCTCGTTGCCGTGGGGACCGATCATGATCTCGATCGAGGAAGCCATGTAGTCGGTCAGCACCTTGCCCTTGCCGACGAGATAGGCGAAGCGGGAGGACTCGATCCACGCCGGCGTGGCATCCCAGTCGCCTCCCGACTCCCGATCGATGCCGACCAGATCGGCCATGTCCTCCGTGAGCCGCACGTCGGCCTCGAACCCGGACTTCAGGAGCAGTTGCCCCTGCCCGCGTGCAGGCCCGGCCGCCCACCCCAGCCAAGTCAGTCCAAGGAGGAGCGACACAATGGAAACGCGGTACTTCATGGCATCACCTCGCGCAGATACTCCAGTGAGCGATTGAGAATCCCCCGGACACGTTCCAGGGGCATGGCGGCCGGCGTCTCTCGCAGAGCAAAGTTGAATTGGTTGTCGTAGCCAAACCGCAGCGGCAGTTCCAGGCTCATGGGGATGTCCCACAAGGCCGGAAACCGCCGAAAGAGGCTGCGGTAGTCGATGACGCCTTCGCCGAGAGCACAGACCGGCCAAGCCCCCTCCCGGGACGTGACGTTCTTCAAGTGCAGGTGGCCGAGATACGGAAGCACCGCCGCGAGTTCCTGCTCGGGGCGACACTTGCCTTGGGAGTAGGTGAAGACATTGGAGAAGTCGTAGTTCAGTCTCACGCGGTCCGACCCCAGCTTCTCCAGGATGGCGAGCCCGTCCATTCCCGTGCCCAGAAGCTGACCGGCCCCGTCCCCCGGGTTCTCCAGCGCGATGACCAGGTCGAGCTTCTCGGCCTGGACCGCCAGCGCCTCGATGTTCCGGTCGAAGGTCTCTTCCTGGGATCGGCTGCTGGCGTTCGTCAGGATGATCCGCGCGCCGAGCGCGTGGGCGAATTCCATCCGTCTCCGGAAGACGTCCACGGAGTCCGGCCGTCCCAGGTCCATATGCGAGCCCATCGAGACAACGCGGAGCCCGAGTCCCTCCAGCCGCCGGCGCAGCATGGCGGCATTGTCCGCGGTGAAGTACGCCTCGCTGAGGGTCGGATCGTACTTGGAGATGAAGACCGGCTCCACCGCATCGGCCAATTGGGCGATCTCCGCCAACGCCGTATCGAGAGAATGGCCGTAGAAGGCCAGCGTATTGATTGCGATGCGTGTCATTTCTGCGCGTCCGCGGCCGCTTTCTTGATTCGCCCGATGTGGTCCGCCGCGGAATAGCCCGGCACGAACACCGTGGCAAGTTTCAGTGTCTCGTCGCCGGTGTTCTTGACCTGGTGCTTCTCGCCCGCCCGGACCCATAGCGCCATATCCGCCTCGATCGGCGTCTCGGTCCCCTCGCAGACCGCCACACCCTTGCCGGAGACGACGTAGATCAGCTCCGGGCGGTCGTGCGCATGGTAATCCGTCTCAAAACGCGGGTAGATGATCGCCTGCGTGAAATTGATCTCGGGGACGTTGCGCTTGTCCGGACCGAAGAACAGCTTGATATGCCGCTTGAAGGGCTCCTGGATCAGCTCACCCTTCTCCTGCCAGCACTTGACGACCTCCATAGGAATCTCCCCTGATGTCACGTTCCACTTGCTTGCCGGGATCGATGCGCAGGAACAGCAGCGCACTGAGCATCACCATGATCCCAACGACGACGATCGGCAGATGGTACTGCCCGGTGGCTTCGACGAGATAACCGAAGACGACCGAGCACAGGAACCCGCCGAGATTGCCGGCGGAATTCATTGCCCCGCTGATCGCTCCGGCGTAATTCTTGCCGATGTCCAGACACATCGCCCAGGCCGAAGGCAGCATACAGTCCATGATGCCGAAGCCCAGGGTCAGGAAGATCGCGGCGGTCAACTTGCCGGTCGTGGCCGCCGTCAGAAACAGGCAGACGGCCGAAAGAGCCAGGCAGACCGAGCCCACAAGCCGCCGGCCGACGGTGACGCCGTACTTCCGGGAAAGCCGGTCGCTGAGCACGCCGCCGGCCAGGTTGCCCAGGGCTCCCAGGGCAAAGGGCAGCGAGGCGAAGATTGCCATCTCTTCCTTGCTGAACCCCCGGCCCCTGACCAGATACGTGGGAAACCACGTGAGATAGAAGATCGAGCCCCAGACGTAGCACCAGTACATGGCCATGATCAGCCAGACCTGGCGATTGCGGAAGATGGCTTTCCAGGGAATGGACCTGTGGCCCGGCCCGGCGCCGGCGCCAATCTCTCTCAACTCGTCGGCGGAGATGCCGGGATAGGTCGCCGGATCGTCGTGATACCACCGGTACCAGGCGACGGCCCACACCAAGCCGAAGGAGGCGAACAGCCAGAAAGCCTCCCTCCACCCGACCCAGGCGATGAAAGGCACGACCACCAGAGGCGCCAAAGCCCCCCCGATCCGGCTGGCGCCCCAGACCACGCCCTGGGCTCGGGCCCGTTCCGTCGCGGGAAACCAGCGGGCGATGCAACCCGAGATGTTCGGATACGCGCCGGCCTCGCCCATGCCGAACAAGGCGCGGACGGCGACCAGCGTGCCAAACCGGTTCGTCAGCCCCGTCAGACCGGTGAAACAGGACCACCAGACCACGATGCGTGCCAGCACCCGTTTGCGGCCGAAGCTGTCGCCCCACGCCCCGCTGGGGATCTCGAACAGGGCATACGTCAAGACGAAGGCTCCCACCACCCAGCCCCATTGTTCCGGGGAGAGCCCCAGATCCTCCTGCATGCTCGGCCCGGCCACGGCGATGCACTGGCGGTCCAGGTAGGTGATGACCGAGAGCAAGGTCAGCAGGATCAGGATACGATATCGTTTCTTCATGCGTACGTCGGA
>JALORE010000375.1 GCA_025459125.1 Planctomycetota bacterium | reverse complement strand
GACGATTGTCATGAAGCGCTGGGACGCTTTGAGGTAGGTTCTCACCCGCGGCGGCGTGGAAGAGATTCTCGACAAGTCGTTGAGCAGACACCGGCGGACTACCGCGTCCCAGCTCATGTTGTGAGCCAACCGGTAGCCTGCGCGGAGCAACCCGTCCGACTCCGCGTCGCTCCTGGGCCGGCGGTTGAGAACTTCCTGCGCGACCCGGGCGGCCTCCATGTTCTGGATGTCACAGGGATGCCGCCGGGCGGCTTCCGTCGAGCAGGATGAATACGGCCGTCTTGCCCTGGCTCCGCAGCCCTCTTTCGATCTGAGCAGGATGAATACGGCCGTCTTGCCCTGGCTCCGCAGCCCTCTTTCGATCTCGTGCAGGACCTGCAGGTCCCGCCACAGGCCCTTGCTGCGTACCAGCCGGGTCACGTGGGTGAAGAGATAGTCCGGCGGATGGCCCAGCAGATTCGCGCAGTAACGCTGGAGTCTCGCCTTGGCGGCCTGTTTCTCGGCCAGGCTGATCTCGTAGGCGGGCACTCCATTGTAGACGATGTCGATGTCCGCCGATCGAACTCGGGCGAGAGGAATCGCAACTCGTCGGCGGCGCGGTCGCCCACGGCATAAATATGGTCGAAGTACTTGGCCGCCTCGACCAGAGCGTGCTTGAAGTAGAAGTGCCGGTTGCCGAAAACCGCGCTGAGCCAGAGTCGGTCCTGACGGGCCTGCTGCATCACATTGTAGAACATCGTGTGATGGCCCGCGTGCTCTTCCACGATCCGCCGAACGGTGGCGACCTCGTGCGCGTAGAAGGCCGTGCGGAAAGCACCGCCAGGCTCCAGCAGGGTGGCCAGGGCGGTCGGCATGCCCATGAACTCGTGGGCGAGGATGGTTGTGCAACCTTCCGCCGTCCGCAGGGCCTTGACCGCGGCCAGAGCGGGCAGCGCCAGCCGGACGTACTGCTCGTATTCCCACAGGTGCTCGTAGAGATGGCTTTGTACGCCGAACTCCTCGAAGAGCCGGCGTTTGAACTCGTTGAGCGGTCCGGCGTTCATGTGGCGCGCGTCGATCAGGAGGACCTCGGGACTGCTGCACGCGCCCGTTTGGGCATCCACGAACGTGCGCCGCCCGTAGACGAGGCCGACGTTGTAGAGGCTCTCGCTGCGCCGGAAGGCAGTACCGTAGGCGGGGTGGATCAGGCCGTCGGGAGACGAGTCCAAGACCTCGCCGCCCTCGCCGAGCCGCCCCTGGTCCGGGTTCTCCGTGGCGAACCGCGGACTGATGAGGATGGATCGCTGGACAGTCCCCAGGTACGCGGGACAGGTGAGCAGGCCTTGCAGGACGGCGCCGACGCCGCCGACTTTGCCGGCCGCCTCGTGCGTAACGTGAAAGACGATCGTTTCGTCGGCCATAGCGTGTCTTTCCGAATCGTACGTCAAACGCGCCGCCGGGCGCGGCGGCCTGCAGGAAATGTACGAAGCGGGAATGGGCACGCCAACGGCCGTCGGACAGGGAGATGCGGCTCCCGCGCAGGACCGAGAGTATCGTGGGTCGAGGGGCAACCGCGCTGCGGCCTCCGGAACCGCCGCGCCGGCGTGCGGTCAACTGATGCGCGTGCGCAGGTTCCGAATGAAGCGCAGCAGCAGTTGCTGGGAAACGTCCGCCAGGTCCGGATCGGGTGGATAGGTCTTGGCGAAGTCATCCAGAATGGTGACGGCCTTGCGCCGGTGGGGCACGATCAGGTCCGCGGTCCGCTGGGCATCGTCGAGCTCGCTGTTGGCCATCTGCCGCAGGTAGCGGACGATGAAGCCCGTCAGCTTCTCGTCGCTGACCTCCGGGCTGGGGCCCACCCCGGGGCCCGGGGTGTCCGAGACCTCCCGTTCCTGGAGAATGTCCTGGGTGAGGCGATACGTCTCCAGCATCAACTGCTTCTGCTTCTGCTCTTCCGTCTCGTCCAGGGGCGCCAGCCGCAACTCGTCGTCATCGTTGGCCTGGGGCAGCGGCACGTAGATGCGGGCGTGGCACATTGGGCACTTGCCCCATTTACCGCCGGCGCTGTCCGGAGCCTTGATCTTCTTTCCACACGCATTGCATTGCAGTTCGATGGGCATTCCAACACCTCACGGCACGATTTCAGCGGCCCGCCTGGTACTGGGCGACGACGTCGGTGGTAATCCCACCGCGCGGCGTGAAGCGGGCCGTCACTCTCATCCACCGTGGCCGGCACACAGCGCTCAGGTCATCCAGAATGTCGTTCGTCAGGGCCTCATAGAAGATGCCGTCATTGCGATAGCTCTGCAAGTAGAACTTGAGACTCTTGAGCTCGAGGCAGCTCTGGTCGGGACCGTACTCGATGGTGATCTCACCGAAATCCGGCTGGCCCGTGCGCGGGCAGACGCTGGTGAACTCCGGACATCGGATCGTGATCGTATAGTCGCGCGCCGGGCGCGGATTCGCAAAAACTTCAATTTCCTCGCGTTTGGCCATACCTTACCTTGAGTTCCTTTGCCGGTAGTATATCGCCCGGCGCGCGGACGGACAAGTGTGTGCGACTAACTTTCATGGGGCCCTGTGCGCCCCTCCTGTCATCCTGAGCGTCAGCGAAGGATCTGGGCGGAGCGTCAGGACAGGCAAGTTCCCCTTCGGGGCTCAGATGCTCCGCTGCACCCAGCATGACAGAGACAGAAGGCCCCCACGAAATGCAGTTGCGCACGACGAGGCCCGGACCGCGAAAATGGATCGACAGGGGTGTACAACGGGAAGGTGGCGGGTGGCATCGTCAAGCCCGCCAGGGCTTGGCGATGGCGGGCTGTGGGCAACGAGCCCCCCCAAGCTGTGCTTGAGGGGGCCACCCAGGGCTTCGGACGTGCCACAATTCTGTCGTACACCCATCGACAGCCTGCGCCGCTGCCGATAGCATGGACCATCCGGGAGCCTCAAGGCCGAGGGCCTTGGTTGGTAGCGTGCCCGTCAGGGCATGGAAGGTAACGCCTTACGGCGTCACTACGAACAGGTTCCGCCCGACGATGCCTCCGGGCACGCGGATGAGTTGTGGCTGGACAAGGAATCGTGATGGAAGGGGGCAGGCTATGAATCAGATGATCAGGACAGACAGACGATGGTTCCTGGCCCTATGCGGTCGGGCGGCGGCTTTGACGTTGCCGGTCGCGCTGACGCAGGCCGGTACTGCCAAACAGGCCAAGCCGAATTTTGTCTTCATCCTGGCGGATGATCTGGGCTGGGGGGACCTTGGGTGCTACGGCAACCGCGAGATCCGCACGCCGAACCTGGATCGTCTGGCCGCCCAGGGCCTTTTGTTTACCCAGTTCTACGTCAGCGGCTCGGTCTGCTCGCCCTCCCGGACCGCTTTCATGACCGGCCAGTTCCCGGCCCGGCAGCGCGTGCACGGCCATTTCGCCACCGATGAGCAGAACGAGGCCCGCGGCATGCCCAACTGGCTCGATCCGCAGGTGCCCACTGTGACCCGGCTGCTCCAGGAGGCCGGCTACGTCACCGGCCATTTCGGCAAGTGGCACCTGGGCTCGGGAACGAACGCCCCGACCCCCGGCGCATACGGCATCGACGAGCATGTCACGGTGGTCTCGTCCGGACCGCAGCTCACCGGCAAGGGCGAATCCTATTTCTGGGCCAGGTCCACCACCCACATTGTGGACCACACGATCGCTTTCATCGAGAAGCACCGCGACGAGCCCTTCTACGTGAACGTCTGGACCCTGCTGCCGCACGCGACGCTGCACCCGACGCCGGAACAGATGGAGCCCTACAAGCCTTTCGCTCCGGCCGGCGTTCCCTACGAGGGCGTCAAGCAGATCTACTATGCCTCGGTGTCGGACCTCGACCGCCAGGTTGGCCGGCTGATCCAGCGCATCGACGAATTGGGGCTCGGCGAGAACACATACATCGTTTTCTCCAGCGACAACGGCCCCGAGGACCTCAACATCCGCAACGCGGTGCACAGCGGAATCGGCAACACCGGGCCGTTCCGCGGGCGCAAGCGCAGCCTCTACGAGGGCGGAGTCCGCCTGCCGTTGATCGTCCGCTGCCCCGGCCGCGTGCCCGCCGGTCGGGTGGATGACGGCACGGTGCTGGCCGGCGTGGACTGGCTGCCGACGATCTGCCGCCTGGCAGGCGTCAACCTGCCGGGCCATCTGGGTCTCGACGGCCAGGATATGTCCCCGGCCTTCCTCGGCCAACCTGAGCCGCGCGGCCGGCCGCTGATGTGGGAGTGGCGGTTCCGGGTCTTCGGCGACATGGTGCATCGGTGCCCCATGCTGGCGATCCGCGAGGGCCGCTGGAAACTGCTGATGAACCCGGATCGCAGCCGCGTCGAACTGTATGATATCCCGAGCGATCCGACGGAGTTGGATAACGTGGCGAGCCAGAACCCGGACGTGGTCGAGCGGCTGGCACGGCAGGTGCTCGCCTGGCAAAAGACTCTGCCGGCCGGGCCAATCGAGGCGGTTGCCGGCTCCAACGCGTATCCGTGGCCGAAAGGGAAGTGACAGGTGGAAGGACCCCGGCAGGTGCAAAGCAAGGCCGTCGTGCTGTTGAGCGGAGGATTGGACTCCGCGACCACCCTGGCCCTGGCCCGCCAGGAGGGATTCGCCTGCTACGCGCTGACGTTCCGGTATGGCCAGCGCCACGGCCGGGAGGTGGATGCGGCGCAGCGAGTGGCGCGCGTGCTCGGCGCGGTTGAGCATCGGCTGGCGGAGATCGATCTGCGGGCCTTTGGTGGCTCGGCGCTGACCGATGCGCACCTCCAGGTACCAAAAGACCGCGCCGCTCTGGGCCACTCGAGCGACATTCCCGTGACGTACGTGCCGGCCCGCAACACGATCTTCCTGAGTTATGCCCTGGCCTGGGCGGAAGTGCTGGGCGCGTTCGATCTTTTCATCGGCGTCAACTCCACCGACTACAGCGGTTATCCCGACTGCCGGCCGGAGTTCATCGCCGCGTTCGAGAGCCTGGCCAACCTGGCGACCGCGGCCGCGGTGCAGGGCAAAGGCCGGTATCGCGTCCACACACCCATCATCCATATGACCAAGGCGCAGATCATCCAGATGGGCACCGGGCTGGGCGTGGATTACGCGCTGACCCATAGCTGTTACGACCCTGATTCCCGGGGCCGAAGCTGCGGCCGGTGCGACGCGTGCCGGCTCCGGCTCAAAGGCTTCGCCGAAGCAGGGCTGGTGGACCCGGTGGAATACTCTCATGACGGGGCGTGATGCCGCCTCTGGATTTCCGCGCAGCAGAGCTTATGCACGTAGTTGAGATCTTCTACTCGTTGCAGGGCGAGGGCATGCTGGTCGGCACGCCGAGCGTGTTCGTGCGATTGGCCGGTTGCCCGTTCCGCTGCCGCTGGTGCGATACCGCCTACGCCTGGGATTACGCGGCGGGAGAGGACCTCGATCCGGACGCGATCGTCGAACGAGTCGGTCCGTGGCCGTGCCGGTTTGTCGTAATCACGGGAGGTGAGCCGCTCGTCGGCCCGGACTTGTCCATCAGGCCGGGATTGGTGGAGTTGACCCAGCGTCTGAGAAGCCTGGACAAGCATATCACGATCGAGACCGCGGGGGCGCTGTTCGTTCCGAACCTGGCCTGCGATCTCATGAGCATCAGTCCGAAGCTGATGAATGCCGCCGGGCGCCAGGGCCGCCTTTCGGAGAGCCACCAGGCGGACCGGCTGAATGCGGAAGCCCTGCGGCGCCTGATCCAAGCCTATCCGTATCAGCTCAAGTTCGTAGTGGAAGGACCGGAGGATGTCGAGGAGGTCCACGACCTGCTGAGCCAATTGGGCGGGTTCGCACCGGA
>JALORE010000116.1 GCA_025459125.1 Planctomycetota bacterium | reverse complement strand
CCTGTTCCTGGACCGTCTGACCCGGGAGAACTTCTGGCTGGACAAGCAGGCGACGTCGGCGACGATCTTCCCCCTGCTGACGGCCGAGAACGTGGACGACGTGGCCGTGAAAGACCTCGTCCTTGACGGCAACCGTGAGAAGAACGAGCATGTCAACGGCAACTTCAGCGGGGCCGTCTTCATCCAGCACTGCAACCGGTGGCGGTTCGAGAACGTCACCGCCCGCAACCACAACGGCGACGGCTTCAGTTTCCAGGTGTGCGACGATATCCAATATCAGAACTGCCGGGCGCTGAACAACACCGATCTCGGCTTTCATCCTGGCAGCGGCTCGCAGCGGCCGGTCTTTCGTCACTGCACGGCGCGCGGCAACAGCCAGGGCATCTTCTTCTGCTGGAGCGTCTCCGACGGCGTGGCGGAAGACTGCGTGCTCTCGGAGAACAGCCGCTACGGCGTCAGCATCGGCCACCGGGACACGGACAACCTGATCCGCGCCTGCACGATCGAGCGCAACGGCGAGGTCGGCATTCTCTTTCGCAACGAGGGCAGCGAGTTTCGCGCCGGGCACCGCAACCGCATCGAGAACTGCACCATCCGCGACACCGGCAAAGACAAGGCCGGCATCGGGATCGACATCCAGGGCCAGACACAGGACATCACGGTCCGTAACACGAAATTGGAGAACACCGCGGGCGGAAAGCAGAACACCGGCATCCGCATCGGCAAAGAGGCCCAGCGCATCGTCCTGGCGGACAACGCGTTCGCCGGTTGTCCCGTGCCGATCGAAGACCTCAGGACATCAAAATAGTGCGTCGGGAGTTCCGCGTTTACGTGGTTGCCTCAGTGCTCGTCCGGCACGACCCAGCCGCATTCCTTGTAGCAGCGGCGTGATTCGGGCGAGGCGAGGAAGTTCATAAATTGCTCGGCCGGACCCTTCTGGCGGGCAAACGAGAGCAGGCCCACGCAGGTCCCTCTCAGCACCTGCTGGTCCCTGGGCATCTCGATGACCTCGATCCGGTCGGGTTCCATGGGGCGGAACGTGGTCCAGCCGAAGGCGGCGTCCACCTGCTTCGTGGCGACCGCTTCGACGATGGCCACGCAGCCGTTGGCGTAGTAGCTGATGTTGCTGCGGATCGGCTCGACGAGTCCCAGCCGGCCGCAGATGTCCTCCCATAGTCCTTTGAGGCAGTCGATCACGGAGACCGCGAGGCGCACGCCGGGTCGGGCCAGGTCCTGGACCGAGCGAATGTTCTTCGGGTTGCCGGCGGGCACGAGCAGGGCCGAGGTGCGATAGGCAATGGTCCGGCGCTTTCGCTTCTGCACGATCCCGCGGACCTCGCCGTCGTCGAGCAGGTACTCCGCCCCGGCGATGGCCAGATCGTGAATGCCGGCTTCCGCGATCTCCAGGAGGAAATCGTCGCCGCCGGTTTCGCCGGTCGCTTCCTCCGCCTGGGGCTTGGCACAGTGACGACTGCAGACGCTGATCTCAACGGGAATCCCGGTTTTGCGCTCGAAGAGCTGTGCGGCTTTCTCCAGCGGCGCGGCACACGCCCGGGCGCTGAAGATCCGTACGGGTGCGGATGAACGGTCACTTGTCCCCATGTTGTGCTGCTCGATCATTCGTGTCTCCAGTATCGACTGCTTCTGGCAGGGGCGAGTGATTATTCGCCCCTGCGTGTATACTCAGGTTCGGTTTCTCTGCGCGCGGGGCGGCGGTGAACATGCGGACGGCCACGACCGCCAGGAACACCGCGAAGGCCTTGCGCAACAGGCCGGCGGGCAGGCGGGCCACCAACTCGGTCCCGACCATGGTGCCGGCCACCGCGCCCAATACGATCAGAGCGATAACCGGGCCGTTGAGCTCGACGTCCGGGTTCCGCCAGTAGCGGAGGGCCCCGATCAGCGCCATCGGCACCATCGCGGCCAAGGCCATGCCCTGCGCGGACTTCTGTCCGAACCCCCAGAGAAGGACGAGGGCCGGTATGACGACCGTTCCGCTGCCCACCCCCAGCAGGCCGCTGACGATCCCGGCGCCAATCCCCAACAGAACAAAGCCCCACCATTCACCCGGCAACTGCCCAGCCACAATCAGCCTCCAGCAAGGGAGAGTTCGAAAAACCCTGGAATGATGGAATGTTGGAATAGTGGAATGATGGGGGAACGATCCGCCTGCCCCCAGTATTCCGGTATGCCATCATTTCAATGTTCCATCTTCGGTCTTAGACTATAGCCGCTCCGGAGGATCGTCAAGATTCCATTCTTCCCGGCATTTGTTAGAATGCCCGCTCCTTCGGGCTTCGAGGGTGTGGATATGACCGCCATGATCATTGCCAATGGGCACGCCAACTGGGGCGCGGGCCGGCGTCGGGTCCGGCAGGCGCCCGAGCTCCTGTACCGGCAGGGATTGGCCTTTTCCCTGGTCGCCACCGGGCACCCCGGTCATGCGCAGGAGCTGGCCGCGACGGCCGTGGCGCAGAAGATCGACACGGTCGTTGTCATCGGGGGGGACGGCACGGTCAATGAAGTGATCAACGGCCTCGTGAGGTCCGGAGGAGACCACGTGCCGCGCGTGGGCATCATCCCCGCGGGCTCTTCGAATGATCTCTCCAAGAGCCTGGGGATACCGCAGGACCTGGAGGGTGCGTGCCGTACGATCCTGAGGGGCCAGGTCAGGAACGTGGACGTGGGACAGGCGGGGTCACATTGCTTCTGCAACGCCTCGTGCCTGGGCTACTTTGCCCGGGTCGCGGCCAAGAGCCTGGAGACCCGACGGCTGCGCGGCTCCCTACGGTACGTGCTTCCGGCGTTGGGCGTGATCCGGGAGATGACTGAGGGGTGGGAGATGGAAGTGCGGACCGACGAGGGGAGAGTCTATCACGGCACCTACGCCGTGCTGCTGGTCGGCAACGCGCCGCGGTTCGGGGGCCTCACGATGCTCCCCCGGGCCCGGCCGGATGACGGTTTCCTGGACGGCCTGTTGATCGAGATGGTGAGCCCGTGGGAGGCTCTCCAGATGATTCCCCGGGTCTACCGCAAGGCTCTGGACCGTCACCGGAGAGCTTTGGGGTTCCAGGCCGCGTCCTTCTCCGTGACGCTCCGGCGCCCCACCGAGCTCTGCAACGACGGCGAGATGGTGCCAGGGACGTTCGAGAGCATCGACTACCGCCTGCTGCCGCAGCGGCTACCCGTCTACTGCGGCGGGCGGGAATAGGCCGTAGCGCAGCCGGCGGTATGCGAGGCGCAGGTTCAGAACTGTCCCCTGGCGGAAGTTGGGCCGCGTGTACACCTGGCCCACCTCGGGCAGCGCCGGCGGCTGGAAGCCGGGAGCGGCCATCTTCTGCAACGCGGCGTAGAGCATGCCCTGGTCCTCCGTCCGCAATCGCGCCCGCAGGGTGCGCAGCGTGTCGGTCGGGTGGATGGGCAGGTGCTTCTCCTCGATCGGGACGCCTCCATCCAGGCGGGCGGCGATTCGCTGCACGGTGATGCCGCAATGGTAGCCGGCCCGCCGGCACAACTCGATGTCCCGATTCGAGTAGTTGCCGCGCGGATAGGCAATGGCATTGACTTGCGGGGCGTAGGCACGGCTCAGCATCTCGCGCGAATGGAAGATCTCCTGCCGGGCCTCCTGCGCACCGCACCGCGGCAGGCTGGGATGAAACAGCGTGTGGGATTGCAGATGGACCGGCCCTTTCATCGCCTCGATCTGGCGCCTCGTCAGCGCCTGGGGCGTGTCGCATTCCTTCTCCTGCGCAAACCCGGCTTCGCGCAGCTCCTCGTACGGCGTCTCGAAGGCCGCGGCAACCTTCTGGACCACGTTGACCAGTTGCGAACGGCTGATGGGCAAACCCAGGACCTCTTCCCGGAACCGCCGGATCGTCGTGTAGGACACGTGGCCGTCGCCCTTCTGATAGGCGGCCAGGGCCGTCAAGCGCGGGCCCACCAAGCCGGCCGCCTGGACGCCGCGCGGCAGCGGTGCGATTACGATCCGTCCGGTTCGCGGATCGAGGTACTTGCGGGCCCGATGCTCGATCACCGGATAGAGTCTCTCGGCCAGCTCCACCGGCGGGAGCACGGACCACGCCTCCAGAGGGACCAAACCGCAGGACCGAACCGGCGATAACTCATGATGGATCGTACGATCGATCTGGTCGGGATCGAAGGGGGTTCGTTCCTCGCGGGGATGTCCCGGCCGGCCGCCGATCGGGCGGTTGCGTCTTGCCTGGCGATGATCCTTCTGCTGGGGTTGGGGTTTGACGATGTCGCTCGATGGCGGCTTGGACGAGTTGGATGAATCTCGGGTGAGCCGGGCGACTTGATCCTGAAGTTTCTGGTTATCGGCTCGGAGCTGGGCATTGGTTTGCTCCAGGGCGAAGACCTGGGAGCGCCGCAGGTCGATCTGCAGGACCAACTGAGATATCGTGACATCCTTGTCTGCCATAGACGAGGATATACCGCCTTACCCAGCTTCGCGCCAGTCCAAAACCCAGGTTTCAAAGCACTTCCTTCATGAGATCCGTGAACAGTCACTACGTTGGCCGGTTGTCCGTCCCCGGCGGCGCGGGCTGCTGCTCCTGGCGCATGGAACACCCGCCGTTGGGTACGTGTTTACCCCCTGTGCCACTCTCAACACCTGCTCTCCGAATGCCGCCCTGGCGACCCCGCCATTTGTGCACTTCCCCCCCGGGACGCTCCGCGTCCGGCCGGCCTGGACGGCGCGTCTGCTCCTGCCGGCGCGCCGCTCGGATACAACCGCATTTCCCGATCGCGATTGCCCCGAAAGGCACACGCGGCGATGTTCATGATGCCCGTCATGGCTCAGGACTGCACGTCGTCATTTCGAGTGCCGTCAGGCTTGTGGACGGACCGAACCTGTGGTACGCTGATGCCCATGTAGTTCGGTCCGTGGGTACGCGCGCAAGCGTCAGGGACCGTGTCGTAGCAGAGTACTTTTGAAAGGAGGACTCGTTATGAGGCACGAGACACGTCATCCGACAAGACTTCTGGCCTGGGCCGTTCTGGTCACCTGTGCGCTCGCCGCCCCGCCGCTGGGGGCGGCCGAGGACATCAGCGGCGAGTGGGAGCTCACGATGGACTTCAACGGCCGGCAGAGCTTCTCCACCCTGGCCCTCGCCAAGGGCGCGGACGGCGCGCTCACGGGCCAGTGGGGCAGCAATGAGCTCGCCAACGTGAAGTTCGACGGCCAGAAGCTCACCTTCGTCCGCACGATGAAGTTCGGCGACCAGGAATTCACCTGGAATTACACGGGAACTCTGAAGGATGGCAAGCTCGCCGGCCAGGTCTCCAGCGACCGGGGCGAGTTCCCCATCAACGGGATGCGCCGCCAGCCGGAGCCCCCGGCCGTGGGCCAGTGGGACCTCACCTACCGTTTCGGCGAGCGGGATATGACCGCCAAGCTGATGGTCTCACAGAAGCCGGATGGCGCGCTGGAAGCCAAATGGACCAGCCAGTTCGGCGAAAGCGTGGTCTCGAACCTCAAGTGCCAGGGCGCCAAACTCAGCTTCACGCGGACGATCAAGTTCAACGACAACGAGATCGAAACGACGTTCGAGGGCACCGTGGCCGGCAACAAGCTGACCGGCACGAACAAGAGCGAGCGGGGCGACGTCGCGGTCACCGGCCAGCGCGTCGGTGCGGCCCTGATCGGCAAGTGGGAGCTGACTTCGGCTTCCGATCGCGGTCCCCGCACGAGTGTCCTGACGGTCCGGGGCGATCTGAGCGGCCGCTATGAAACCTTCGGCAGCGAGATTCCCGTGAAGGATCTCAAGCTCGAAGGCAACCAGGTGAGCTTCAAGGTCACGATGGGCTTCGGCGACCAGACCCGGGAGATGGAGTTCAAGGGGACCCTGGACGGCCAGAGCCTCAAAGGCCAGACCACGACGCCGAACGGCACGCGTGAGGTAACCGGCAAGAAGATCGAGGCCGCCCCGGTCCGGCAAGAGGTGGTCTTGAAGCCGATGGCCCGGCAGCCGGACGTGATCTTCGTACCCACGCCGCAGGCGGTCGTGGACAAGATGCTCGAGCTGGCTGAAGTCAAGCCGGGCGACGTGGTCTACGATCTCGGCTGCGGCAACGGCCGTATCGTCGTGACGGCGGCCAAGAAATATGGCGTCAAGGCCACCGGCTTCGACATCAACCCGGAACGGATCAAGGAATCGCTCGAAAACGTCCGCGAGAATGGGGTGGGGGATCTGGTTACCATCAGGCAGGAGGACATCTTCACGCTCGACTTGAGCCAGGCTTCCGTGATCACCCTGTATCTGTTGCCGTCGCTGAACGTCAAGCTGATGCCGCAACTGGCGAAGTGCAAACCGGGCACCCGCATCGTGTCCCACGATTTCGATATGCGCGGGGCCAAGCCGGTCGTCGTGCACCGGATGACGGTGGAAGGCGACGAGTCCGATGAGAACACCAGCTACGGCCCGGACCACACCATCTACAAGTGGGTGGTTCCCTGGGAAAAGGAAGACTAGAACCGCGGCCTCACGCGCGCGGGATGGACGAGCACATCGTCGGTAGAAACACGGCTCGCCGCTGACGGATTGGACGTTGGCGGCGAGCCGATTCGTTACGGTCCTGCCGGACGACCGGATGGTTACCAGTCCACCACGGAACCGTCGTCTCGATCGTACGTCTGTGGGTATCCCTGGGGCTCGCCGACCTGGCCCATCAGTTTGTCTTCGTCGATCTCGATGCCCAGGCCGGGCCCCTTCGGCAGCGGGAGGTACCCCTTTTCCACCTGGAACGGCACCTTGAGCAGGTTCTCGTGCGTGCTCGTGCCGCGTTCCTGGATCAGGAAATTCGGGATGGCGGCAGCGACCTGGCAACTGGCCGCCAGGGAACACGGCCCCTGGGGGTTGTGCGGCGCGATCGGGACGTAGTACGCTTCGGCCATGCCGGCAATCAGTCTCAGCTCCGTGATGCCGCCGGCATAGCAGACATCCGGCTGCAGGATGCTCGCCGCCCGTTTTTCCAGGAGCTCGCGAAAGCCCCACTTGGTGAAGACCCGCTCACCGGTGGCGATGGGGATATGGGTCTTGCGCGCCAGATCGGCCAGGACATCCACGTTCTGACACTGCACCGGCTCTTCAAAGAAGAACGGCTGATACGGTTCCAGGGCCTTGATCAGCAGGGCTGCCGTCTGGGGTTGCACTGCCCCGTGGAAATCGATGCCAATGTCCACCTCCGGTCCGAACTTCTCGCGCAGGGCGGCAAAGTCCTTGGCCACGGCCTGGATGTAGGCGGGGCTCTCAACATACTTGTAAGCAGCGCGGCCCTCGGCTCGGGGCGACATCTTGAAGGCCTTCGCCCGGCCGCGCACCACGTCCTCGCTGCTGCCGTACACGCGGATCTTGTCGCGCGTGGGCCCGCCGAGCAATTCATAGACCGGCACACCCAGCGCCTTGCCCTTGATATCCCACAGCGCCTGGTCGATGCCGCTCACGACGGCGGTCAGGACCGGACCACCCCGATAGAAAGCGTGACGGTAGATGGCCTGCCAATGCTGCACCACCTGGCGGGGGTCCTTGCCGATCAGGTAGGACTCGACCTGGTGAGCGCCGGCGGCACAGGTCTTGCTCTTGTCCTTGAGCATCTCGCCCCAGCCGGTGATGCCCGCATCCGTGGAGAGCTTCACAAACACCCAACTGTTCCGCAGGACGAACGTCTCCAGCTTGGTGATCTTGATCGACTCGCGGGGGGAGATCGGCGCCCGCGTGCCGGTGCCCGCTTCCACCTGCCGGTTCATCTCCAGTAATCCGGCCAGTCCCGCCGCCGCGGTCGCCCGAGCGACAAACCTCCGGCGTGAGAACGCCGATCCACGGACGGAACTCGCTGCCGGAGGGGTGCGAGGGGTGCCTTGGTCGTTGTTCATGGTTTCTCTCCTTCACGGATCCTGCCACGATCGCGAGCCGGGAATTCCATGGACCCGATCATACTCGTGGCCGCGTTCCAGGGCAACCATCGATCCCGGCCGAGGCGGGATGCCTCTTGACTCATTCCGATGAGATCGTGACAATCTTCCCTGTGGATGCTCCCCGGTACGACATTATGAAAGACGACCTCCGCCGGTTCGACCGACCGGGTCCGGCCTGCGTCGCACTGGGTGAGGTGATGATCCGCGACACGCCGGCGGACCTGGAGCGGCCGGAGCGAACACGGCTGGTGCATCTGTCCCCCGCGGGCAGCGAATACACCGTGGCCCTGGGCCTGGCACGACTGGGGATCCCGTCGGCTTACGTCACGCGTGTCCCGGACAACCCGTACGGGCGGGCGGTACGCAACCTCGCCCGGGAGAATGGGGTCGGCACGGATCATTTCGCATGGGCGCCGAGAACCGAGCCGATCGGCCGCATGATCTACGAGATGGGCCGCACGCCCCGACGCAGCGTCAGCATCTATCAGCGCCAGCACTCCGCCGCGTCCCGGCTCGCGGCGGGCATGGTCAACTGGCAAGAGGCCCTGCAGGACGCCCGATTGTTCCACACTTCCGGCATTACCTTCGGCCTGGCCGCCCACAGTAACTATGATCGGAATTACTGCCTGGAAGCCTTTCACGAGGCCCTCGCCCGGATGCCGGAGGATTGCCTGGTCGGCCTGGACTTCAATTACCGCAGCGCCCTGTGGACGGCCCAGCAGGCTCGCGAAGTGATGACTCCCCTGGTGGCGGATCACGTGGACGTGCTGATCACGACCTTGGGAAACATGGCGGAGTTGTACGGCCTGGGGTGCGGCCGCTATGGTGCCCGACAGATCCTGGACGGGGAAGTCGAGCGTCTGGAGGATGATGACCTCCACTCGTTCGCAGAACAGGTCCGCCGGCAGTTCAACACGGAGATCGTCGCGGTCACGATTCGCCACCCCGACTCGTTCGAGCAGCATCGCTGGGAGGCGGCCGTCCTTCATGCCGACGGCACGTTCTTCCGCTCGCCTTCTGTCCTGCCGATCACGCTGTGCGACCGGTTGGGCGGCGGGGATACCTGGACCGCCGGCTTCTACTACGGATTGCTGACCGAGAATTCCCGCCGCCACGGCCTTATCAAAGGACTGCTGGTGGGCGACGCCGCCACGCGCCTCAAGCAAACCCTGATGTTCGACCTGCCGATCCTCGACAAGAGCGAAGTGCAGGCCCTGCTCTCGGAGCAACGGTGACCGAATCCCCGTTGAAGTCCGATGTGAATCCGGCCGATACAGCGCCTACGAGGTGGTTGATGCAAAGACGCACGGCAGATGGATACGCGACTGGCAGGAGACCATCTTATGGGACCGGGTCACAGAATCTCGGAATGGATCAGGGTTATCAAGGACACCTTTGACTTTGGGCCGGAATTCCCCGCGGCGCTAGCCGGCCGACAGCTCCCGACCACAGAGGAATTGACCCAGGTTCAGCAGCAGCTCGAAGAAGCCCGAAAGGCATGTCGAGAGAAGGACGAGCTGATCGCCAAGCTGCAGGCCACCCTGCCGATCGCCCCGGTGGCGGACCTCGGAGCGCCGCTGGCGGAATCGGGCTGCGACGCCCCTGCGCCATCCGAAGTCTCCGAGCCACAATCCGAGACCACATCTCCCCGGAAGCCCTCCCTGAAGGCCGGCAGAAAACGCATGGCGGTGTCCGCCTGTCCCGCCGCCGTCCAGTTCGCCACAGGGCCCGGTCCGGACGATGAGGCCAAGCCGGCCCGCACCCGGCGCAGCTCATCGACCCGCGGCCGCAGCTCCCGGCGGAACGGAGCCGAACCGGCTCGCGCGGATCAAGACTCTCTCGACCGGTAGATTCAGGGTGTACAGAGAGCGCGGCATCGGGTAATCTCGCGGTCATGCCGAACCATCCCACGACCCTGCTCCACCTGGAATCGCTCTCCCGACAGATCACCCGGTCCGATCTGCTGGCCTTTCTCCATTCCGTGGCCGGACTCGATCGCAGTCGTGTCGGACGGATCGATCTGCACGGCGGTACGGCCGTGATCGAGATTCCCGACGGCTGGCAAGCCCGCATCGTCAAAGCCCTGGATGGCCAGATGCTGGGAAATCGTCGGGTTCGCGTCTGGGCTGAGAATCCGCCGGACGCCGACGATCCCGGCCGACACCATTTCGACCGCCTGATCCGCCTGCTCGAACAGGAGAGTGGAGCCCAAGCCCAGGAGGCGGCCGAGCGAGGCCGGCGGTTGTCGCCTGCCGACGCCGAACGAACGGGAACCAGCCTTGTGGACCTGGTCATCACCGATGAAGACACCGGTCTCGGCGGCCGGTACCTCGTGCAGCTTGCCAAACGCCGACACACCCCCCTGCCCTGGAATCGCCTCAGCGTGGGCAGCCCTGTCGTGCTCTCACCGGATACGAGCAGAGATGCCACCGGCCATCGAGGCGTGGTCTGCGAGCGCACGGAGGCGTTTCTCCGCGTGGCCCTGGCCGGCCTGTCGGACGATCTGGCCGAGCACGAAACGTGGCGGCTGGACCCCTCGACGGACGAGGTAGCCGTGCAGCGACAACGGGCCGCGCTGCACCGGGCATGCGCAGCGCGGGCCGAACGACTGGCCGAGCTGCGGGATGTCCTGTTGGGCCTGCGACCACCGGAATTCGACCGTGAACGGGATGAGCCGGTCCTGAATCCAGGCCTGAATGACACGCAGCGGGAGGCGGTGCGATTCGCCCTGACCGCGCGTGATGTGGCCTTGATTCATGGACCGCCGGGCACCGGCAAGACCACCGCCGTAGTGGAGTTGATTCGCCGTGCCGTCCGGCGGGGCGAGAAGGTTTTGGCCTGTGCGCCGAGCAATCTGGCCGTGGACAACATCTTCGAGCGGCTGCTGGCGGCCGGCGAACGAGCCGTGCGGCTGGGGCATCCGGCCCGCGTGCTGCCGGATCTGCGCACGCACACCCTGGACCTGTTGGTGGAGGACCATCCGGACGTCCGGCTGGCCCGCAAGCTGGTGAAAGAGGCCCTGGGCCTGTTCCGGCAGGCCGACCGCTACACCCGGGCCAAACCGTTGCCCGGAGCACGCCAGGAAACGCGCCGGGAAGCCAGGAGCCTGCTCGACGACGCCCGGCGGCTGGAGGCCCAGGCGGTCGAGCACATCCTCGATACCGCCGACGTTCTGTGCGCGACCACGACGGCGCTGGACAACGATCTGCTGGGCACGCGGCGATTCGATCTGGGTGTGATCGACGAGGCGTGCCAGAGCACCGAGCCGGGTTGCTGGGTACCGCTGCCGTGGTGCCGGCGGGTCGTACTGGCGGGCGACCACTGCCAGTTGCCTCCCACCGTCGTCAGCCCGGAGGCGGCGGCCGAAGGTCTGGGCGTCAGTCTCTTCGAGCGGTTGGTGATCCTGCAGGGTCCGACCGTTGCCCGCCGGCTGACGGTCCAGTACCGGATGCACCAGTCCATCATGGATTTCTCCTCGCAGGAGTTCTACGCAGCGGGATTGCTCGCAGATGCCACGGTGCGTGAGCACGTGCTGGCCGATCTGCCGGGTGTCGCCGCGGCGCCGGCCACGCAGGCGCCGATCGAGTTCATCGATACCGCCGGCGCCGGCTTCGATGAAGAGGTCGAGCCCGACGGCGAGAGCCGCCTGAATCGCCGGGAAGCACAGCTCGTATGTCGCAAGGTCCAGGGCCTGCTGGACTGCGGGGTGGCCGCGACCGATATCGCGGTGATCGCGCCGTATGCCGCCCAAGTGCGTCTTCTGCGCGAGCGGTTGTCGACGCCGGGTGTGGAGATCGACAGCGTCGACGGTTTCCAGGGGCGCGAGAAGGAAGCGGTGGTGATCTCGCTGGTACGCTCCAATCCGCAGGGCGAAATCGGCTTCCTCCAGGATGTGCGGCGTATGAACGTGGCCATGACCCGCGCCCGGCGCAGACTGCTGGTCGTCGGCGACAGCGCGACGCTATCCGGCCATCCTTTTTACCGGCGGATGATCGAGTACTTCGACACCCGCGGGGCCTACCACACCGTCTGGGAAGAGGACGCGGAAATCTGATCTGGACACGCAGGAATTCCTCTGTTCTCTACTGTCATCCTGAGCGCAGCGAAGGATCTGGGCTGCGAGCGCGAGAGACCTCTTAAGTTTGGTGCCCAGATCCTTCGGCTGCGCCTCAGGCTGACAAACGAGAGCGCACGAATTCTCCGGAATCCGCATCAGTCCCGGATTACCGCCGCACAGGCGCGGCGCAAGTACTCCTCGTAGGCCCAGTCGCCGCTGGCACCGGTCTGACGCGTGATGACCAGGTCGAGACTGGGTACGAAGGCCATGAGTTGGCCCCCCGACCCGGGCTTGTAGCGCGCATCCGCAGGAATGTCCCCGCGAGTATTCGAGGCGGGCATGTTACGAACGGCCGGCAATTCCCAGCCGTGCGAAAAGGTCTGGGGATTGAGCTTCCAGCGCATCTCCGGGCTCGTCACCGGGTGGGTGGCAGCCCCGGTCTGGTCCACGAACCACTTCGGAATAATCTGGCGGTCATTCCACCGTCCATCATGCCGCATGCAATAGGCGATGCGCGCCAGGTCGCGCGCCGGCATACCCAGTCCGTGGGTCGGGTGCCGTCCGATCTTGTCGCCGCCATCGAAGTACTGGAACCACCAGTGCTCGATGCCCAGCGGTTGGAAAAGGGCTTCAATGGCAAACTGGTCGTACGGCTCGCCGGTGACCGTCTCGCACACCAGGGCCGCGTGGTGCAGGGCATGGCTCGAATAGCCGCAGGCAGTGCCGGGATCGAAGGCCAGCCGGGCCGTGCGCGGGTCGCCGGTGAGGCCGAGCACATACTCCCAGGTCCCGTCGTTGGGTGCGCCGATGGCCTCGGGACAGAGGCCGGAGGTGTGATTGAGCAATTGCTTGACCGTGATCTGCGCCTTGCGCGGGTCGCTCAGCGGCTGGGCCCAGGGAATGAACTCGAAGGCCGGATCGTCGAAGGTCATCTTCCGCGGTGTCAGACCCTGCCGGCTCTGCTCGGAGGCAATCGCCAGCACGGTCGCACAGACCGCCTTGGAGACCGATGCGACCCGGCGGGAATCCGTCTTGGCACTGTTGCCCCGCTCGACTTCCAGCACGATGTGACCTCGACGAATCACGACGGCGGCGAAGTTCCGCTTGTCGCTGTGCAGCAGCCACTCCTTCAGTTCATCCAACTTGACCGGGTCCATGCCGGCCACCGCGCGTATCTCCTGTGCGTCATCGAGCTTCCGCCAGCCACCTTGTGATTCCGGCGGCGGGAAGTACGCGGCCGCGTCGGGCTGGACCTGCACCACTATCCGGCGATAGGCCGCGAGCGGTGGCGTGTCATTATCGCGTACGGTGAGAATCACGTGCAAGGTCGTGCCGGCGGCGTCCCCGGGGATGTGCAGCAGAGCCTGGGAGGCCGACGCGCTCGTGAGCGAAGCTTCGCCCCGGTACGTGCCGGCTTCACGATAGACAAACCACTCATAGGCGAGCCGGTCGCCGTCGGGGTCGCGCGAAGCGCCGGCGTCAAGCGACACCTCCTGGCCGGGTCGGGCGTCGATCTTCAAGATGTCCTTTCCGGTGCGGCCGTTCACGACGGCCAACGGCGCGTGGTTGGCCTCCCGCGGCGGCTTCACGCACCAGTCGAGCCGTGCCCGGAAATCGTTCTGCAAATCCGCCGCCCAGCGGGCGAGCGTGTTGTCGCGGTTCGTCACGCCCTTCCAGGCATCGGTCTGGCTGGCCCAGTAGTATGGCTTGCCGGGGAACTCCTCATTCAAGCCATAACGGCCCGCCCAACTGCCCCACGTCGGCTCCTGTGGGTCGTTCATCCCCGTCGGCACCAGGTAGAGGAACGTCATCGTGTCGCCCTCCTTCCCCCAGAGACCCGTATTCGTCGGGTAGAGCGCCCCGAGCGGGCCGTGATCGGCGAGCACATCGCGTTTGAGGTCGAATCCCCCGGCCTTCGCGGTGAGCGCCGAGAAACGATGGTACCAGCGTTTGCCCTCGACCGGCGGCCGGAACGTGTCGACCCAGAGCGCAAAGGGCGGCACGAGGGTCGTGGTGTGTTCGCCGAACTTGTCGTAGGACGTTAGACGCAGCTTCGACTTGAACCGGGCGTAGCCCTCCAACCCGCGCTCGCGCAGCACACGATCGAGGGCTCGCTTCAAGTTGTTCGTCGCTGCCCCATGATCGGTGCCCCAGTCCGAATACCAGAGTGGCCGCGGATCGTCCTTGTCCACCGCCGCCAGGATGAGATTCACGGCGTCATTCGTATCGTCGTAACCGGCCACGGTGCGCTGCCAGAGGAATTCCCGGGTGGGGTATCGTGCATCGTGCCGCACGAGGTTGGGCCGGCATTGGCCGTACGCATCAAGCAATCGTCGGACGATGGCCAAGCCAGTGTCTTCCGGGTTCTTGTTCTCCGGTCGGCGCGTGGCCGGCCGGTTGGCGATGATCCCCTCCACGTCCCACTCGTTGGCATAGAGCAGGAACCGCACCAGCGATTGCTCGTCATCCGGATCGCCGCCGGCATCGGTCTCGATGAGCAGCCGTAATCTAGTGTCTTCCGTCCTGGGTGGCATCGTCAAGCGCCGCTTGGCGATGGTGTCGGACCCAGTGGCAGAACCATCGCCAAGGCCTTCGGCCTTGACGCTGCCACCCGGCGCTAGCGATTTCGAGTTCTCTGAAGTCAGCTGTCGCATCGCCGCGTAGACCTCCGGGTCATCCGCCGCGCCGCGGAAAGTGAACGGATGGTGCTGGTTGACCTCCACATGCATGAAACCCCACGAGGCCCCGTTCGCCACGCTCAACTCACAGGCTCGCGCGCCGGCCCTGCCGATCTTCTCATCCTCATTGCACACGATGGGCTTCGCGAACTTCTTCAGGGCCGCGATGCGCGCCGGAATGTCCTCGACCCGCGTGCCGTTGAAGTGAATCAGCAGGAAATCGCTCGCCCGCGCGACCTCGTCGGGCAGCCGGCCGTGGCCGAGGCCGCTGGCCGATACCCGCAGATGCGGCACGGTCTGTTTGGCCAAACCGATCAACTCCGCCATGCCGGCCGGGGTCTTCAGCACACGATGGTCGAACCCGTTGTGGTCAAACTCGTTGGCGATCTCCAAAACGACGTTGGTGAACCCGCTCTCTTCGATCCACCGGGCTACGTTGACCACCCCGGCGCGCACCGCCGCTTCATCCTTGAGTATCTGGTCCTGGCGCTGGTAAAAGCAGCCGAGAATCACGGCCGCCCCGTGGCGGTCGCAGGCTTCGATGACCCGCCGTACGCGGCGCAGGTAGGAATCCCGCAACGAGCCGTCCGGCTGGAATGCAGAGTTCACGGCGCCCTCGTAGCCGGGCATGCCGCCTTGCAGGCAAAGCGTAAACGCACGGACACCCTGGGCGACGTAGTCCGGGATCTGAGCAAGGAATTCCGCCGTGTTGGCTTCCGGGTCGAACGCGGGACGATTCGCGTCCTCAAAGACGGCATTGACCATCCGGACGTTCATCAGCAGTCCCTCTGCCTGCGTGCCGCGGTAGGTCACTTCATCATTAAGGAACCACCGCCCGTCGCGGATGGACACCCGGGTACGAGGTATGCCTCGATTCCTCGTTCGGAGTTCCGCATTTACGCGGTCTTTCGCCTCTACGGCCGCCGTCGGGCGTGTCAACGCCTCCGCCAGCCTGGCGAAGAAGGTGTCCCACTTGGCCTCGATCTCGTAGATGCCGCGGACGCCGGCAGCGATGGAGTGCGTTCCCATCCGCACCACGACCATGTTCCACTCCGGGATCACGAAACAGAAATTCGCGCTGTGGCCGTGCGAGGTGTAGGTCCGGGGCGGCGCCGAAGGCCACGGGCGCCTGCCATCCGGTTTGATGTCATTGGTCCACCAGTAGAAGCCGTACCGGCCATGCAGAAAGGCGCTGGCCCCCACCCCGGCGACCTGGTTGCGGGTCGCCTCGTCCACAAAGGCGGCCGGGAGCAGTTGTTGGCCGTCCCACCGGCCACGGCTCAGGTAGAGGAGTCCGAAGCGGGCCATTTGAACAGCCGTGGTCTGGATACCCGGCGTATTGGGCGTGCCGGCCGCATTATTCAGATCGAGGCCATCCACCTGGCCGCTGACGCTCCAGTCCCAGCGGGTCATCCCGATGGGCTCGGCGATGCGCTGCCTGAAAACGGATGCTTCGGATTGGCCGGCCAGCCGGTTCAGGATGCGGCCCAGGACGAAGACCTGGTGATCGTGGTACTGCACCCGGGTCCCCGGCTCGAAGAGCGGCGCCGTCGGCTTCAGGTACGCAATGGGCTCACCCCAGGGTTGCTCTGCCGAGACGTTGACGACCTGGCCCTTGTATCCCGACGACATTGAGGCCAGATGGCGGAGGCGGATGCCGGCATACGCGGGGTATTCGTCGTCCAGTTCAGGCAGGTATTTCACGGCCAGGTCATCGAGCGAGCACTTCCCCTCTGCCGCGAGCACGCCCAGCACCGTGCTGGTGAAGGTCTTGGTGCAGGACCAGGCGTTGTGGTAGGCGTCGCTGTCGGGACCTTTGTGGATCAGGCGGCCGTTGCGAACGATTACGAGCTCCTGGGCGCCGTCGGAACCGAATTCGCCATCCATGTAAGCCACCGCGGCCTTGAGCTTCGCCGAATCCACACCCTGGGATTCCGGGGTCGCTTCCGTCCACTGCCGCCCCGGAAAAATCGGCCGGGCAGCGGCCGGCACAACCGCCTGGTCACTGTCGAACGCCTGTTGGGGCGAAGGATCTTTCGCCCCTACTGGCACGATCAGACGTCCGACGGCTTTCTCCCCGCGGTTGTTGCTCCGCTCAACGCGGACGAGGTAATTGCCCGGGCGGGCGTAGCGGTGTTCAGTTACGGCGTAGCCGTCCTTCGAATGCTGGTTGACGTTGCCGTCGGACCGCACGGTCACCGGCGGGCTGCCGTCACCGAAATCCCAGCGTTCCTCGTTGTCGGTCGTGCGGAAGCTCCGCACCTTGAACGTGACCGGGTCGCCGGGCCGGAGGCCGGTCGTCGGGAAGTAGACCGGGTGAATCACGGGCGGCAACTGATTGGGCCGGGAGGGGTCCTGGACCTCGACCACGGTGAAATCCCAGGCGCCCTGGCCCGTGTCGTCCGTGACCTGGAGGATTTCGCTGTAGGTGCCCGGTTGCGTGTAGGTGCGCTCGACCGCAGGGCCCGAGGCCGTGCCACCGTCAGTGAAGGTCCACTCGTAACGCGCGATCTTGCCGGCGGCACTCCAGGATTTCGTGCCGTCCAGCGTCACCTTCTCCCCTACCGTGACCAGTCGGTGGGGACGTGCCACGGCCAGAATCCTGGGGTGGTACTGGTGCTGATAGGCTTGCCAGGCGTACGCGTAGGCGTCCTGGATACCCCATGCGCCGGAGGGCTGACGGCTCGTGATGTCGAAGTGCAGGTGGGACCAGCCGCCGCTGCCGCCCTCTTTGCCGAGCAGGCCGATCCGCTCGCCCATCCGCACCCGTTGCCCCGGCTTGACTTCGATCGTCATGAGGTGGCTGTAGCGGTAGTACCAGCCCCGGCCATCCACGATGTAGATAACATCGTAACGAGGCTGGGCGGGCGAGTCCTTGTGCTCGGGCAGGGTCTGGCCAGCGGCGCTGACGACCAGGCCATCCGTCGCGGCGACGACTTCCACCAGGCCTTCGGCGCCGCCGAAGTCGAGGCCGTAATGGTAGTAGATGTCCTTCTGGCTGGGCAGCTCGGCACCGTTGACGTAACAGGGCTCGTTGGCCATCTGGGTGTCGCTGGCGAGCCAGCGCTGCCGGACGGGAGAGACGAAGGTGCCCGGCTGAATCCAGGGCGAGCCGGCGGGCCAGAGCCGCAGACGCGCATCCTTCTGGAGGCTCCAGGGGTTCTGATGGCTGTCGTTCGCCAGATAGCCCTTGGTGATCGGGCAATCGATCTGCACGCCCGCCGCTGTCACCGGCAGATGGTACAGGGCCGAGACCAGGGTCAGGGAGGCGCCATTGACCTCCACGGTCACCTGCGCCTCCCGCACCGCGTTGCGCAGCCGGTCGCGGGTCTCCTGAAGATCGAGCAGCTTCACGCGGGCCTTCGACCCATCGGCCAGCTCCACGTCCTGCATTTCGCCGAGATTCAAATCAACCGTGCGGACCAGAGGAACGATGGTCGCCGGCACTGATGGCTCCGCGGCCTTCCTTCCTCCGGCGGCTCCCAGCGCGACGCTACCGAGGATGATGGCAGCCAGCAAGATCATGGGGGTAGGTACGTACTTCATGCCTGACAACTCCGAAACGGGCTTCTGGATGGAAACGATACGGCCTCATCATAAGACCCGGCAGGGAATGCCACAAGCCTGGCGCTCGTTGGTAGTGACGCGGTCAGGCGTTTGTGTCGCGGGCCTCTTGCCCGCGCCGTGTCGAGGGCGCAACCCGTCGTCGAATCGCGGGCAAGAGGCCCGGCTTTGGCGTACTTCGCCATCCAGGTCGGCCTCCGGGCCCCCCGAATCCAAGAAAGGAGAAGAGAAGAGGCGGTTCAGGGGAATGACAAAAGGCCCTTTAAGCGACCGCACGTCCGTGCTGCACCGAACCCGTCGCTTTCGGCAGGGCGTAAGATCTCAGGGAGGCCCTGCGTGCCCGGAAGGCTTCTGGAAGAGCCGGGCACCGGCGGACAGCCTTCGGCTGGGGTCTCGTTTGATCAAGCGGTTCTTCCTCCGCTGGTGGGCGGCTCTTCAATAATTTCCGCCCACGCAGGGCCTCCCTGAGATCTTATGTACGAACGGAACCGACACGTCCGAAGCGGCGGTCCCCAGGGAAGACGAGAACATTGGCCGCCGCTCCCCTGAACCGCCTCTTCTGTCTTCTCTTCTTCTATGGAGCGCGCTAAAACCGGATGAGCCCTTTCTATGCTCTTACGAGCACACGACGAACGAATTCGCGGTGCATTCTGCGTCGGGCCGGATACGATGAGAACCTTGTCGTTCTCAATCAATAGGGCCCGACACCGTCACAAAGGAATAGGAGATGCAACCATGCACGAGGCCAACCATCCCTCGCGTCGCGACTTTTTGGTGACCGGCCTGGCCGGCGCATCGGCGGGGCTCCTGGCGAGCGCGCCGGCGACGGCGAGCGCTGCCGAGCCGGACAGGCCGGTCAAGGTCCGCTTCGACGAGCTTCTGCCGCACGAGTTCCGCCGGAGACTCGCGGAACGACCGATTGCCTATCTGCCCCTGGGCACGCTGGAATGGCATGGGGAACACCTTCCCCTGGGCTCGGACGCCATCCAGAGCGAGAGGCTGATGGTCGCGTGTGCCCAGCGGTTCGGCGGGATCGTGATGCCGCCGATCCATCTCGGGCCGGACCGGGCCAAGTCGGCCGACGAAGGGAGAATGCTGGTGGGCATGGACTACGCCGGGTCCACAACGCCGCCGCGGCAGCTCGATGGAAGCTGCTACTGGGTCCCGGCGGGATTCCATCTGCTGATGGTGGATGCCATCCTCGCACAGCTCAAGCGGGCGGGTTTCCGTGCCGTGTTCGCCGATGGGCACGGCCCCTCGCGCTCGTCCTGGATCGAAAACCTCGCCGAGCGGGAGGCCCGCTTCGGCTTGAAGCTGCTCGGCGTCACGCGCGAGCTTGGTCGGCAGTGGAAAAGCCAGGTGGACCACGCCGCCCGTAACGAGACGTCCCTGATGCTGCACTACCGGCCCGAGTTGGTGGACCTGTCCCGGTTGCCGCCGGACCGCGCGACGTGGCCGCAGGGCGTGGGCGGCGAAGACCCGCGCGACGCGACCGCCGCGTACGGTAAAGAGTGCTTCGAGAGGTCGGTGGAGCTGGTCCGGCAGATGTTCGCCCAGGCCGGCCTGATCTGAGCGGGTGGATAGGAAGCTCAAAACTGTCCGGGCGGCACCCTCAAGCGCAGCTCGGGGGCGGTCCTCCGACCCAAGCCCGCCATCGGCAAGCTCCGAGAACTCCGCTTGCCGCTGCCACCCCTGCCTCTCGCCGTACAGCACTGGGTGTCTACCACGCACTGTCTTTTTCGGGTTTCAGTGCCCAGCGATTGTCCCTCTTCCGGCCCGGGTTTCGCTTGAGTCCGGAAGGTGAATGTGCTACATATGGAGCAGTAGATACGGGTGTTCTCCGCTCTCACGTGATTTCTGACGGGTACGTCTACCATCCCAGGACAAGTAGGAAGGAGGACAACGATGGCTGGCGAGAAGCAACGCCGCAGAGGTTTCACGCTGATCCGCAGAGGTTTCACGCTGATCGAGTTGCTGGTGGTCATCGCGATCATTGCGATCCTGATGGCGGTCCTGATGCCGGCGCTGTCCCGGGCCCGGGAGCAGGGCAAGCGGGCGGCGTGTCTGAACAACGTCAAGACGCTGGCCCTGGGCTGGATGATGTACGCCGACGAGAACAGCGGCCGGATCCCGCGTGCCAACGTGACGGAAGACCCGGCCGTCAAAGATTGCTGGATCCGCAAGCCGCCGGGGACACTGCCCGTCGAGGCGCCCCAGGAGGTGCAATGGGAGGCCTTGCGCAGCGGCGTGCTGTACCGGTACGTGCCGAACGTCAAGGTCTTCCGTTGTCCGGTCGCCAAGAGCACCGAGATGCGCACGTACAGCAGCATCCACGCCATGAACGGGTCCGACCTCGGGCAGAAGGCGCCGGTCGTCAAGAAGATCGATGAGATCAAGCGGCCCGGCGTACGCATCGCGTTCATCGACGACTACGGCGAAGACTGGGACGCTGCCTGGACCGTCCATTACAATCAGGCCAAGTGGTGGAACCCCATCCCGATGCGGCACGGCAAGGGCACCGTGGCCTCCCATGCGGATGGCCATTGCGAATTCTACAGTTGGACGGACGCCCGCACGATCGACTGGGCCCGGTTGACCTGGCTGGAGGCCGAAACGCAAAAAGGCGGAGCCCTCACGACGCAGCCGGGCAACGAGGATCTGGAGAAGATCCAGAAGGCCTGCTGGGGCAAGCTCGGCTACACGCCGTGACGCACGCGGGACAAAAACGCTGGCACCCGCGT
>JALORE010000115.1 GCA_025459125.1 Planctomycetota bacterium | reverse complement strand
TGCCGGCACGGGAGTATCCCCCTGGGACGAAGTTGCCCATGTATTGGAACGTGCCCCGGCCCAGAACCGTTCACGAGTATGAAGCCAACGTGAAGAAGGGCTATGACGTTGTCGGGCATCTGCCGGTCGAGAAGACCTGTCGCACCATTCTCCTGGCGGGCAACGTCGAGAGCATGACCACGGGAGGGATGAACGAATTCGGCGTGACGATCGCCATCGAGTTCATCCCGATGCGCGCCGGCCTGGCCTGCGCCAAAGGGGTTGTGGGACCCAACAGCAATCACTGGACTACGTCGCTCATCGCCAATGGCCTGATGCGCGCCCGGACGGCGCGCGAGGCCATCCGGATTATCGGTGCGATGGTGGAGGAATACGGATTCCAGTACTATCGCGCTCCGCACGCCGGCGTGGCGCTGCCCATCGCGGATGAGAAGGAAGTCTGGCTGATGGAGATCTTCGGCCCGGGCGCCGATTGGACCGCGGCTGGCGGCCGGCCCGGCGGGGTCTGGTGCGCCCAGCGGATTCCGGACGGCGAGGTCGGATGCACGGCCAACCGCAGCCGCATTGGGAAAGTGGACCTGCAGGACTGCGACCGTTTCCTGGCCTCGCCCAACATCTTCTCCCTGGCCCAGAAACTGGGATTCTGGCAGGAGAACAAGCCGTTCATCTGGAACGAAGTGTACGGGACGCCCGGCAGCCGGGAGAACTGCCTGCGGGAATGGCGAGTCCTGAGTCTCGTCGCCCCATCGCGGGGGCTGGAAGCACAGGGCGATCCCCTGGCGGACAGGTATCCGTTCTCGGTCAAGCCCGAAAAGCGGATCAGCGCCGAAGCGCTGATGGGGCTTATGCGAGACGGCTACGAGGGCACGAAGTTCGATGTGACCGCGCAACCGGCTTTCAATCCCGGGGGTAAGAAGAGCCCGCTCGCCTCTCCCTGGGGACCGCCGGAGTTGTTTGCTCTCGTGGGCGTCCGGCCCGAGCGCGCCATCGGCACGCCGACGAGCGGATACGTCTTCGTGGCCCAGTTGCGCGATTGGCTGCCCCGGGGCATCGGCGATTGTCTCTGGTTCGCTTACGGTCCGGCGTACACCAGTTGCTTTGTCCCGGTCTATGGCGGTGTCACGGACCTGCCCGATGCCTGGGACCGGGCGGCGGACTTCACCCGGCCCGACAGGTCGCAGACGCAGTGGAATTTCCGCTTCGTGCACAGCCTGGCCGATCGCCTGAGATACCAGGATGCCCTTCGGGACATTCAGCAGGTCATCCAGCCTGCCGAGGAGAGACTCCTCGCGCTTCAGCCGGAATTGGAGAAAGCGGCCGCGGAGGTCTCCACGAAGGACGGCGCCCGCGCGGCCGGGGCCTTTGTTACGGCGTATACGCAGGGCTGCATGAAGCAGGTGGGGTACGCCTACCACGAACTGGTGGACTACCTGATGCTGCAATACCTGCTCGGTGATGCCGAAGTCGCGCCGCCCCGTCTGCCGGCGATCGCTCCGCCTGCCATTCCTGACAGACCGGCTCCCGCCCCCGGGTGATCTCGCAGGCAGGGAGTGCTTCGCCACCCAGTCTGATTTGGGACATCCTGGCTGAGCTCGGGGTGGCATCGTCAAGGCCGCAGGCCTTGGCGATGGTCGTGTCGAGGGCGTCGCGCCCTCGTCCGGGTGGCAGCGGCAAGCGCCAGCTTGCCGCTGGCCCCTCGCCCAGGCAATCCGCCAGCGGCAAGCTCCGAAGACTCCGCTTGCCGCTGCCACCCGGCGCTGCCACCCGCCTTGGGCAGTGCCGTCTTCGTAGGGTGAGCGTCCTCGCTCGCCCCTCAGAGGGTGTGTGAGAAGCTCAGAATTGCCCGGGTGGCATCGTCAAGCGCAGCTTGGCGATGGCGGGATCGCGGTAGGCGAACGGGGACGTTCGCCCTACGAAGAGGACGGCAAGACGCTGCTATTTCCGGATGCAGTAGAGCCTCGACAGGGTGCGGATCAGCAGACGGCCCTGGAGGGCGGCCGGGGTGGCCATGCACATCTCCTGCAGCTTGTTGCAGCCCACTACCGGCAGAGCATCCTCTGCCTCCAGCGGACCGGCCTTGATGACGAAGGTATCGCCGTCCTCGCTCAGGCAGAACAGCTTGCCGTTGTTGGCCCAGGGCGAGACGGTGAAGGCATTCGCGCCGGGGGCGATCCGCAGACCGTTGTAGACTGGCTTGCCGGTCTTCGCGTCGAAGCAACTCAGCGTACCACGGTCGTACAGAACGTACACGTAACCTCGATAGGCGATCGGCGTCGGGTTGTACGGACCGGCTTGCCTCTGGCACCAGACGATGGCCTCGTTGCTGCTCTGATCGTCGGCGAGCGCGATGTCCCCGGCAGCGCCGGGCCGAATCGCGTACAGGGGGCGGACCCGATCGGCGACGAATCCGCCGGTGACGTAGAGCAATCCCTCCGCCGCGAAGGGGGTAGGGATCGCAATCTTCGTCGTGCCCGGCAACTCCCATAGCAGCTTGCCCGCAAGATCGTACGACCGGACCTTGCCCGTCCCGGAGGTGATCAGCTCGGTTCGTCGGTCGTTCTGCCAGAGGCAGGGGGTGGCCCAGTTGCTCTTCTCCGCGCGGTCCACGCACCAGATCTGCTCGCCGGTCCGGGCGTCCAGGGCCACCAGGAAGGACTGCTCCTCGTTGTCGTTGATGACGTAGAGCCGGCCCTCATGCAGGACCGGTGAAGCGGCCATGCCCCAGTTGGCGCGGGTCTTGAACGGTCCCCACTTCTTCGACCACAGCGGCTGGCCGTCCAGGTCATAGCAGAACAGGCCGACGTTGCCGAAGTAGGCATACACGCGTTGACCGTCAGTGACCGGGGTCTCAGAGGCGTGCGAGTTCTTGATGTGTAACGCATACGGGGGAACGCCCCGGTGTGCGACAGTCTCCCACCGGACCTTGCCGCTGTTGGCGTCGAGGCAATAGACCTTCCACTGGTGTACCTTGTCGGAGGCGATGCTGCGATCTCCGCCGAGATAGAGGCCTTTCTTGGGCATCTCGGTGTCCCCCTCGGGGACCGCGGTGGTGACGAAGATGCGGTCGCCCCAGGCAATCGGCGAGGACCAGCCCCGGCCGGGGATCTCGACCGCCCAGGCGATATTCTCGGTCGGGCTCCAGGTAGCGGGCAGGACCTGGTCCTCGACGACGCCGGCGTGAGGGCCCCGGAATTGCGGCCAGTTGGGCTGGGCGAAGGCCGTGAGGCTCATGGCCAGTGCTACCGATATGGCGAGACAGAGATTTCGACCCATACGATCAGTCCCTTCTTGGGCTCCCAAGTCCCCGGAGGTTCTCTTACACCCAGCGGCAAGGCTCAATCCGCCAGATGATACCGGGCCGGGCCGCGTGGCACCAGGTTTTTTTGCCGCCGGGGTGCGTTGCCGTTATCATGGGGAGATGATGCGACTGGCCCAATCGGTCACCTGTCACGGCAGCAATGGATGAGGTAGGAACGTGAATCGACGCGCCTTTCTCAAGATGGTCGGCTGGACCGCGGCTGCGGCCCTGGGCAGTATGCCACGGGCACGAGCGGCCCAGTCGGGGAAGCTCAATATCCTTCTTTTTACGGCAGACGATCTCCATCGCGATTCGCTCGGCTGTTTCGGGGGCAGGATTGGCGATCTGACGCCGAATCTGGATGCCTTCGCCGCGCAGGGAATGCGGTTCGAGAACGGCCACGTCAACGTCGCCATCTGCCAGCCGTGCCGGGGTGTCCTCGGCACCGGGCGCTACGGGCACAACAGCGGCATCATGGGATTCATGCACACCGACCGGGACGTGCCCACGGTCATGGAAACCCTGGGGCAGGCGGGCTACCGGACCGGCATCCTCGGCAAGGTGGGGCACTCGACGCCCAAGGCGAGCTACCAGTGGGATTTCGTGCACGATCAGAAGGACCTGGGCAACGGCCGGGATCCCCAGGCCTACTACAACTACTGCCGCGAGTTTTTGGCCGGCTGCCGGCGGGACGGGAAACCGTTCTACTTCATGGTCAACTCGCACGATCCGCACCGGCCCTATCACATCGCGGGCCAGCCCATCGCCGGCGCGAAAGAGCCTTCGCGGACGTACACGCCCAAAGAGGTGCCGGTCCCGGGCTTCGTGCCCGATCTGCCGGGCGTCCGCGAAGAGTTGAGCTGTTATCTGAATTCCACCCGGCGGCTCGACGACACGTTCGGCGCAGCCCTGCGGGCCTTGCAGGAATCGGGCTTCGCCGAGAACACGCTGGTGATGTTCCTGTCCGACAATGGCATTGCGATCCCCTTCGCCAAGTGCAACGCGTATCTGGCCAGCACGCGGACGCCGTGGATTGTGCGCTGGCCGGGCGTGGTCCAGCCGGGGACGGTGGACAGTCGGCACTTCATCTCCGGGATCGACTTCTTCCCGACGGTTCTCGAAGCGGCAGGGCTGCCCATCCCCAAGGGTCTGGATGGTTTCTCGTTCCTGCCTTTGCTGAAAGGTGACAGTCAGGCGGGACGGGAACGGGTGTTCACGCAGATCGATATGCAGTCGAGCGGCGAAGCCGTCCCGATGCGGTGCGTTCAAGACCGACAGTTCGGCTACATCTTCACGCCCTGGAGCGACGGCACATTCTACTATCGCAACGCCAATGAAGGGCTGACCATGCAGGCAATGGTGGCGGCGGCTCCGACCGACGCCGCGATTGCCGAGCGTGTCCGAATGTTCCGCTATCGCACCCTGGAGGAATTCTACGACCTTCAGAAGGACCCGGATTGTCTCGTCAACCTGATTGAGAAACCGGAACGCAGGAGCGACGTGGACCGTCTGCGGGGCGAGCTTCAGGCGTGGATGAAGCGGACGCGCGATCCGCTCCGGGAAGCGTTCGAGAATCGGTACTCCGACGAGAAGCGCAAAGCCGCGCTTGCCAACGTCTACGGCGACAACTACACCCGGGCCGTCAACCGGCAGGACAATCCCCGGCGCGGGAACCAGCAGGACAAGGCCAAACGCAAGAAGAAACAATAGGGGACATTTGACACATGAATCGACGCAACTTCCTGAAGGTGGCGGCCGCCGGAGTGGCGGCGTCCGTTTGTCCCTCGTGGCTGAGGGCGGCGGGTACGAGCAGGCCGAATATCATTTTCGTCCTGAGTGACGACCTGGCCCAGGGCGACCTGGGCTGCTATGGGCAGAAGCTGATCAAGACGCCCAACCTCGACCGCATGGCCGCGGAAGGCACCCGCTACCTGCAGGCCTTCTGCGGAACCAGCGTCTGTGCTCCCTCGCGGTCGTCGCTCATGACGGGTCTGCACTCGGGCCACTGCCCGATCCGGGCCAACCGCGAGATCCAGCCGGAGGGCCAGATGCCCCTGCCGGCGGGCACGCTCACTGCCGCCCGGGTGCTCAAGGACGCGGGCTACGCCACCGCCTGTATCGGCAAGTGGGGCATGGGCATGTTCGACACGACCGGCAGCCCGCTGAAGGTCGGCTTCGACCATTTCTTCGGCTACAACTGCCAGCGGCACGCGCACTCGTACTTCCCGACGTACCTGTACCGAGACGATCAGCGTTTCGAGTTGCCGGGCAATGACGGCCAAGGCGTCGGTAAGATCTACGCCCAGAACCTGATCGCCAACGAGGTCCTCGATTGGGTGCGGAAGAACAAGGATCGGCCGTTCTTCCTGTTCCACTCCGTCACGCTGCCGCACGGCCGGTTTGAGATCGACGACGTGGGCCAATACGCGACGATGGACTGGACGCCGGTCCAGAAGAACTACGCGGCCATGGTGTCCCGGCTCGACAGTGACATGGGCCGGCTGCTGGGCCTGCTCAAAGAGCTGCGCATCGACGAGAAGACGATCGTCTTCTTCGCGGGCGACAACGGCTCATCCTTTGCGCCGAACTCCGAGCTGGGCCGGCTCTTCGAGCAGGCGAGCAACGGCCTGCGCGGCTACAAGCGGGCACTGTACGAAGGCGCCCTGCGGCAGGCGGCCATCGTCCGCTGGCCCGGTCAGATCCCCGCGGGCCGCGTCAGCGATGAGCCCTGGGCGTTCTGGGACTTCCTCCCGACGGCCGCCGAGCTGGCGCAGACGAAGCTGCCCGCGGACTTCCGCCCGGACGGCCTTTCGCTCGTCTCCTTCCTGCAGGGCGGTCCCGCGCCGAAACGGGAATATTTCTACTGGGAGCTGCACGAGCAGCAGTCGTTGCAGGCACTACGCTGTGGGGATTGGAAAGCCGTGCGGAACGGTCCCTCCGCACCGATCGAGTTGTACGACCTCAAGGCCGATCGCGGCGAGACCAGGGATCTGGCCGGGCAGAAGCCGGAACTGGTGACGCAGGCCGAAGCCTTGATGAAGGCCGCCCGCAAAGAGGACCCGAACTGGCCGCTCCGCGACCGTCCGGCGCGGAAACCGGCGCAGAACCAACAGAAGAAAAAGAACGCGAACGCCGGGGTGTAGAGCCTCTGACACGGAGTGCGCTTGAGCAGACCGCAAGGGCAGTGGACATGGTCGCGCGACCGTAGGGGCGAGGCAGGCCTCGGGGCCCATAACGCGTCCTTTCGCGTTGGGGACCCCCTCGCCCGTACCCAAGGGCACCGGCGCCTGTTGCTCGCGTTCGCCATGACCTTGGCGGCGCTGCTCTACATCGACCGTGTGTGCATCTCGCAGTCCCAGCATCTGATCAGCGGCGAGCTGGGGTTGTCCAAGGAGCAGATGGGACTGGCCTTCACCGTCGCGACCATCGCCTATGGGCTCTTCGAGATCCCCGGCGGCTGGCTGGCGGACCGCTTCGGTCCCCGCCGGACACTCACGGTCAGCGTGTGCTGGTGGTCCTTCTTCACCGTCGCCAGCGGCTGGGTGCGGGGCCTGGCCTCCCTGATCGGTTACCGCTTTCTCTTCGGCCTGGGACAGGCCTGCTGCTTTCCCAACCTGACGCGGGCCTTCAGCAACTGGTTTGCGGGACAGGACCGCACCCGGGCCCAGAGCCTGATGTGGCTGGCGGCCCGCTGGGGCGGCGCGTTCACGCCTCTGCTGGTGGTCCTCGCGCTCGATTTTGTCACCTGGCGGCAGAGCTTCTACCTGTTCGGTTCGATCGGCTTTCTCTGGGCGCTATTCTTCTGGCGGTGGTTCCGCGACCATCCGGAAGACCGCGATGCCCAGGCGGCCGCGGCGGCACGTGAGCGGTCGCACGTGGTGGTTCCCTGGAGACAGTTGTTCGCCAATCGCTCCGTCTGGCTCCTGTGTTTGCAGTATGCCTGCCTGAGCTACGGGTTCTGGTTCTACCTGACGTGGCTGCCCACATACATTCGCGAGCAATTCGGTTTGGAGCAAGCGGATCGGTACGTGGCGGCCTTGCTGGCGGCGCCACCTTTGTTTTTGGCGGGCATCGGCTGTGTCCTCGCCGGCTGGCTCACGCCGCGGCTGGTTCGGCGCCTGGGCGACGTGGGGCGCGTCCGCCGGTGCCTGGGCGTGCTCGGCCACGTGATCGCCTGCGCGATGCTGCTGGTCTCGATCCGCCTCGAGAATCCGGTTCTGTCCATGATCGCGATGGGCTTCTCCTGCTTCGGCAACGATCTCGCCATGCCGGGCTCGTGGGCCGGCTGCATGGACATGGGCGGCCGCTTCTCCGGCACGCTCTCCGGCACGATGAATATGTCGGGCTGCATCGGAGGACTGCTGGCCCCGTGGACGATCCCTTACATTCTCAAAGCCGCCGACAACCAATGGCGTGTCGTGATTCTCGTGATCGCCGGCTGGTATGCGGTCGGCGCTCTTTGCTGGCTGGGCCTCGATCCTGTCACGCCGGTGGCAGAGTCCGAGAAGGCCGCTGGAGATTCCGATGAGTGGCGAACACCCCGCATCCCTGCTGCCAAGGCATGAGGCATTCCTGCGCTGTGAGAAGGTAGACCGGCCGTTGCTGGGCGCCTGGGTCGGCGGCTACTATCCCGCAGAGCAGTTTCCCCGGGGACATCAATCGTGGCAACCCGGCCAGTCTCTCCGGCCGGCGGATGTCTGCTTTGACGGGTTTCGCCAGGACTACGAGACGCTATACCGCCTGCACCAGGAGGCAGAGGACGATTTCTTCTACGTCGGCTCGGCGTACTGGGGTATCCCCTGGCTGGAAGCGATTCTCGGGTGTCCCATCCATGTCGGCGAGACAAGCTGTTGGGCGGGGATGTGCCTTCGGAATCCTCACGATGTATCGCAGTTTCGCAGCGACGTGCAGAACAATCCGTGGTTCCAGTGCCTTCTGCATTTCACAGAGCACCTGCTGCAATTTGCGGCGGGACGTTTTCCAGTCTGCGCGCCCTTGCTGCGCGGTCCGGGCGACGCTGCCTGTGCCCTGTGCGGACCGGAAGCGGTGGCCATGGGCCTGATCGATGGCGCGGCTTGGGTGAGGGAACTCCTGGCTGCCTGCACGCGGGTCCGGCGGGAAGTGCTGGAGCACCTGCACCGGTTGATCCCCGCGTGGCACGGTACGCACGCCGCCGGAGGGTACCCCAGCAAGGTTTGGACGGCGCGCCAGGTCGCTTACTACCAGGAAGATGCCGCGGCCGTCCTCAATCCGGCGCTCTTTGCCGGACATCTCCTCCCGCTCGCACGACAGACCAAGCCGTTGGCGGAGGTTCATTTCATTCATCTTCATTCGAGTTGTCTCTACCCGCTCGATGCGCTGCTGACGGACGACACGTTTTCGGTCCTCGAGGTCAACCTGGATCATCCCGGCTCCAGCCCGCCGTTGGCACAATATCTGCCGGCTCTGCGACGGATTCAGCAGGCCCATCGGTCCCTGGTGCTTTGGGGCGAGATCCGTCCGTCTGATTGGAACCTGCTCCGGGAAGCGCTGTCACCGGTCGGGCTGAGCATCCAGCCGATCATAGCCCGCCCGGACGAGGTCCAGCGCTACCGTTGGGTCTGAGGGCCGCCAGCCCGGTCCTCCGCGTAGGGCGCGCGTCCCCGCTCGCCCGAAGGTCGCGCGGGGACGCACGACCTACGAAGAGCTGTTGGAGGGCGAGGCATGCCTCGCCCCTGCGCGGGGCTTGGGCGCATCCTCGTTCAGCGCTTGGCCGGGGTCGCCTTGACCCCCTGGCGATTGAACAGCTCGAACGTCTGGCCCAGGACCGGCAGGCGGTAGCCGTAGTCACCCACGACCAAGAGGGCTTGGCCGCCGCTCGGGGCAAGCCGGCGGGCGCGGAAGGCGACGCGGTTGGCGGCGACGTAGAGCGTGCCGCCGGCCGGGATGACGGTGCCGCCGCGGAACGTGAAGAGCGGAGACTTGGTATTACCGTCGGCGACCAGGGTCCAGCCGGAGATGTCCACGGCATAGGCATTCGGATTCAGAAGCTGGACGTAGCCTTCGTCGGGATTGCCCCCGGCGGGGTTCAGTGCGGCGACCACGATCCAGATCACCGTGTCGACGGGCTGCGCCGCGGGAATTTCCGCAGCCCCGCTGGTCAGGCGGTCGAACAACTGGTGGCGCCGCTCCGGCAGATACGCGTTTCGCAACTCCGCCACCGCTTCGGCATAAGGTTGGGGATAGCTCGGCGTGGTGGAGCCGTTGCCCCAGGCGTGCGAGTTCCACTTGGCATTGTCCAGGGCCGCATCCGGTCCGATCTGGGCGGCCAACTCGTCGATGCGCCGTTCGTAGTAGCCCAGGTCCGCCGCCGCGTTTGGCTCGGCGGCGGCCTGTAAGGGCGAATCATCCTTCGCCCCTGCGTTCCCCTGCGGCCGCGGGCGGGGCGGCGGTCCCGGCGCCGGCGTCGGAGCCGGCGGTATGACCGTGGCCGGGGTGGACCGGAGCAGTTCGTCCATGAGCGTCCGCAGCCGGCGGAGGTACATCTGCCGGAGCTCGGGGGTGCTGAAGATCACCTGCGGCAGCCGGTTATTGTTGCCGGTGAACAGCGCGGTATTGGTGATGAGGACCTGATTCCAGTAGGTCTGCGCACTGTTCCATACGCGGCCGAAGCTCAGGTCGACGTCCCAGGGCCACATCTGCCATTCGCCGCTGCGATGGGTGTCACGGTAGAAGTAGTAATTCTTATGGCAGCAGTCGGTGTCGCCCGTCAGGGTACGGGCCGCCAGGAAGTTGACGACCGCCGGGATATCCACGTTGTCGTAGAGATACACGCGGAGCGGCTCGCCCGAGAGACTGATGCCGGTGAACAGGTCGATCAGGTCCTGGTTGTCCTCGTTCTTGCGCGTCTTTTTCTCCACGCTGCTGGTGGCGTGGGAGACACTGGTGAAGGTGTTGTACATTTTGTACAGGACGCCTTCGGTGTTGATCCCCATGCGGACGAGCCAGTCCTCGTCGCCGTTCTCCATCAAGTGGGCCGTGCCCCAGAAGGCCGCGTTCTGCTGCACCCGGACGGGGAAGACCCAGTGATGCGCGGCGCCGGCTTCGCGGTAGGTCTCGTAGGCCAGGATATTGCGCATCTGGGCCTTGTCTGGGAAGGTGGTCATCAGGTTGATGTCGTCGGCGCGGCTCTGGCCCTTGGCCCATTTGAAGTTGTGGCCGCGATTGAGGTCAATGTTGTAGCTTTTCTTGGGGAAACTGCGGCTGGACTGGCCGTGAATGTAGACGCCGACGTTGTCGTAGAACTCGCCGTCGTAGAAGAGCGAGCAACGGGTGCCCGCGTCGGTATTGGCGGCGGTGGGGTTCTGGATGAACCAGTGCAACACCGGCAGGGGATTGGTCAAACTCGGGTCCGCGACGATCGTGCCGCAATACTGGGGCGTTTTCAGCGGATCGAGGTAGCTGGGAAAGCGGGACTCGCGGCCGGCGGTATCCATCGCCAGGATCATCCAGCGGACCATCTCTCCGGCATGGAACAGCGAGCGGGCGAAGATCCTCGCCCCGTAGACGCCATCGCCGGCCGCGCCGTCGCCGTTCTGGCCGTCATCGAGCATGGGGACTGCCGCTTCCGCGTCGTACATGACCCGGTAGCGCAGTTGGACGGAAGCCACCGGCTCGAAGCTGGGCGAGATCCGCACCGTGATCTGCAGGTTGTCGCGCTCGGTCGGGAGGGCCGGGGAGTGATTCGGGTCGGTGATGATCGGGCCCAGGACCTCGACGCCGGCGCTATTCGGCTGGCCGGGCGTAGGCACCGGGAAGTAGCGGCGCGGCTGTTCGGCCCCGAGGACCGTGGCCCGCAACTCGGGACGGACGAGCAGATCGGAGCTGGTGACCCCATTGTTCAGGCCCTGCACCGCCAACAGGTTCGTCCCGACGTGCAGGAAGTCGAACCGGGGGATGGTGAAGTCCACGGACCGGGCGGTCCGATTGCTGGGCCACATCGCGGGAGCGCCGGAGTTCCACGTTTCTTCCGTCGGCGCCGGGGCGTTGTCCCGCGCCACCTCGTGGCCGTTGATATAGGCGATCATGCCGTCGTCGTGCCACATCCGCAGGGTCAGAGCCTTGAACATGGACGGGTCGTCCACGACGAAGGGAATGCGGACGTAGACCGTCTCATTCACGTTCCGCATGGCGGAGACGTCCAGCCCGACCAGCCCGGGATAACCGAAACCGACGCCGGTCGTGCCCGCCGGCCAGGCCGAATCATCGAAATCCTCCAGGGTCCACGGGCGCGGCGCATCCCGCTGTCCGCGCGGCTCCAGGGCATCGTCCTGCGGCACGAGGGCCTTGGCCGGCGCTTCCAGGGCCAGCAGCACCGTCTCCGCGGTGTTTTCGCTCAGTCCGTACGAGATGTCGGGCGCCTGGATGGGGAAAGCCGGGGCAAACTCCGCCGCCACGGTGATCCCGTCCGGGCGGACCAGGCCCAGGTACTCGCCGGTACTGCTGAGCTTGAAGTTCGTGTGCAGGACGCCCGCCGGGTCCCGGCGATTCTTGCCGGAGGCGAAGACCACCAGGTAGTCGTCCGGCTCCAGGATGACCCGGGGGAACGGCCAGCGGGTCAGCCGGTCGCGATCGTCCGTCAGGTACCATCCCTCCAGGTTGATCGTGTCCGTCCCGGCATTGTGGATCTCGATCCAGTCCTCCTCGTCGCGGTCCTCGTCATCAAGGCCGTCCACGTTCGACGCCATGAATTCGCTGATCTGGACCATCTCGCGCGCGTGGAGGTGTGGGTTCGCACCCAGGGCCAACAGGGCAAGGAGGAGGACGACTGGAACAGACAGGTATCTCATGGCAGAATGGTCCCAAGCACTCCGAGTCAGCGACAATGTCGGCGCTGAGGGCCGACAGGAGACACGATTTCCAGTATTCTCATTAATTATAGCATATACTGTGGTCCGAGTAAAGAGGCTGCCGGTTTGTAGTGTGCTCGTGAGAGCATACGGACGTAGAGAAGACAACGCCTTACGGCGGAACGACAAACCCGAGGAGAAGTGCTTATGCAGGTGATCTGCTGTCTGGCGTGTTTGGCCCTCTCGGCCGGGGTACGAGCGGCGGGGCCGTCCCCGGTGTGGGACTTCGAAAACGAAGCCGTGAGCTGGAGGCCCCGGATGGCAACGGTGATGGCCGAGCGCGTGGCAGGACTCGGGGCGACCGCCGGCAGCCAGGCCTGCCTGCACATCCACGGCCGCATGCCGGACAACTGGAATTATGCTTCCTCGGATGCAGTCCCGATGCAGGCAGATCGGCTCTACCGCCTGTCGGGGTGGGTCCGCGTGACATCGGCCGACGCCGGGACGCCGATGCCATTCTTCAAGTGCGAGTTCGTAGGGGCGGACCGCAGCCTCGCCCTGGGAAGAGCCATCACCGATGCGTACGACGCAGTGCACCTGGGGCAGTGGCAACAGCTGACCGGGGAACTCCGTGCCCCCGCCGGGACCGTCGCGTGCTGGATCGCGCTGGAAAAGGGCACCTCCGATCCGACCCAGATCGACGCGTACATAGATGACGTTGCCCTCGTGCCCATCGAACAACTGACTGCGTTGTCCCGGTACGATCTCGACCCGCCTCCGGCAGCCCTGGAGAAGGTCCACGGGACGCACCCACGTCTATACCTCCATCCGCAACGCGTGGTGGAGCTTCGTAAGGCGATCCAGACGACGCACGCCGAACTCTGGGCGGAAGTACGGGCCCTGGCCGACCGGGCTGTGCAGCGCGGCGCGCCACGATATCGGGCAGCCGATAGCTACAGCGGCGACGAGCAACTGTGGCAGCGCGACGTCGGCAGCACGATGCCCTTTCTGGCCCTGGCACACGTGCTGACGGGCGAGAAGCGATATCTGGATGCCGCGATACAGTGGGCCCAGGCTTGCTGCGCCTATCCCACGTGGGGTGGCGGCCCCTTCGACGGGATGGACTTGGCCACCGGGCACCAGCTCTTTGGCCTGGCGCTCGTCTATGACTGGTGCTATCAGGACCTTGATGACACCGCCCGGCAGCGTATCCGGGAGACGCTCGTCAAACGCGCTTCGGCCATGTTTCAGGCCGCGGCGACGGGCAGTACCTATTGGCACCGGTCCTACCTGCAGAACCACCTGTGGGTCAACATCTGCGGCGTGGCGGCCGCGGGCTTTGCCCTCTTCGACGAGGTCCCGGAGGCACGCCGGTGGGTCGGTCTGGCGCTGGACAAGTTCCGGCGGACGATGGACGTGCTCGGCTCGGACGGCGCCAGCCACGAAGGCATCGGATACTGGGAATACGGGGCCGAATACCTGCTCAAGTTTCTGCACCTGGCCGACGAACTGTTGGGCGTCGATCTGTATGACCGCCCATGGTGGCGAAATACCGCCCGGTATTGTCAGTATCTGTCGCTTCCCTGCGAGGCCTGGGCGAGCCGAAACTGCCTCGTCGATTTGGCTGATTGTCCGCGCACGCACTGGTATGGCCCCGACTATATCCTGCGGGGCCTGGCGCAGCGATATCAGGATGGCCACGCCCAGTGGCTGGCCGAGCAGGTGGACAAGGCCAACGTCGATGCCCCCGGCGCCCGTTGGCTCAATCTGCTCTGGTACGACCCTTCGGTGCAGGCGGCGCCGCCGGCGAGCCTGCCGACGCTCCACCACTTCGAGGATATGGGTATCGTTTCGGCCCGGACCGGCTGGGACGGCCGGGAAAGCCTTCTCGTGTTCAAGTGCGGCCCGTTCATCGGCCATAAGGCTCTCAACGAATTCTCCTACGATCCGGGCGGTGGCCACGTCCACCCGGATGTGGGGCATTTTGTCCTTTTCGCCCACGGCCGCTGGCTCATCCGCGACGACGGCTACCAGGAGAAGTGGACGGACCAGCACAACACCCTGCTCGTCAATGGGGTCGGGCAGCTCGGCGAAGGCCACATGTGGCTCAATGGGACCGAGTGCCTCCTGGCCAAGTCCCGGCCCCGTGTCGTCCGCGCCCACTCCAGCATGGAACTGGACCACATCGTCGGAGATGTGACCGCGGCGTACCCGAAGCGGGCTGGGCTGGATCGTTTCGTGCGGCACCTGCTGTTCGTCAAACCGGATGTGCTCATCCTCGTCGATGATATTGCGGTGAACGCCGCCACCGACCTGGAACTGCGTCTGCACACCGAAAGCACCGACTGCCGGCAACAGGAGGGCGGGTATCTGGTGACCGACAAGGCGGTAGACCTGCACGTTGATTTGTTGACGCCGGACAACGTCACGCTGAACGCGGCGAACCTGCCGATACGCGGCAGTCATGGGCGCGGCGCCAGTCTCTTCACGATGCGATTTGCCAAACACACGGCGAGGTGGCAGAATGCAGTCGCTTTGACCTGGGGACCGACGGGATCGGAGACGAAACCGATCGCTCTGACCAGAGATGGAAACACGTGGACGTTCACCGTGGCCGGCAGAAACCTGGTCTTTGAATGGAACGACGGGCCAGCTGTTCTGCTGCCGTGACATGGTCGGCACAAAGGAGCCAGCCCTGTCTAGGTCAGAAATCCGGGTGGCAGCGGCAAGCTGCGCTTGCCGCTGCCACCCGTCGTGAGCCGTGAAGGCAGAGCAGTCTACGCCCCAGCTTGAGGGGGCTGGTACAAAGGAGTCTGACATGCGACAAGAGGTGACTCGAGGTGTTCTTCTCGTGCTGCTGCTGTTCGTAGTGGTGCCGTCGGATGCTTCTGCCGACGTTGGGCCGGACTCCTTGCCGGCGGAGATCTTCCCGCCGGTGCAGGAGCATGTGCACGGCTCGACCATCGTCGAGCTGCCCAACGGTGATCTGCTGGCGGCCTGGTTCCAGGGCTCCGGCGAGCGCTGGGCCGATGACGTGGCCATTATGGGCGCACGCCTGAAGAAGGGCCAGGACCGCTGGAGCAAGCCGTTTGTCATGGCGGACACCCCGGGGTTTCCCGATATCAACCCCATCCTGTTCATGGACGGACAGAACCGGCTCTGGCTCATGTGGTACACGGTCATTGCAAATCAATGGGAAACCTCGCTGCTCAAGTACCGGATCAGCGAGGACTACGCGCCGCAGGCCGGGGCGCCGAAATGGGTCTGGCAGGACGTACTCCACGTCAAGCCGGGTGATGCGGCGGAACGCGGCATCCAGCCGAACGATCGGTTCGTCAAATCCCTTGAGCGGCAGATTGCCGAATACGGGACCTACATCCAGGACGAGCTCTATGCCTCACAGCCGGCCCGAGGCGTCGTCACCGCTGGCCTGTGGACGACCTGGGGCGCCCGCATGCTCGCCAAGGCACGCGGCGAGGACCTGATCCGCAAGGGGCAACTGCGCCAGCCCGGAGGAGACACCAAAGAAGCGGACGTGGGCTATCCCTACTTCCAACGGATGGGTTGGCAGACGAAAAACAAAGCCATCGGGGTCGACGGCAAGCGGTTGATCGTTCCCCTGTACTCGGATGGCTTCAGCTTCTCCCTGATGGCGCTGACGGATGACGGCGGACAGACCTGGCAGTTCAGTGAGCCCCTGGTCGGCGCGGGCAATATCCAGCCGAGCATCGCCAAAGGGGCGGATGGGACGCTGGTCGCGTACATGCGCGACAACGGGCCCGCCCCGAAACGCCTGCATGTGAGCACGTCCAGGGACAAGGGGCTGACGTGGAGCCCGGTCAAAGACTCTCTGCTGCCGAACCCCGGTTCGGGAGCCGACCTCGTCACGCTCCGCAACGGCCACTGGGTCCTGGCCTACAACGATACGGAAGAAGGGCGCCATAGCCTGGCGGTCTCGCTCTCGGTGGACGAGGGAAAGACCTGGCCCCATACGCAGCATCTGGAAAGCGGCTTGCCGGGCAAGTCCGCGCCCTCCGGGGCCTACCCGTCGATCATCCAGGGCGCCGACGACAATCTGCACGTGGTTTACAGCTTCCACGGGACCGAGCCGGATGGCCGGGCCCGCAAGACGATCAAGCACGCCCGCTTTCCCGAGTCATGGCTCACGAACCAATAAGACGATTGAGGACAATCAAGATGAAGCCCTTTCCTACAAGTCTGGTGCTGGCGACGGGACTTCTCCTGACGCTTTCTGCAGGAGATGCCGCTGCTGCCGAGGTGGCCTTGCTGTATCGGGGCGGCGTGCCGCAGGTCGCGTTTGCCGCTGCCGAAATCGTGGCCGCCGTGCAGGCCAAGGGTGACACGGTTGTGAAAGGCGCCCCGGAGGGCGTTGGCAACGCATCTCAGAGCCTTCGCATCATCCTGGCCTTCGCCGGGGATGATACCGGGCGTTGGGCGACAGACTTGGGCGTGGCACCGTTTACCAGTATGGGCAGTCAATCCTATGCGCTACGCCGGAAGGTGGAGGGAGCGCGTACGACGTACGTGGTCCTGGGAGCCGATCCGCCTGGGTGTCCTGACGGACCTGAAAGACAGTGAGCACCAGCCCTATCTCGCGAGACGCGGCATCAAGTTCAATATCCCGCTGGATGCCCGGACGCCGAGCTACTCCGATGCCGCCGACGCCGCCCTTTGCCAAATCGACCCTGGAGGCGCTGCCGGCCAACCTGCGGACCTGGCTGACCGTGCGCAACGACGATATCTACAGCTTCCGCTGGGGCGACCCCACGTACGCCCGCGCGTACGTCCGCGCCCTGCCGGGACCCGAGAAGCTGGCCGGCTACTGCATGGGACCCGACGGCTACATCTGGGGCCGCGAGTTCCTCAGCACCGAGCCGGACGCGCCGCGCCAACTCGTCATCCAGAAGCAGTGGTACAGCTTCATGCTCTGGGGCCGGCTCAGTTACGACCCCGCATTGCCTGACGGTCTGTTCGAACGGAGCTTGGCCGTGCGGTTCCCGGGCATGCCGGCCGAGAAGCTTCTTGCCGCATCGTGTGCCGCCTCGAAAATCATCCCGCAGATCACGCGTTTCTTCTGGGGTGATATCGATCTCAAGTGGCTTCCGGAGGCGTGCCTGAGCCACCCAACTCACAAGGGCTTCTACACCGTGGCGCACTTCATGACCGGCGAGACCATGCCGGGCAGCGGCATCCTGAATATTCGCACGTATCGCGACCGTCTCCTCGCCGACCGGCCGAGGGATGGCATTACTCCGCCGGAAGTGGCTCAGGCGTTGAAGAACCATGCTCAGACCACGCTCCAACTGCTCCGGGAACTGCCGGCGAACCCTGCGGACAAGGAGTTGCGCTTCACCCTGGGCGACCTGAAGGCCATGGCGCACCTGGGGGACTATTACGCGGAGAAGATCCTCGGGGCGACGGATCTGGCATTGTTCGAGAAGACCGGCCAGGCCGAGCAGCAGGCGGCCGCGGTCCGGCATCTGGAAGCCGAAGGCGTAATCACGCACCGTCCTTCTTCTTGATCAGGAGAATGCCGGTCTGGGACTTCAGCGTGACGGGGCTGCGCAGGGGCCTGTTCAGCACATCTGCGAACGTGGCGGGAAAGGAGTATGCCGCCGGGTCAGATCCCGGATTCACGACGACCGTGGCATTCGCGAAGTCGCGTTTCCAGAGGCCGCCCACGGTCTGCATCTCCTCCTGTGGCGGGCCGAGGTCGAGGTCGAACTCCCGGTACCAGAAGTGCGGGATCTCGGAGTCGCCCTCCTTGCACGTCCAGTAGACTTCCCGGTCGGGGCCGGCCACCAGCAGGTAGGTGAAATACGTGAAGAGGGTCAGGTCGGGATTGCCCCCGAAGCTCGCCGCCGTCGCCGAGTTGAGGAACATCATCTTGCCCGGAGGCGTGCGGCGGACCCGCTCCAGGTAGGCCTGTACCATCTCCCGGCCCAGGAATCCGCCCCGGTCCGGCCGGTGATACACGAAGATCTCCGCCTCCGCGCCTCCGGCGATCCGCTGGACCTCGGTGAAGAACTCCGGGTTAAAGCCTTCGCTCGTCGGGTTCAGTACCACCGGCTCCACATTCGGCACCAGCGGTACCTTCACGCGCGGAGCCACATATCTCAAGAAGTCAAGCTGGGCCTCCTGCCAGGCTTGATCTGTGGCGTACTTCGCTTGCATCACGCCGCCTCCCGCCCACCCAGCGGCCGTGCTGGTGTGCCCGGTCAGGAACTCATCCAGGATCACGCCATCCCACGAGCCGGCGCTCCTCTCCAGGGCCAGATTCAGTTTCGTCGCGAAGAACTCCTGCCACTGCTCGTTGCCGGGGTCGGCCCAGTACTTGACGCTCCAGGACTTGCCCTCTACCGGCTGGTCTTCGG
>JALORE010000114.1 GCA_025459125.1 Planctomycetota bacterium | reverse complement strand
CGGGCTCCACACACCCACGAGCCACCTTTCATAATAGGCCACCCCATTGAGGTAATAGGGCACAGGGTCCGGCAGGATCGTGATCGGCGTGCCGAGCGGCACATACACATGATGGTTTTCTGTCACGGCCTCGGGGTCGGGACCAATGGTGACCCAGCGTTCCAGACGCAGGCCCCCCTCCTTCTTCACCCGCCATATTCCCATGACGTGAGGGCTGGCCAAGCCGTCGTCACCGGCATCGTAGAGACCCAGATGGGTTATGGTGATCTCCCGATCGACAAAAAACCGCCAGGAAATGCTGTGTTCCCCGACAGCGTTCGGCCACGTGACGACCGCCGGATCCACGGTGGCCGCGACCTCGGCCCAGGCGCAGGCGGCTCCCCCTGCCAAAATGGCCAGAACAACGGTTGCGACCTCTCTCTTGTGTGTTCTCATGCTGTTGCCTCCCCTACGAACTGTCCTTACGATCACCTTGGGCCGGGGGTGCGCACCCCACGAAGCCTACAACCTGTCTGCGCGCGGACACTCCGCGCTTATGGCCCCCTTGGTCTTGTCGCCGACCACCAGCGCCGGCTCATGGTACTCCTTCCGGAGGTTGGGAGAACATCTACAGGTGTGGCCCCTCACCGCATGTTCCGAGCCCAGTATAGGGATTCCGGGTGATCCCGTCAAAGGTTATCGGCCGCAGGCGGCAGATTTCTTTAGCCCAAGGTCGCCTCAAGAGCCTTGGCCAGACAGGGGACCGCCGTTACGACGGGGGAAAGCCGCGCGACAGAGTATGGTCCGCCAACGCCGGGGGGTAGTACATGGCAACGATGCGCGCCGCGCAAAACCCGATCATCCGGCCGCAAGACCTGCGGCCTTCCCGCGAGGACTTCGAGGTCATCGGCGTTTTCAATGCCGGCGTGGCCCGGTATGGCGATGAGGTGATACTTCTCTTGCGCGTCGCGGAACGCCCGATCCGCCATGGCGAAGGCGTTGTCCTGAGCCCCATCTATGATGTTGCAGCCAATGACATCCTGCTCCGGCCGTTCGCCCGAGACGACCTGCCTGGCCTCGACGCGGGATTTCGCGTCCGTTACGCGTCATGGCGTCATCTTCCACCCCGACAACAGGGACGTGGCCCTGTTTCCCGCGCGAATCGGCGGCCGGTACTATGCCCTGCACCGGCCCCGCTCGTCGCCCTTTATGAGAAACGACGTGTGGCTCGCGGAATCGCCCGGCCTGATCTGCTGGGGCAACCACCGCTGCCTGATGGGTACGCGTGACGGGCGCTGGGATGAGACCCGGATCGGGGCTGGCGCGGCGCCCGTGCGGATCGATGAGGGTTGGCTGGAAATCTACCACGGGGCGGACCGCCACCACCGGTACGGCCTGGGCGCCGTCCTCCTCAACGGCGTGCGGCCCTGGGAAATCGTCGCCCGGTCCGAGCAACCGCTCTTCGAGCCGTGGGCCCCCTCCGAGCAAAGCGGCTTCTTCGGCAACGTAGTCTTCCGTTGCGGCCTGCTGTGCGAGGACGACTTGCTGAAGGTCTACTACGGCGCCGCCGACACCTCCATCTGCTACGCCGAGATCCCCCTGGCCGACGTCCGCGCGAACCTGGGCCTGCGTGCCAGTTGAGCTGTCCGTCCAAGCTAAGACGGTGAATGGAGAAGCCCTGCGACTCCGCTGGGTCGGGTGGCATCGTCAAAGCCAAAGGCTTTGGCGATGGTCCAGGGCACAGACAAGTCGCCATCGCCAAGCTCCGCAGGCTACGCTTGACGATGCCACCCGCGGCGCCAGCTTACTTCGCTTTGGCTACGGACATGCGCCCGCCCGTGGGTCTGTCCTGTACTCCCGCTGGTGATTCTGATAGGATGGAGAGGCCAGACCGCAGGCGTGCGGTTCCGAGAGGGTCCAGACCCATGTTCCTCATCCCGTGGAGCGTCGATGTCCCGCAGGAGCGCTGGCCGGTGATGAACTGGCTGATCCTGGTCGCCCTGGTGGCGATCTTCGTCCGGCAGGTGGCCGACACCATCGAATACCACGCAACACAGCCGGCCATCCAAACCAAGGACACGCGGCCGGCCCCCCGTGGCACGGCCAAACCGCCAGAGCGGCCGGGCCAATCTGCTCCCCCCAAGATGCAGGATATCCCGGGCATCACCGGCCGGCTGATGCTGCGCGGCTGGAGCCTGACGGGATTGCTCGGCTACATGTGGCTGCACGGCGGCCTGGCCCATCTCCTGGGCAACCTGCTGTTCCTGTGGGTCTTCGGCAACGCCGTCTGTGCCAAGATCGGCAATCTCCGGTATCTTCTCCTGTACGTCCTTTTCGGCGTCGCGGCCGGCATCGTTCACCTGTTGGGCTCGCGCAGCACCGTTATTGGGGCCAGCGGTGCGCTCTACGGCGTCATCGGGATGTACCTGATGCTCTTCTACCAGAACGACGTTACCTGTCTGTTCGGCCTCTGGTTCATCGTGCCGGTGTATGTCCGCTCGTTCACGATCAGCGGCATCTGGCTGATCCTGTTCCGGCTCTTGTGGGACGTCCTCGGGGCCATCGCTCCGGGCACTTCGGACGTGGCCTATCTGGCCCACCTGGGCGGCTTCGGGACCGGCTTCGCCGTCGCCCTTCTCCTATGCGCCAAAGGCTGGATCGTCATGGAGCGTTATGAGAAGTCCCTGCTCCAGATGTGGCAGGAGCGCCGGCGCGGGAGCGAGAACGAACGGTCGGCAACCGCCTACGCCGTGCCGGGCCTGCACCGGATGGAAGGAGAACTCCCGCAGGAGGTCCGTGAACCAGCATTCCCCCCGGAAGCCTTGGCCGCATTTCCGCCGCCCGGCCCACCGGAACCCGCCCCCCTCCGCAGGGGAGGTGAGGAATCGATCCGCACCACCTGTGCCTGCGGCCGGACGATTCGGGTGGCACGGCAGTACGCCGGCCGGACGGTCCGGTGCCCCGGCTGCCGACAACCCGTCGTGGTCCCGAGCCAGACCGAATTCTTCGGGCCGGACCCGCAATCCGCGGGCGGCATCCGGCAGAACACCGACGATGCCTTCCTCCGCCTCGTCTGCCCATGCGGCCGGAGACTCAAAGTCCCCGCCCGCCACGCCGGCCGCACCGGCAAATGCCCCCACTGCGGCTGGCGCTTCAAAGTCCCGCCGCCGGCCCTTTGAGGCCGAAGCTCTCGCAGGAAGCTGCTCGGACGATTCGACCAGCGTAAACGCGGTACTCCGAACGCGCCCCGCTCGACGGGCGCACACGAACAGTCATACAGGCCCCCGATAGGGGAAGAAGAGGCCAGGCTTTGGATCTGACTGCCCCAACTCACCCGCGGGCGTGAATGACCAGGCAGACAATCCGCGTGAACATGCCTTGACAAAATACCATATATGTTGTATAATTCTCTCGTAGCAGGATGGAGGCTCGTGGTAAGGGCCCAGGATTATCGCCACTAACTACATCAGGGAACTGGGAATTTGCCGCAACGCGGGTACGTCAGACAAACCCCGTCTTCTCATGGCCCAGAACAGGCAGCCGGCGGGCGGACAGTGCGTGTTGGCGTCACGGGAGATCAATCGTGCGAAACAAAGCCAATTGGCGGCGGGACGACGCTCAGGTCCCAGCAGGCCGAAACCTGATCCCCGACCGCTCACGCCGTGCTTTCGCGCAAACAAACCCAATTCGGACAGAGACAAAACGGTGACAAGTACTTTGTTGAAAACGGCTTACGGCAAGTCCGCATGGCCGGGGCCTCGGAAAAACAAACCCAATTTGCCGCGGACGGCCTGGAACGGGCAGCGGCCGGATGGGCGGCCCGCGTCGCGCCGCCGGGGACTAATCGTGTGAAACAAAGCCAATCGGCAGAGGGACCGGGGCTCAGGTCTCAGCAGCGTGAAAGCTGATCCCCGACCCTCACCGCTATGCTTCCGCGCCAAACAAACCCAATTCAGACGGAGAGAGAAAGGTGACAAGTAGTTTGCGGAAAAAGGCTTATGACGAAACCGGGCGACCCGGGTCTCGGAAAAACAAACCCAATTTCCGCCGGGTTCGATTCTCGGCAACACTCCTGAATGGGGCACGGATAAAGGTGGTATGAGCTCCGGATCTCCAATACAAGATTCTGCATCGGGGAGCCGCTTCCAGCCCAGACAGCATCGGCAGGATGCCGATGCCACGAAGTCTCACGGGCAGGATGCCCGTACCACAAGCAGGCAGAATGCCCGCAGGCAATGGCCCGGCCGAGGGCTGATGGGCCAACCATCGGCAAGCTGGCGCTTGCCGCTGCCACCCGGAACTTGCCGTCTTGGCTGGGACAAAGCGTCACCGGCGATCGTCGCGGGCCGTGAAGCCAACCGACATCTGGCCGATCTGGGCTTTGAATTCGCCGGGCTCGACGATGGGCTTGTGGTCCAGGCCGATGAAGGCCAGGTCATCCCAGGTCAGGTCGAAGCGCACCACTTTCATCTCCTTGGGCTTGAGCTCGATCTTCTGGAAGCGCTTCAGCACCTTGACCGGCGGCGTCACCGAGGCGACCACATCCGACAGGTAAAGCTGGACGATCTCTTGGCCGGGGCGGTCGCCCTCGTTGGTGACCTCGACCGTGATGGGTAGCGTGTCCTTCAGCGTCATCTCGCTGGCATCGGCACGCAGGGCACGGTAGGTGAACGTCGTATAGGATAAGCCATGCCCGAATTCCCATTGCGGGTCGAACTTGTTGCCGCCCTTTTCCTCGCTGGCCTTGTGGTCGTACCACCAGACAACGCCGGAGTACTTCGGGTAGGTCAACGGCAGCTTGCCGCTCGGATTGACATCGCCGACGAGGACATCCGCAACCGCCTGGCCGCCTTCCAGGCCGGGCACGTAGGCCATGAGGATCGCCTGGGCGAGGTCCACGATCGGGCGGATCACGCGCGGTCGGCCCTGGACGAGGACCAGAACGATCGGTTTGCCTGTCCCGGCCAGCTCCCGTACCAGGCGCAACTGCGGCTCGGTCATGGCCAGATCGGTGATATTGCCCGGCGTCTCGCAATAGGCCGGCTCGCCGATGCAGGCGACGATCACATCGGCGCCGGCCGCCGCGGTGACGGCTTGGGCAATGTCGATTTCCTTGTCGAACGTCACGGCCTCAACGCAGGCGACGTTCTCTTGGCCCAGCTTCTCCTGGATCGCTTCGAGGATCGTATTCTTCTCCGGCGGATAAAGCTGTTCCTGATCCCCCTGCCAGGTGGTGGACCAGCCGCTATTGAGGACGGAAAGCTTGTTGGCGCAAGGCCCGGTCACCAGGACCTTGCGACCTTTGGCCAGGGGCAGCACATGATTCTCGTTCTTCAGCAGCGTCATCGCTTCCTGGGCGGCCCGGAGGTTCACCTGCCGGGAGCTCGGGGCCCCGACACTGGCGGCCCGGTCCTTCCGCGGATACGGGTCTTTGAACAAACCGAGCGCGTACTTGACCCGGAGGACGTTGCCGACCGCCTCGTCGATCCGCTTCATCGGGACTTCACCGTCCTGCACGAGCTGCAGGAGCGTATCGTAGAAGCTGTAATCCTCGGGCACCATGCTCATATCGACGCCGGCCAGCACGGCCATTTTCACCGCCTCGCGCCGGTCCTTGGCCACCATCTCGCGTTTATAGAGGTTCTCGATGTCGGCCCAGTCGCTGACGACCAGGCCCCGGAAACCCAGCTCGCCGCGCAGCAGGTCGGTCAGGTAGTATTTGCTGGCGTGGACGGGGACACCGTTGATCTCCGAGGAGTTGGCCATGCAGGTCACGGTGCCCGCCTGGACCGCGGCGCGGTACGGCGGGAGGAACCACTGGCGCAATTGCCGTTCGGGAATGTACGCCGGCGTGCGGTCCTGACCGGAGTACGGCCAGCAGTAGCCCAGGTAGTGCTTCATGCACGTGGCGACCTTGACCGGGCTGGAGAGATCTTTGCCCTGCTGGCCCTGGATGTAGGCGGCTCCCATGACCGAGGCCAGATACGGGTCCTCACCGAAGGTCTCGAAGACGCGCGGCCACATCGGCTGGCGGGCGAGATCGAGCACCGGGCCGAAGTTCCAGGGGATGCCCGCGGCCCGCGTCTCCAGGGCGGCGATCTCACCGGTCCTCTCCATCAAGGCGACATCGCCGGTCGCGGCCATGGCAATGTTGTGCGGGAACAGCGTCGCGCCGAGCACATAGTTGGCCCCATGGATCGTGTCGATGCCGTAGATGATGGGGATACCGAGCCGCGTCTCTTTCGTCGCGATCTCCTGCATCTTCGTGATGATTTCCTGCCAGTTCTGCACGGTGCGGGCCTGCCCGCCGCAGTTGAGGATCGAGCCGAGATGGTGCTGGACGATCCCGTCGCGCAGCTTCGCTTCATCGAGAACGAAACGCCCGTCCGGACCGCTCATGCCGAAATGCTCGAGCGTGATCTGCTTCATCTCCCCCACCATCTCCACTAGCGTCAATCTCGCCAGCAGCAGCCGCGCCTCGGCCTCGAATCCCAGTCGCTTCACGTCTGTCTCCTTGTTGGCACCCGCACAACCGAGCAGCGTCACCGCCGCCAGCAGAACCGACAGCTTCTTCATGGTATCATCTCCTTATCCACCGGGACCGGCGCCCGGCCCGCTCGAACAACCCGAACATCGCTTGTCCGGCGGCAGGCCGTCCCCATGGCGCCAGATCGTAGCAGAGAACATCGGCGACGAAAACATAAAAACCGCCAGCGTCCCGCGCGAGGTGCGGCCGGCATACGGTGGCGGATTTCGCAGACCATTTTTCGGGTGGCAGCGGCAAGCGAAGGCTTCGCAGCTTGCCGCTGGTTTCCGCGTATTCGTAGAACCATCGGCCAAGCGAGTTTGCCGCTGCCACCCGGAGTCGAAGGACAACCGGTCTTCATGCCTGGCGCTCGTCGGCCTGGATTCGTCCGCTGCCCGGCGTCACGGTATTGGGGCCGCCCCGCGCGCGGGTCCGCCGGATCTGGGTTGCCGTCCGGACGAATCCCCGCTACAATCCATCCCAAAAACCTACACATGCGGAAAGGGTGCGTCATGAAAACAGCCGTCGTTGCACTGAGTTGTCTCACGAGTATCGTGGTTTCCTTCGCCGCCGGCGCGGCGGGCGGCAGCAAGAGCGCAACGCCCACGTCCGGGCCCCACTCCGTCGGGGTCATTCGCATCGTGGAAGTCCTCCAGGTTCTGTCCAAAGACAAGAAGCACGGCGAAACGATCGCCGTTGACCGCAGCCGGGCCCGATCTGAGCTGGAAACCCTCGCCAAGGAGATTGAGGCCGCCGAGAACGAGATCCGGACGCTGAAACCCGACAGCCGCGATTACGCGTCACAGTTCGAAATCGTGACCGAGAAGAAGGCCCACTACAGCGCCCGCAAGGAGTTCCTCGACCGACAGATGGTGGTGAAACAGCAACTGTGGACCCAGAAGACCTACACCCAGATCGTACAGACCACCCAGGAAGTCGCGGTTGAGAAGGGACTGTCGCTGGTTCTCGCCAAAGATGACCTGGTCACGACGCAGCCCGAGGCCGTCCCCGCCATGATCACCACGCAGAAGATGATCTACTCCGGCGGGTGCCCGGACATCACCAAGGACGTCCTGGCCCGCCTCACCGCGGCCAAACCGTAACCCGCCGTCGGCGTCCGGAGCGGGAGAGCGGAGGAGCCTTCGGTGTGCCCAAGCAGCGCCGCCGGTCACGCCTCAACCGTGATGATCTGGGGAGCGAAGGTCTCGCCCTCGATGGAGGCGAGGGCCATGGCGACCGGCAGATGGAAGCGCTTCGGGCCGGCACTGCCGGGGTTCAGGTACAGGATGCCATCCTTGCGCGCGATTCCCGGTTGGTGGGAGTGACCATGGATGACGACATCCACGCCGGCCGCAACCGCATCGAGGCGGAGCGTGCATAGATCGTGAACCACACAGATGGTCCAGCCGTCCACGGACACATACTCCTCCTGCGCCAGTTCTTGCGCCCAGGCTCCGGTGTCCACATTCCCGCGTACCGCCACCACCGGGGCAAGCTGCTTCAACTCCGCCAGGACGCCGGGGCTGCCGATGTCGCCTGCGTGGATGATCAGATCCTGGCCCGACAACCGGCTCTTGACCTCGTCCCGGAGCAGGCCGTGCGTGTCCGACAGAATGCCAACGTTCCTTGCCATCTCAGCAGCCCCGTGTTCCAGCGGGGCAAGCGCCGCGCGGATCGACCTGCCCCGGGCGTGATTGTAAGCGCTCGGCCCCGCCTTGAGAAGCGGCGTGCCGGTCCGCGGGTCCGGCCGCCTGTCACACAGGCCCCTTCGATATTCGGTATTTCCGTTGTCCAGAGTCAGGCGGTTGCCTACGCACCCGGTTGGAGACGACGGCCTGTCATGTTCGTAGTCAGGCAGCATGGCTGGAAAGCAACGACGCTGGTGGCCGGCAAAACCGGCGGGTTCCTGTTGGATCTGAGTTTCTCGGGCGACGCCATCAGCGGCGGGGACCTGGTCAGCGTCCTCCGGAACAAGTCCGGTACCGTCCGCGGCACGCCGAGCGGCCAGATCAGCATCGTTCCCCGAACCGGCAACGTTGCCGCTGCTCGGCCTGGGAGGGATTCTGGCCGGCCGGTTCCGACCTGGACGCCCACGCTACGAACTATATCATACGGATTCGGGAAGATGCTGGCGCGGTAGGGACTTTGTCATCCGGAGGCGCAGCCGAAGGATCTGGCCACCGAAAAGAGGACTCTCTCGTTCGCAGGCCAGATCCTTCGCTACGCGCAGAGCCTGCCCTGAGCATCGCGAAGGGATGACAAGAGAGCGCAAGGACTTCTCCGAATCCGTATCAACATCAATACACAGAGTATCATGGCGAGCATTGAGGTCGCTTCATTTCCCGCGCCATGACATGCCGGGCGTGGGTCTTTGAGATCGGTCTTTACTTCCACGTCTTTCTGTCGAAGTAGTAGTTCCTCTCGGCCAGTACCCAGCTCGGACTCGGTGCGGCGCCGGCGACAATCTCAACGCCCATCGTTCCGATAATGGTTTCTCCGCTCTTCAGTCCGAGGCTCATCTGTACGGGCGCCGGGCCATCCGCCGCACCGGCAGCGTCCAGCAGTCTTTCCCGGCTCGCGACCACCACCACGGTCGACTGCTTGTGGCCGAAATCAGGACGGAACGCCAGCGGCAGTTTCGCCTCCCGGATCCGGACCACGGCAAACTTCGTATCCACGTCGGAGGCCTTCCGGCCGGTCGGCAGGAGCAGGTAGAAGAAGACACCGGGAAGTGCACCGGTGCGTCCCACCGTATTCGGAGACGCCGCCAGGTCGGCGGCGGCGGCGGGCCTCCCCCAGCCGCGCCCCACTGAGGCTGGGGCTGTTGGCAAAACAAAGCCGCACGGTTCCTCCCACCTCGGCGCCCAAGAGTCCGCCGACCGCCGTCAAGTAGGCATAATCCCTATTTTTGACCGATTTGGGTGAGAACTGGCATGCCGTCTTTCCTTGGTAAGGACGTCTCCCGTGCCTGCGGCAAAAGACAACGGGTCCGGCGAGGACCGCAGCCACGCCGGACCCGTTCACGTCCGGAATGCTCATCGATCGCAGCGCGAAACTCGCGCCGAGCTTCAGAAGAGCGGCGTCACGTAAAAGACCACTTCCGCCACCTGCACATCCTTGGCCCCGGCCGGCAGAGCGGCCAGATTCAGATTCTGAACCTTGACCCACAGCGTCACGGTGGCTTTACCGGGCCCGATCGTGTCCGGGATCAGCCAGGCCGTCCACGTCCCGCCGGCCGCCGAGGAAGGCGTGACCTCCACGCTGAGCCTGCCTCGGAAATTCAGCTCGATGTCCACGTCCACACTCCCGATGAACGTGTTCGAGGAGCTCGGGGCGCTCGGGTCCGGTGCGAGGGACAGGAACCCGTCGCCCACGCTGACCATCAGGGTGGTGCTCGGGGTCGGCGGGGTCTGCTTGGCGAGCTGTTCGTAGGCGCCCAGGTCCACTTTGGTGCCTTCGATCCGCGCCTCGTTGTCGAGATCGACCGGCAGCGGCTCGGTCGTGTTGCCGTCTGCGTCGAGGTCCAGATCATCGGCCGGCAGCGCCGCATTGTTGCCGACGTCGATGGCCGGGGATGACGATTTCAGCCGATAATCGCCGTCGACCCACTCGCCTCCGACGCCGCGGGAGCTGGACCGGGTGAACTGCGGGTCCGTGCTGATGTTGCCGGTGCCGACCCAGCCGCCCTGCACGTCGCTATAAGTAACCTCCACCGCCTCGCGGACGTTGCTCCACAACTCGTTGCCGCCGTTGAAGAGGATGCTGTTGGCCACACGCACCCGGACGCCGGGGGCTGCCATCCACGTAAAGTTGGCGATGGCTTTGCCGCTCGGGGACTCGTTGTCGGCAATGGTCGAGCCGAGAATTGTCACGCTGGCGTTGAGGTTGTAGACGGCCGCCCCACCGGCAGTCTCCGCATACCCGGCGGTGTTGCCGGCAATCCGGCAGTTGATCAGGGTCGCAGCACCTTCGTAGTTGTACAGGCCGCCCCCCAGCATCAGGGCCCGGTTGGCCAGCACCTGGCAATTCGCCAGCGTCAGCGCCGGGCCGAAATTCATCACGGCACCGCCCCAGACGCCCGTGTTGCCGCGGAAGGTGCAGTTGACGACCTGCAGCTTGCCGTCGGGATTGTAGAGCCCGCCGCCGTAATGGTGCGGAAAGGCCCCATCGGCGTTCCCGGCCGTCACCGTGAAGCCGTCCAGCCGCGCCGCCAGGCCGTCCGCAGGACCGATGACGACGTGGTAACTGTTGTCGGTGAAACTCGGGACGGCCGCGCGATCGTCGCTCTGCAGGTCGCCGCTGAGGATCGTCACACGCCTGGCGATGTCCCTCTCATCGGGGTTCGGCTGGCCGTAGCCGGCAAAACCGCCGCGGACGATCAGGCCCGGCTTGAGCAGGAAGCTCGCCGCCCGATCGCCCGACGTGGCGGCGCCGCCCCGGTCCGGCAGGTATGTCCCCTCGGCCACAATGATCTCGTCACCACTTCCGGCCGCCGCCAGGGCGTCTTGGAGCGTCCGCATGGCGGTGGCCCAGCTCCTGCCATCATGGGCAGGGCCGGGTGCATCGGCGTCCACATGGTACGCGAACTTGTCCTGGACAGTGAAATGGGTTTCGAAGTTCAGGTCGCGGGACCGGCACGTGAACGTCCAGTCTCCCACGGCCAAGGGGCCGAAATCGCCCCTGAGGCCCGCCACGGGGTTGTAGACCATCGGGCAAACCTGCGGCACCGGTCCCTGGAACCACAAGACGATGGTCCTGGCCTTCGTGTCGATCGTCAACAGCGGGGTGCCGCCGAGCGCACGCTTCGCCACGCAGTTGCTGTCGTACACCGCGGTCGGGCCGGAGAACGTGACGACATCGGTCGGCGTTGGATGGGCCGGGTTGATGCTCCATTGGCCCGGCGGCGTCGTGCCAGAGATCCACTCCACACTCTCGGCGTCGGCCGCGCTGCCCAACGCTGCCAGCAGCAACACGCTCATTGCCACCTTTCGCGCATTCATCTTCCCATCCTTTCAAAAGTCTCAGTCCTGGCTGCGACCGTCCACGAACACGTGGCGCGGGGTGATGATCCTCCTCGAAGGCCGTGTTTCCCCAGCGGGCCGTCGTACCCGGTGATTCCCGTTGCCGATCGCCACACAATCCTGGCACAAAAGGCCCGCGGTCACAACAAAGGCGGGAGGTCTATGCCCTGCCCTCCGTTGCCTTTCTCCATCACACGTCCTGGCATCCCTTCCGTACGACGTCCCATAGCATACCACGCGGCCGGGTCTTTGTCCACTACAATGTCGCCCCGCCAGGCCTGCGCCGTGCGGCCGGCATAAGGTGGGAAATTCACACCCTCATCGTAGGGTGAACGTCCCCATTCGCCCTCGGAACCGTGCCTCCGGTCCAGCCGGGGGCATACTCTCCCCACGCAGAGCCTGCCCTCGACCCGAGCGGGGACGGGGTTTTCGCACGACAGTGCCTGCGATCTCACCATTCCCACAAGGCGAGCGGGGACAGGGACTCCAAACGCGATGTATCGCGTTTGGGCCTGACTTCGGGAGCAAGACATGCCTGCGCAAGGCCGTAGGCATGGCACCCGGCTCGTTTGTTCCGAGTTCCGCCTTCAGGCGGGTCAGACAGTCCGGCCGTCCTTTTTCCCTTCCGCGTTTACAGAGGGTGAAGCCGGCTGCGCCGGAAGACTCTCGGACCCGCGTACACGCGGAACTCCGAACAGGCGCGTCTTGACTACATCCGTTTATAGCGGGGGCCGCCGCCGCCTTCGGGGGCGGTCCAGCGAATGTTGTCGAACGGACACTTGCGCTGGCAGGTCTTGCAGTGCAGGCAGTTGGACGGATTGGCCGGCTTGACCTCCTCGTGGATCGTCTCGTAGACGCCCGCGGGACAGAACGTGATGCACGGCGCGTGCAGGACCGGGCGGCATTTCGTGTCGCAGATCGTCCGGTCGAGAATCGTCAGGTGCGACGGCTGCTCCTCGCGATGGGCCGTGGCGGCGACCGCGGTGAACGTGTCCTTGTCGAAGCTCATCGACGGCTTGAGCCGGTACGGCGCCGCCGTCATCATCTCGTAGTCCTTCTCGACGTGGAACTTCGGCAGCGAGCGGCCCAGGACCGACAGCGGCATGCCCTGCAAGGGGCCGAACTTCGCCACGGTCAGGCGGAAGTTCTGGGCGGTCTGCATCTCTTTGGCAATGTTCGACGCCTCGACGTTCTCCGTATAGCGCTGCGCCGCGGCGGCGGGTTTGTCGAGCGAAGCCACGATGGCCTTGGCCGCCTGGATGCCCGAATCGATGGCGTTGTGCAGGCCCTTGATCTTAAGCATGTTGACGAAGCCGGCGCTGTCGCCGAGGATCATCACGTTGCCCTTGCCGATGCTGTGGGTCTGGGGATCGCGCGGGACCGCGTACCAGCCGCCTTCGGGGATCATCTTGGCGCCGGCCTCGACGACCGTGCCGCCTTCGATAAACTGCCGGACGAACTTGTGCTCCTTAAACCGCACCAGGGCATCCTGGGCGTTGAAGTCGTGGTACTTCCAGTCGAGGCCGACGATCATGCCGACCGCGAGATGGTCCTGCTCGCCGGCGTAGACGATGCCGCCGCCGAACATGCCGGGGCCGACGACCGGCGTCCAGATGGGGTAGCCCATCGCGTGGACGACCCGGCCGCGGGTGAACCTGTTGTACTGCGCGGGCGTGACCTTGATCAGTTCCTTGACGCCCAGAGAATAGAGCTGGTGCGACTGGCGTTTCAGACCCGCCTTCTCGACGAACCGCTCAGTGACGAGGCCGTCGCAGCCCTCGGCCAAGACGACGAACTTCGCCTGGACCGTCTCGCCTTCGACACAGTTGGGCTCCTTGTGCCCCTCCTTGTTGAGGCCGCGGTCCACGAGCTTGACGCCTGCGGCCACGCCGTCACCGTCAAAGACCACGTGGTCGGCGGCGAACCCGGTGAGGACCTCGACGCCCATCCCCTTGGCAATGCCGCCCAGCCACTTCGTCAGCCGGCTGATGGAGAGGGAGTAATCGCCGTGGTGGATCATCTGGCCGAAGCCCAGCCCCATGCCCCGGGCCATCTTGATCATCGGGAAGATCCCGAAGGCCATGTTCCGGCCGAGCAGGAACATGATATCGTCCTTGTCGATCACGTTGGCCAGGACCAGCTTGGCCTCGTCGGTCTCGCGCCAGCCGGGCTTGGCGGCGTCGAGCAGCGTGCTCAGCGGCTCCTTCTCCAGCACGGCGCCGGAGAGGTTGTGGTTGCCCAGATCGAGGGCCTTGTCGATCACGCAGATGTCGAGCTCGGGCTTGAGAACCTTCAGTTGAATCCCCGTCGCCAGACCGGCGGGGCCGGCGCCGACGACCAGAACCGACACCTTGCTGTATTCGCTATGATTCGCCACGTTGGATTCCTTAAGTTTGATCGCAAACATCAAACATCAAAAATCACACTTCCAGCCTTCCACTTCCCCAAGCCACCATCCGCTCAGACGGCCCCCAGTGCGTCCACCAGTTGCGGAATGACCTCTTCGACCCCGCCGACGATGTAGTAATCGCACTGCTTGAAAATCGGGGCGCTCGGGTCGCTGTTGATCGCGACGATGGTCTCGGTATTGGCGACGCCGATCATGTGCTGAATGGCGCCGGAGATGCCCAGGGCCACGTAGAGCTTCGGGCCAACCGACGTTCCCGTCTGGCCCACCTGGTGGATGCGCTCGATGAAGCCCTGCTCGACCGCCGCTCGCGAGGCGCCGCGTTCGACCTCAGTGCCGAGCCTGCGGCTCAGGGCGCCGGTCAGACTGCCGACGAGATTTTCGTAATTGTCGCGGCTCTGCATGCCTTTGCCGCCGGAGACGATGGCATCGGCGTGCAGATTCACCTGCCCGTGGCCCAGCTCGGTCTTGAGGATCTCGAGACTGACGTCGTCCACGGTGAGCTCGACCTGGTGCTTGACGATCTTGCCCTGGCGGGCCGGATCGGCGGGGAGGCGTTTCATCACGCCCGGCCGGGCCGTCGCCATCTGCGATTTGGAGCTCTTCGTGCGAATCGTCGCCATGACGTTGCCGCCCAGGGCCGGACGGGTCTGCAGCAGCAGGCCGATTTCACCTTTGCGCGAGCTGTCCCGGATGTCGAGGCCCGTGCAGTCGGCGGTCAGGCCGCACCCGGTCCGGTACGACACCATGGGAGCCAGCATGCGGCCCTGCGGCGTCGCCGCGTACAGCACGATCTGCGGCACGTACTTGTCGACCGCATCGGAGATGGCCTTGCGATACGCGGTCGGGTCGAATTCCCGCAGCAGCGGGTCCTCGATGGCATAGACATTGTCCGCGCCGGCGGCGATCAACTCCTGCGCCATATGGGCGACATTCTCGCCGGCGATACAGACACCCACCCTGGTTTCGAGCGAATCCGCCAGCTCGCGGGCCTTGCCGGTCAACTCGAACGTCGCCGGGTGTACGACACCGTCGCTGTGCTCGGCCACCACCCAGACTTCGCCCCGGAAGGCAGGCTCGGACGCCTTGAGACCGGCCAGCATATCTTCCAGAGCCTTCTTCTGGAAACTCGTGCCGACCGCCGCCAGGATCTTCTCCTGGGCGGCCGCATCGATCTGATTGACGTCGGTGATCTTGAGGTCCTTCAGGACCCTGGCGAGCAGGTTGTAGTCCTCCTGCTCCTTGGCCGTCGCTTCCCACCGGCGTTCGAAGGCGCTCTTGCGCCGCTGGGGCAGGAGGTACTTGCCGTCCTCGGCCTTGCCCGCGGTCGCCGCCTGGCTGTCGCCTTTCTTATAGCTCTCGACAACGATCTTGGCCAGCTCGCCGGCGCTGTGGACCTGCTGGCACTTGCGAGTGCTCTTGCCGGGCGGGAAGACGCGAATCACGGCGGTCTTGGATCCCTTGGCCCCGATCAGCGGGGCATTGATATCGTTGGCGCCCCACTGGATCACCGGGGCCTTGGCGCCCCACCGCGTGCCGGCGAACGTCGCAAACAGTGGGAACTCGTACTTGGCGACCGTGATCACAGCCGGCAGTTTCTTGGCCGCCACCGTCTGACTGCCGCCGCTGATGATGCGGGTGAATTCGAAACGCCCGTTCTTGTACTCGGCTCCCGTCACGTAAGCGATGCAGGGCAGCTTGAGCTCTTCCGCGATCTGCGCCGGCACCTGGGCGGTATCGCCATCGACCGACTGCATGCCGGAAACCACGAGGAAGTCATCGCCACACTTGAGGATCTCCTGCGTGATCCGGCGAATCGCGTGGGCCAGCGGGTTGGCGGTCGCCACCGTGTCGGCCCCACCCAGGGCCCGGTCGGTCAGCAGGACCACCTGGTCGGCCGCCCGGGCCAGGCTGTACCGCAGCACCTCGTCGGCCATCGGCGGGCCCATCGTCAGCGCCACCAGGCGGGCGTTGGCGTCACCGCTGATCCGCTTCATGTGCCGGGCAAACGCCAGGGCCTGGGCGTCCAACTCGTTGATCACGTTGGCCAGTCGCGCGCGGACCAGCGTGCCCGTTTCCGGGTCGAACGCATTGTCCGTGATTTGTGAGACATCCGGAACCTGCTTGACCAGAACGATGTAGTCACTCATTGGCAAACTTCCCTAATCAGGAACCTCCCCGCCGCTCGGGGTCTTTGCGCGTGGATGGGACGAGCGGGCTGTCTCCCCTGCCCCACCTGCCAGTCTTACAGTACTGTGATTTCCGCGTGCCCAACGTTCGAGACCACCAGAATGCTGCTCCCAGTCAGTAAATGGCGCATGATAGGCCGGTGTTACAATCGTGTCAATCTCTTCCAGGACAAAAACGTTTCCCGCACGGAACAACTTCAGGCCCCGATGTCCGTCTATGATGCGCGCCGTCACAACAAACGGCGCGGCATTGTGCTTCGCGCAGACTGACCCTGGACGAGGGCCCGGTGAAGGGCTACAATACCGGTATGCCGCCGACGTTGTTGCGAGCGGAGTCGTCCGGGCGGTTGCGCCACACCCCGGACCGGGGAGCACAGGGATTAGATCTCGTCATCCGGGATGGCCTTGGGCCATGACAAAGACGTGGATTTCGCTGGTAACCGCGATTCTTATGACCACCGACCTGCCGGCCGGCGCCGGCCCAGGCCAGATTGCACCCGAGTGTGGAACGCTCCGGATCGAGGATCGAGCCTCGTTTGATCTCTATGCGGACCGCAACAACTTCCCGGGGTCGATGCAGGTGCCCGAGGTCAAGTTCACGATCGTGGACGTCGATACGTCCCGCCCGCAACTGTACTTCATGAATACGAAGAACCATCCCTACCACTACGACTTCGTCGTGGACTGCCTCGGCCGGCAGATGGACCTGGAGACCTTCAATCGCGAGACCTACTACACGGAGCACCGCAAGTACCTCGCGGGAAGCATCGTCGCCCATGACCACTACGAGCCCAGCGAGGCGATCCACGGCATCTACACTCTGGAGTTCTGGCCGACCGACCCGGTGACCTTCGATTTCGTCCGGTTGGCCTATGACCTGGTTGCCGCCCATATGCCGTTTGCGCAGGGCCGGCTCTACTACCATGCCCCGAGCGAGACGCAACGGGCTTTGTACGAGACGGAGAAAGCCCTCTATGCGGCCTCCGCGGTCGCCGTGATCCGGACGGAGGACCTGTTCGCCCAGATCAGCTATGCGCCTTTGCTGACGGGACAAGCCTACGGCCGCCTGCGCATTCTCGACGGCCCGGCCACGGTATCGGCACGCGATATCGTGGTCTATCGTACCGTCCCGAATACCCTGAGCCACGTCGCCGGCATCATCACGGAAGTCCCGCAGACGCCCCTGTCTCACCTCAATCTCAAGGCCAAACAGAACCACACCCCGAACGCGTATATCCGCGGCGCCGCCACGCATCCGGACATTGTGGCGCTGGCCAACCGGTACGTGCATCTGCGGATCGAGCCGGAGGGTTACTCGCTGACCGAGGCCACGCCGGAAGACGTCGAGACCTTCCTTGACTCTCTTCGACCCAAGGAACCCCAGGTCCCCGGGCGCAACCTGTCCATCACGGCCATCGCCCCGTTGGCGACGATCGGCTTCGCGGATTCGAACAGCGTGGGCGCCAAGGCCGCCAACCTGGCGGAACTGGCGAGGCTGTTCTATCGCAGCGGTGTATTCCAGGGGTACGCCGTCCCCTTCTACTTCTACGACGAGTTCATGACGCACAACGGCTTCTACGAGGACGCCGTGGTCCTGATGGCCGATCCGGTCTTTCGCAGCGACCCGCAGACCCGGGAGAGCCGGCTGGCGGGTTTCCGCCGAAGGTTGCGCGACGGCGCGCTGCCCGACTGGATGCTCCGGGACCTGGCGGCACTGCAGGAGGCGTTCCCACCCGGGACGTCCCTGCGCTGCCGCTCCAGCAGCAACAACGAGGACCTGCCGAGCTTCAACGGCGCGGGCTTGTACGAGTCGTACACCCACCATCCCGACGAAGGCCACCTCGCCAAGAGCATGAAACAGGTCTGGGCAAGCCTCTGGACGTATCGCGCGTTCGAGGAGCGTGACTTCTACCGGGTCGATCACCTGCAAGCGGCCATGGGCGTGCTGGTCCACCAGAACTACGAGGATGAGCGGGCGAACGGCGTCGCCGTGACCAAGAACATCTACGACGTCCACTGGCCGGGCTATTACGTAAACGTCCAGGTGGGTGAGGACCTCGTGACCAATCCACCGCCCCTGTCCCTGCCGGATGAGTTCCTGGTGGCCGAGCTCGCCGGCGCGGAACGCTACGAGATCCAGTACATTCGCCACTCGAATCTCGTCCCCGCCGGCACCTCCATCCTGACGAAAGAGCAAACCTTCGAGCTGGCCGACATGATGGACCGTATCCAGAAGCACTTCCGGACGCTCTACCACATTCACCCGGCGGACCGGGATTTCGCCATGTAGATCGAATTCAAGCTCACCGCCGCCGGTCGCCTCAGCGTCAAGCAGGCCCGCCCCTGGATCGACCGTTGATCCCGGCGCGACAGGACGGCTTCAACCATCCCTGATGAGTTCTGACACCCAAGTTCGGTCATCCGAGGTCAGCGTAAACCGGTCTTCGCAGGGTGAGCGTCCGCGCTCGC
>JALORE010000374.1 GCA_025459125.1 Planctomycetota bacterium | reverse complement strand
CAACTGTAATGGTCTGCTGCTCGGAACGGTCACCAAGTACGAGCCCTATCCGCACATGGTCCTGGGCTTGCGTCTGAAGCTGCTGGACCTGACCGACGGTCAACTCCTTTGGGGGATGGAACAGGTCTGGGACAGTTCCGACCGGACCATCCGCAAGCGGATCCAGACGTACCTCCGAACCCGGCAACGCTCGGGACAGTCTGCGTTGCAGGAGGAATTGGTGATCGCCAGCCCCACGAACTTCTGTAAGTTTGTGGCTTATGAGGTGGCCTCCACGTTGCGGCCGGGCCGGAAACGGTAGGCCCCCGGCAATGTCCGAAAGAAAAGTCGGGCTGCCAGCACTAAAAACGCCTTTCGGCAGAATCGGGCCTGAAGATTTGGGCCGACCGTGCGAAAACAAGAGTAGGCAAACGGTGATTGAAGGAATCGCACGATGATCGAGAATATACGCAACCAACAAATCACGTCCGCGATGGGAATGAACCTTCCGGCCCACGCCGATGCGATGAGCAAACCTGCGGTCGATGGATTGGATGCCACTCTCCAAGTCAATTTCGCCGATCTGATCAGCCGGGCGATCCAGGGATCTGAGACGGAAACGGACGCCGTCCAGAAGGCGCGTCAGTTGTTGCAGTCCGGACAACTCACGAGTCCCGAGAATATCCGATCCGCCGCAGTGAACATCGTAACCTTCGGCATCTAAAGGCGTTACAGCGTTTTGGAGCAGAGGTGCGGGGCCCACCACGGATGGTGCCAGGGGCCCCATGTTCTTGCGCTCGCACGCCTGCTACCTTCGCCACGACCGGCACAGTTCCAGCAGCATGAGCGCGGGAGTGACATAGGCTGTGGCTCACCCGTGATACGCTCATCGTATCCCAGGCTCTTGGGAACGATTACATGCAGCAGTCCAGCACCAGGCCGGCGGGCAACCGCCGGAGGTCGAAATCGCCAGCGCCGGATGATCGGACCTGAGGTAGCACGTCGGCATACTGCCGGATGCGAACCTGGACAGGAATGGGCTCTTCGGGCGGGAGGTGGGAGGCGTATGACCGGCGGGGCCTCTCCGATCCGTGGATCAGATCCAAGCCTTTGTAGCCAACAACATCGCAGCCGATCAACTTCATTGTCACATGCACCCCCAACTGTGCTTATTCTACCACATCCGGGGCCTCGAATCAAGGCCGATCCTGTCCCCAGACCGCAATGAGCCGTGGTCGGCCTCACAGGCCCCCTGCCGGCCCTGATAGGTGACCGATTATCGGGCATCCACCCGGCTTGTTGCAGGCTCGGCGAGAAGCCCCCTAAGGTTTTTTCGACGGCCGTGTCGATACATCTGCTGGAGAAACAGTTCCTGGTGGTCTGACGCCGAGGTTACAGGGTGCACATCATCGCCAAATGCCCACGTTGCGGCTTTCGCTGGTGGCTGGATGCCGCCGCAGTGGATCGCCGGATGCGCTGCCGCAAGTGCTTCATGCTTCTGAAGGTCCCCGACCTGACCGAGGTCCCCCATGCCGCCGAAGTCATAAACCAGGCCCACAGCGATCTTTACGTCGACGACACCGGCCGCACCTACGGCTGACCGGCCCGCAGAAAGCTGCCGTCTCCATCGCAGAATGCCTCATACGGTTCCCAAACGCGATGAGTCGCGTTCGGAGGACCGGCAAGCAGAAAAGATAAGAGGCGGTTCAGGGGGCGAGACTGTGGGGATGGTTCCACCCACGGGGAACCGCGGCATCGGACGTGTCGGTCCGGCTGTGAGGTGGGGAAGATCACACGTGCCCGGAAGGCAAAGAGACCGGGCACAGGTGGAGGCGGCCGGAGGCAGGAAAGCGAAGCTATAGGATGGGCTTCAGCCCATGCGGTTTGGGGGCAGGCCCACGGCTTGCGGCATGGGCTGAAGCCCATCCTACTCCTGACTGCCCGCTGATGGGCCGTCTGCAAAAGGGATCGGCCCATGAGCCGCCTCAGGAGAACCGCGGCTGTGGACGGGACATGGTTCGCATCCTGGACCCGTGCGTTGGTGGGCGGTCACTGGGCACGGTCCAGGGGCCGAACACTGATTTCCTTGAACCAGACGACGTCGCCGGGATCGTGGTTCTGGAGACCGAGGTAACCGTGCGTCGGACGCTTCACTTCGCGAATAGGCTCGGTCCAGTTCTTACGCGGCGGGTTGTCCGTAGCCGTCGGGTCGAAGGAGCTGAGGCGCTTGCCGTCGACAGCCACCGTGATGCGCTCGCCGTCCAGCGTGATCACCATGGTCCGCCATTCGGATTGGGGTTTCTCGGGGACCGGCACGGCCCCGGCCAGGGAGTAGATCGCTCCGGTCCGGTGCAAGGCATCGGTGTCGTCGAGGATCTGCACTTCGTAGCCATGGTGGACCGGATACCAGCCGCCGAGGTGCTTCTCGGAGGCTTCCTTGAGCTTCTCGATCATGGCCGGAGACAACTTGCCCTTCGCATCGCGCTGGACTTCGGGTGACTTCTCGCCGATCTTGGCCGGCACGCCGTCGTCGATCCGTACGAAGACCCCGGCGTTCGACTTCGGCTTTTCGCACCGATAGACGATGCGGATCTGGCAGTCGCCGAACTTCTGAGGCCGGTAGAACAGCAGTCCCATGCCGCGTTCATCGCACTCCGTGCGCAGCGCCGGGCCGTCGACGACGAACCCGCCCCAGCCCACCTGCGCCCACGCGGGATCGATCCTACCCTCCGTGATGAGCGGCAGAGCGAGCCAGGGGCCGCCGGCCGCAGCCGCCTGCTCCTTCGCACACACAATGGCCACGCCGGCCCACAACACCAGAACCGCACCCACGAATTGTGATCTCCGAAGATGCCGACAATCCATTTCCATATTCCTGTTCCTATCGCGCTTCATCTGGAGGCTACTGCCCGCCCAACGGACTGAGCGAAGACATCCTGAGGGTGCCCGCGTCGGCGGACAGGCCACGGAAAACCTGCAGCGACTTCGAGGTATCTATATACCCGCTGTGCAGCGCCGTGGCCAGATAGATTCCAGGTTTGACGTGGTGCATCTCGAAACGTCCCTGGCAATCGACACGGGCGAAGGCGGACAGCCGTTTCGTCGCGGAGTCCGTGAGCAGCACCGTCGTGCCCAGTACGGCCTGCCCGGCCGCACCCACCACGTTGCCGTACACTTCGCTGCCCGACAAATCGGCATCCAGACGCAGGCCGGCGGTTCCGCTGGGCACGCCCCGCGCCCAGCGTATCAAGGCGTAAGACTCCATCCCCTCGGCCGTTTCCGTGGCCACCACGAAGACCACGTCGTAAAGGACACCGGGCGGCAGCCCGGCCAGGACGAACGCCCCTGCTTTCGCCAGGGACGTGCTGCTGACCGACGTGGCGGTATACCAACTGTCGCCGTCCAGGACCGTGCCCGCTTTGAATACCGCGACGCCGAACTCCTGGTTCCCGGCCGGAGTGCCCGCATGGTCCACGAAGCCGGAGATCCGACCGCCGGTCTGCTCCGAGTAGGCGACCAGGTCCGGCACGTTGACCGCAACGTTCACGTCGGTCACCGTGACCTCCCGGGGCAGAGCGAAGAACCCGTCCTCATCGGCGGCAATGACGCTCGTGCCGACCGGCAGGCGGACCTGGTACCGGCCGGCACTGTCGGTCACCACCTCCCCGTCGCAAAGCCGCCCCTCGTAGTCACACTCGAAATGGGGCAGCGGCTGGCCCCGGGAGTCCTTGACGAAACCGGTCACCAGGGCGCCTTGGGACAGGCGCATGATCCAGCCGGTTACGTCCTGTCCCTCCTCGAGATAGATGGCGGTGCTGTCCTGGGGCTGCGTCACATAGCCGAGCTTGGCCTCGGGCAGGGCCTCCAGATCGGCCGCTCCCGGCGGAAGATTCCCCAGCAGAAACGTCCCATCCTCCCTGCTCACGGGTGTGCCCCAAATGCCATACCGGTCGGACCAGTAGTTGATCAGAATACCGGCCAACCCTTTCCCGCTCCGGGCATCGACGACCGCGCCGGAGATGCTCGCTCCCTTGGGCAGCGCGAAATCGAAGTCCCTGCGGCTCGTGCGTAGATCCAGATGCGTCCCCATCCGGGCGTAATAGTATGCCGGGTTGACCGTGATCCCGGCCTCACCGAGCACCAAGCCGGTCAGCTCGTACCTCCCGTCGGCATCCGTATAGTCGGTGACATAGATCTTGAAGTCGTCGTGCCAGTAGCCCACCAGGATATTCGCCAACGGCAGATGCGTGAGCTTGTCGGTCACCCGTCCGGACACGCGGAGGCCGGGCGCCGTCAGCACGAAGTTCACACTCCCCACGGTCTTCGTGGCCGGCACGACCACCGGAGTGGCGAGATCCTGATCGAGCATGTTATCGTAGAACTCCCCGATGAAGTCCGTCCCCTGCGTCGCGACGCGCACCCGGAAGCGGCCGCCCGGAAGCCGCGGGATGTTGTAGCGGCCCCGGGGGTCCGTGTAGGCGCCGCCGCGGTAGCGGCCCGTGTCATAGTCCGCCGCCGTCACCAGCAGGTCCGGGATCGGGACACCGGCCGTGTCCGTGACCACACCGGCAATGTTGCCTCCCAGGATCAGGCGAAAGTCGATGCCCGGGACCACTTCGCCGTCCGCCACCACGACCGGCGTCGCATCCTGGTCGTCGCAGGCGTTGTCGTAATACGTATGCACGTAGTCCACGGTCCAGTGCAACGCCTTGACCCGGTATCGCCCCGCCGGCAGCTTCCAGAGGGTGTACGAACCGAGAGCGTCGGTGTAGTCCCAGTCCCGGCGTACCCCGGTACTGTAATCGAACGCCTCGATGAGGGCGTCGGCGACCGGCATGCCGTCCGCCGCCCGGACCACCGTTCCCATGATCGTGCCGGCCGGGGCCGGCACGGTGAGGGCCCCCAGGGCGGTCAAAAAACAGGTCACCGACACAATGGGGAAATGCCTCGCTGTCATCATGGTTCTGTCCTCCATCTCCAACCTTCCGGGCCGGCCACACCGGGTGTCGCCGCGGCAGGATGTTGGGCACACGGCCCGCGAATGGGTCGTCACTGTCCTGGTCCCAGGACGACGAAAACAACGTACCATCATCTTATTCTACACCCAAACCCCTCCCGCCGTGCGCGGCTTCCCGGAAAAAAGCGTGGCATGGCACGCCGCTCAGACCGGGCTTCGCTCTTGGCGCCCCGTCATGCTATTGGCGAAAAGCGGAAGATCGGGCCTGATTCGATTCTGGGCAACAGCCTGAGCGGCTGGAACAGGCCCACGTGGCGTGGACATCTCGCCCATGCGGCATCGGCGGGACGCCGATGCCACGGAAGAAGCCGCCTTGGGCAACCATTGTCGGTGCCACCCATCCCGTCCGCCGCTGTGACCACAAAGGCAATGGAATTGAACCGGGCCGAGAATCGGCCTGGTTCAACGGGATGGGCGTCGGGGTAACACCGTGACGCCTCCAGCCGGGTGGCATCGTCAAGGCCGAAGGCCTTGGCGATGGTCATACGCATCAGGAAAATCGCCATCGCCAAGCGGCGCTTGACGATGCCACCCGGAGTTCACCCGTGTCAGCCCAGAAGAGCCGCCGTACATCGTCTGCAC
>JALORE010000373.1 GCA_025459125.1 Planctomycetota bacterium | reverse complement strand
CTGACAGGCCCCCCAGACCAAGACGAAACTGCTCTCCCGGTCTAAACGCTGTAAATCCAGCGGGCACAATCCCTAACACTCGCCCCTGCGGAATCGCTGGCCCGCCGTGGTTCCTCTTGACGGACAGGCCACCCAATTGCTATTCTTAAATATGTTCGAAATGTGCCGGCCCACGACTCTCCGGCCGGCAAAATGAACACCATGGCCCTTGGGCAGGTGAGTGAGGTGATGAAGTCTCCAGGGAAATCCTGGGCGCCACGGTCCGGATACCCCCCGTTGCCATCGCCATCTCGAATCGGCCCGCGCAGGAGGACGTTCATGTGCCAGAGAATGACCCATCTGCTGCTGCTGTCGCTGGTCCTGGGATTGGCTCACGCCGGCGGGGCCGCGACGAAGGTCATCATCGTCACCAATAATACCGGCGATGAGGCCGCGTATCCGCCGTTCCTGCGGAGTCTGCTGGGCAACGACACCATCGTCGAGGTGGAGAAGGACAAGTACGTCGATCCGCTGAGCGCTGCCGCCAAAGCCAATCTGCTCGCGGCGGACCTCATCATCGTCTCCCGCCGGACCAGCAGCGGGAAGTTCGTCGCGGACGTCAAGTTCTGGAACGAACTGCCGGCGCCGCTGCTCCTGCACAGCTCCTTCCTGATCGGCGACGACCGGTGGCGCTGGATGCCGGGGGGCACGCAGAACGTGGATGTCACGCAGGTGGCCGTCGTGGCGGCGGAGGACCTGGTCTTCGACGGCCTGACCATCCAGAATGGCCTGATCGATATCTCCGCCGCGCCCCTGCCGGGCCTGGATGTCTCCAACCAGGGCTCGGCGGGCAACGGCACGAAGATCGCCACGCCGGCCGGAAAGGACAACGTCATGATCGCCCGTTGGGCGGCCGGAACGGAATACTATCGGGGTTCCGGGCAGATCGCCGGCGGTCCCCGGGTCTTCTTCGGCATGCGCACCGATGAGTTCCTGCCGCTGGTGAACAGCAACGGGAAGAAGATGCTCGGCAATGCGATCCTCACCCTGCTGGGGCTCCTCCGCGGCGCCCCCGTCGCCCTGGACCCGATCCCCGCCGATGCCCAGACGGATGTTCCGCGTGACATCGGCCTGGCCTGGACGCCCAGTGAGGCGGGCACTGGGCATGATGTCTATTTCGGCACCGTGTTGGACGATGTGAACAACGCCAGCAGGATCAATCCGCGCGGCGTGCTGGTCTCTCTCGGGCAGACGGGCAACACGTACCAGCCCGTCGCCGGGCTCGACTTCGGGCGGACCTACTACTGGCGGATCGACGAGGTCGGTCCGCCCCCGCAGTCCACCGTATATAAGGGGGAAGTCTGGAGCTTCGTGTGCGAGCCCCTGGCGTATGCCGTCGAGAAGTTGACGGCCACCGCTTCCAGCAGTGAGCCGGGCCGGGGCCCGGAGAACACGGTGAACGGTTCCGGGCTGGATGCGAGGGACCTGCATTCCACGGCGGATGGGACCATGTGGCTGAGCGATCTGGCCGGCGCGCAGCCCACGTGGATCGAATACCGGTTCGACAGGGTCTACCCGCTCCACGAGATGTGGGTCTGGAACCACAATGGCGCCTATGAAAAGACGATCGGTCTCGGGGTCAAGACCGTGACCATCACGTATTCGGAGGACGGGGTCAACTACCAGACGTGGGGAACGACCCACGAGTTGGCCCGATCCGCCGGCGCCGCCGGGTACGCGCACAATACGACCGTCCCTCTCGGCGGGCTGATGGCGCGGTATGTCCGTCTCACGATCCACAGCAATTGGGGAGGCATCTTCCCCCAGTACGGCCTCAGTGAGGTTCGTTTTCTGTACACGCCCACCAGGGCGCGGCAACCCGAGCCGGCGGCCGGGGCCACGGGGGTGGCCGTGGGGGCGCGCCTGGCCTGGCGGGCGGGACGGCAGGCCGCCCGGCACGAGGTGCACTTCGGCGTGAATCCGCAGACGGTCGCCGGCAGCACGACGCCGGTCGCCACCGTGCCGGAGGCGGTCTATGGCCCCTTGTCCCTCGACCTGGGCACGACCTACTACTGGCGGATCGACGAAGTGAACGAGCTGGCGACGCCCGCCCGGTGGCAGGGTGATCTCTGGACCTTCTCTACCGCCCAGTACGTGACCGTCGATGACTTCGAAAGCTACACGGATCAGGAAGGCAACCGCATCTATGAAGCCTGGACCGATGGTTGGAATGACCCTGCGAACGGCTCGGTCGTCGGCTATGCCGAGGCGCCGTTCGCGGAGCAGGTCGTCATCCACAGCGGCACGCAGGCCCTGCCCCTGTCCTATGACAACACCAGCGCCGCATTCTCGCAGGCCGAGTTCCTGTTCGCCGCGCCCCAGGACTGGACCCAGCATGGGATCACCACGTTAGTGTTGTTCATCCAGGGCCGGAGCGACAACACCGGCGGGCCGCTGTACGTGCTGATCAACAACACCAAGGTCGTCTATCCGGGCGGGTCCGCCGACCTCACCGCAGCCCAGTGGCAGCAGTGGAATATTCCTCTGGCGACGACCGGCGCGGCCCTCCGCAACGTCACGAAACTGGCGCTCGGCGTCGACGGCAAGGGCTCGGGCACCGTGTACATTGACGATATTCGGCTCTACGGTTCCGCCCCGGCCCCCGCCGCGCCATAAGACCAGGAGATCTCGCGCCGCAACGGCAAGGGACAGGGCCACAGATTCTCACAAATTATCCCGGATTGTGGTCTTCAATCTGCGTCATCTGTGGCTTCTCCCCATCATTCCCCAGCGTCGCCCTTCGTTGGCGGGCCGCCTCGATGTCCTGCGCCCGTTCGGAGGGCGCCAGTTCCGTGAAGCGTTGGCCGGAGAGGGCGGCATCTTTCCGGCGCGCGCAACGGTCCTCGGCACGGGCCTGGAGATGCCACGCTTGCCATAATTCGGGGCGGATCTGCAGAGCCGTCTCGCAACCGGCTATGGCCTCTTCACACTGGCCCACCGCGCCGAGGCCGTTGCCCTTCTGATCCCACGTCGGGGCATCTTGGGGGTCGCTCTTCAGCGCTGTGTCAAAACAGGTTATGGCCTCTTCGTCTCGGCCCCGGTGATGAAGGCCGGTACCCTTGTTGATCCAGAGCCGGCGCGGCAACTGGCGATCCTGGTCCAGAAAGCCGCGCGGGGCGGCGGTCGCCGGTCCCAGTCGGGGAGGCAGGCAGCACACTCGCCAAGCTTGTGCGCCAAACAAACCCAATTCCGGGGCCTGGTTCAAAAGCCGGCCGTCCCGGGTCACAGCGGATGGTTGGCAGCGGCAAGCGCAGCCGGGACCCCAAACGCGATTTATCGCGTTTGGGAACCCTCTTCGGAGCTTGCCGATGGTCTTGCCCATTCGCCATCGGCAAGGCCTCCGCAGAGCCTGCGGCCTTGCCGCTGCCACCCGAGCAGACTGCTGCCTGGTCTTGAACCAGGCCAATTCCGGGGCGGTCAGGCCGGGGCGAAGGGTTCGGGTCAGCGCTGGGCCGGCGGCTTGCTACTGTCGGCCTGAATCTGGGTCAGGCGCGGGCCAAGACGGTCCGAGCGTTTCTGGCTGTCGTTGTAAGAAACGGTTGAAGGAACCCAGCCTGACCGGTATTGTCGTCTGCCGTTTCGTATGCAGGGTGGAAGTAAGGATGATTGAAGCTGTCCTATTCGACTGGGGTGGGGTTTTGATCGAGAACCCGGCGCCGGGGCTCATGGCTTATTGTGCCCGGGAGTTGGGGGTGTCGGCGGAGGACTACGTGCGGGCCCACAACCGGCACGGGGAGGCATTTCAGACGGGCGGCATTGCCGAGGCGGTGTTCTGGCAGCGGGTGTGCGGCGAGTTGGGGCGGCCCCTGCCGCGACAAGCCTCGCTGTGGGGCGAGGCCTTTCGCGCGGGGTACCGGCCGCGGCAGGAGGTCTTCGCGCTGGCCCGGCGGCTGCGGGAGGCGGGCTGCAAGACCGGTCTGCTCTCGAATACCGAGGCGCCGGCGATGGCGTTCTTCCGGGAGCTGGGCTACGACATGTTCGACGCCCTGACCTTCTCCTGCGTCGAGGGCGTGTTCAAGCCGCAGCGGGAGATCTACGAGATCGCCGCCCGCAAGCTCGGGATGGCACCGGCCCGGTGCGTCCTCCTCGACGACCGGCTTGATTTCGTCGAAGGGGCACGGAACGCGGGGATGCAGGGTATCGTGTTTGAGAGTCCGGAGCAGGTGAAGACAGAATTGGCCGGGCTGGGGTTGGCCGTGGGGTGAGTGCAGCGGTGCGTGGTACGCACCCTACGAGATCTGAGGTCGTGGCTCGCAGGGCGCGTCTCACGCACCATCGTCATCTGCCGCTGTCGGACGGGCCAACCATCGCCAAGCTCCGCAGGCTCCGCTTGACGATGCCACCCGGATGTCGTGACGAACGACGGGTGGCAGCGGCAAGCGCCAGCTTGCCGATGGCTCGTGGGACAGACGCAAACGCCATCGGCAAGCTCCGCAGACTCCGCTTGCCGCTGCCACCCGAGCGCTGCTGTCCAGGAGGTTGTCAAGAGGCGAACGGGGACGTTCGCCCTGCGAAGAGGTCGCGGCCGTGCCGGGTATGGCGGCCACACTCGGTTCGGATGTCGTGACGAACGATACTGGCGGCGGGCGCCGGTGGCGGGTATCATGGGGACCCGATGCCGGAACAGACCCTGGGTGTCCAGAGGCGGTAGGCTGAAAGGGTGTGGCTTTCGGGAAGGCAACCTATGAGTGTAACCCCCAAGAGAGAGCTGTCGCTGTTCGATTCCACGTCCATCATCGTCGGCATCATCATCGGCGCCGGCATCTACCAGATGGCGCCGGCCATCGCCCAGGGGGCCGGGTCGGGCTGGGGCGTCCTCGCCATCTGGGTCGTCGGCGGCCTGCTGTCGTTGTGTGGGGCGCTCAGCTACGCCGAACTGGCGACGGCCTACCCGGTGTCGGGCGGGGACTACGTCTATCTGAGCAAGGCATACGGCCGGTGGGCGGGCTTTCTGTTCGGCTGGGCCCAACTGACGGTGGTCCGGCCGGGCGACATCGTGGTCATGGCCTTCGCCTTCGCCACGTACGGCCGGGCGATCTACGAGCCCCTGGCGGGCCATCCGGAACTCAGCCAGCGGCTCTTCGCCGCGGCGGCCGTGCTGGTGCTCACGATCATCAACATTCTCGGCGTCACGCAGGGCAAATGGACGCAGAATCTCCTGACCGCGGCCAAGGCCCTGGGTTTGCTGGCCATCGTCGGGGTCGCGCTGATCTCGCCCGGCGGGACCCGCGCGGTCACCCAGCCGGTGGGCGGACTGCCCCTGAGCCTGGCGTTCATCTTCGTGCTGTTCGTCTACGGCGGGTGGAATGAGATGGCCTACGTCGCGGCGGAAGTGCGCGACCCGCGCCGGAACATCGTGCGGGCGCTCGTGACCGGCACGGCGGCCGTCATTGCCCTGTACCTGCTGATCAATGGGGCGTTCCTCTATACCCTGGGCTATGAGCGGCTGGCGACGTCCGAGGCGGTGGCGACGGAAACCGTCGCGACCGTCTTTCCGACGGTGGGGGCGCGCCTGGTCAGCGCCTTGATCTGCATCTCGGCCCTGGG
>JALORE010000372.1 GCA_025459125.1 Planctomycetota bacterium | reverse complement strand
CTGCAAAAACCCTCAGCCTACGGAGATCACTGCGGTGGGTCCATTTTCGATGCCGATTTTTACTCCCCGACGTGGGTCCCTTTTACATGCCGATTTCCATTCGGAGCTTGCCCCTGGCTCGTGGGACAGACGTAGACGCCAGGGCAAGCTGCGCTTGCCGCTGCCACCCAGAACCTGGTTCAGGCGTACGAAGAACTCAGTCGTAAGCGGTATCAGACCCGTGGATGTCATTGCACCGCGTGATGTGTCGTCTGGTGGCAGGGGAAAAGGGCGAAACACTGACGGACGCCGCAATCGGCGGGCTAATCCTGGTTGGACTGTCTCAGGTACAGATACAGGACCGAGACCAAGGTGGCGACGACGATGGATTGTACCAACAGCATGACCTCATTATAGCTGACCCCGGCCTGGATTTCAAGTCCTTCGGTGCCTTTGACCCGTGACGGTCCCATAATAGCGACCCGCGTGTTTCTGCGACTGCGATTGGCCTATCGCCACGCCCGAAGGGGATTTCGGCGGGCCAGTTCCGTTCCGCATGGTCGCTCTCAGCACAGCCTGTTTGTAGTGCGCTCGCAAGAGCATACGATCACGCCTTGGGCGCAGCTACGAACCGGCCTTGACGTGCCACCCGGACCTTGGAGAGGGCGTCTGCGGCTACACGCCGAACGCCTTCTGCATCTGCTGGCGGACGATTGTCAGCCGCGCAACGTTGCCGCCCCCGACTTCGGCGGTCGCCCACCCGGCAAACCCGATGTGGTCAAGTGCCTGGCGGACCTGGGCCCACGGAATGTCATCCTCCGGGCTGGTGATCTCCACGAACTTGCCGGTGGCGCGGCTGAAGCCTTTGACGTCGAGCTTGACGCAGCGGTGGCCGAAGCTGCGGATCCACTCCGCCGGCTGGGCGTACTTCCAGTGGTTGCCCACGTCGTAGTACATCCCGACCCACGGGCTGTGGAAGCTGTCCACGAAGTCGATGAAGCGCTGGGCCCCCTGGTCGGGCGGACCGTCGTGGTCGTACATCATTTGGTTCCAGACGTTCTCGACCAGGATCATCTGGCCCAGGGAGGCGGCCTGCGGCAGGAGCTTCTTGACTTCCTGTCGGCAGCGTTCCTCGATCACGTCCTTGGGCCCATCCGAGCCCCGCCCGAGCACAATCAGCACGCCGCTGCCGCCCGCGGCGTGCGAGACGCGCAGGCAATGCTCGATGTTCGCCCGGCCGCGGTTGCGCTCCTCTTCCTTTTCGCTCGTGAGCCGCTGCTGCCAGTGGGCGTGGTTGATCGCGTTGTGGACGAACACTCCCGATTCCTGGACCGCGTGCCGCGCCTGCTCGGGCGTGAATTCCCCCGCCTGGTCGAAATCGACGCCGTCAAAGCCCGCCTCCGCCGCCATTCGCAGCCGCTCGACCACGGACAACTCCTTGCCTTCGAGCTTCTTGGGCAGCATCCCCAGCTTGCAGGCCAGCAGAATGCGCTTCCCCGCCGGCGGCGTCACGATCCGCGCTGCCCCTCCTTCGGCCGCCCGGGCCGTCCCTGCGACACTGAGCCCCACGGCCACCGCGCCCGCCCCGGCGGCCAGCAACTCCCGCCGACCGAGTGATACATTCCGATTGCATCCAGATTCATTCGTCATGACCAATCCCCTGTTCCCACATTTCGTTGCGTGTTCTTTCAGACCCATGATGCGACACGGCCCAGTATAGCCCTGTCAAAGGACAATCTCAAGTCGGGCCCAGGCAAACATCCCAAGGCACGCCGAGAACCGCAACTGCAGGACTCGGATGCTTTTCCTCTTGCCTTGCTCGGCGGGGCGCGTTATCACCACGGTTGCAGGCGAAGGAGAACCGGATGTTGGGAGTGCATAAGACACACGAGCCAGACAGGCCGCCGGCCACACGCAGGGCCACTCCGGAGAGGGCCGAGCAGTTGTCACCTGGAGGCAAGAGATGAGAGACTTCCTGTTGGACAACATTCAACATGTATTGTGCGTACTCATCCTTGCCGCTCGACTTGCCGACATTATCAGTACGTATCTTGCGACCCCCTCCCTGAAGTTGGAGGCCAACCCGCTGGTAAGGAGACTTGGGTGGTCTCTCCCTCTGACGTCGGTGGTTGCCTGCGTCATTCCGTATTTGTCCGTTGGCGTGGGAATCGTGGTACTGGTCGTATCTCTGTGGGCATCGGCCGACAATATCGCCAGGCTCTGGTTCATCCATGCGCTGGGAGAAGGTGCCTATCACGACATGATTCAACGCGCCTTGGACCGCGGCTCCCCGAGGGAACTCTTGCTGACCATGTACGCCAAGACCATCTGTATCATGGTCATGGGCTCTCTCCTGTGCGTTCTGGCCTATGCCTTTCCCGAGCCGCCCCTGTCCTTCTGGTTTGGCGTGGGCATTTTGTCCTATGGCTTTATTGGCCTGTGGATGGGAACGCATCGCTTCTGGGAATTGCGAAAACGTCGTAGAATACTCCAGGCCCGACCAGCGGCGGAACCGGACGCGGGAAGAGAAGCGGGACATGCTGACTTTTCTCGGTCACTTGTTCCGGCGGATCGGGTCGAGCGAAAGAGTCTGTTGTCCCCTCTTCTCTCCAGGCCGCCCCGCAGGTTGTGCCGGACGTTCAGTCAGAGGATGTATCAGGAGGCTTGGTGAAATGACAACGCGACAGCTCCTGGGGGGTTGTCTCTTGCTTTCCATCTTGACAGGCTGCGGCAAACGCCCGCCTCTTGGTCTGCCGACCTCTGACTGGACGACGTCGGAGCCGATCTCGGGCTACCAGTGGTACCTTAATGGAAAACCGGAAGGAGAACGCCGGGCCATCGAAAAGACCAGCCGGCTTCTTCTTACCGCTGCCACACCAGGCGAAGGTGGTTGCTTAACTTGGACCTTGCAGGTGGCGCCCGGAGAGAGCAACGTTATTGCTTCCGGGCGGATTGAAGTGGATCCAACGAACCGGCCGAAGCTGAATTGGCCCCCGAGCGGCCGTCTTCCCATCGACAAGCGCACGTGCATCTTTCGGATGGAGCAACAAGGATCGAGGCCGGAGTTCAGAGAACTGTTTGTTGACTCCATGCCATAGTAAGTGGGGACAGCCGGCTCAATTCGGGATCGAAATAAGTAAGCCGTCCCCGGACATCCAACGACCTCTAAGACCAAGGAGCACACGATGAAGAAGTGGATCACCAAGGGTACGTCAGAGCGTCGGATAACCCGACGTGAGCTGGTCGGCGGAGCCGTGGCTGCTGCCGGCGTGATGGCCGGTGTGCCGGCCTTTTTGCGCGGCCAGAACCTCAACAACAAGCTGAACATCGCGCTGATCGCCTGCGGCGGCCGTGCCAACGCGAACATGAACGGCGACGGCAGCAGCCGCCCCCGCGGGAAGGACGCTCAAGGCGCCGCTCCGGCCGGGCCTCCCACCGGAATTCCCGCGGAGAACATCACCGTCCTGTGCGACGTTAACCAGAATGCGGTCGATGCCGCGGCCCAGAAGTTCCCGCAGGCGAAGAAGTACAATGATCTCCGCCGGGTCTTCGACAACCCGAAGGACTTCGACGCCGTCATCGTCAGCACCGCCGAGCATACCCATACGCTGGCCACCTACCTGGCGTTGACGCACGGCAAACACGTCTATTGCGAAAAGCCGCTCACGCACGACGTGTGGGAAGCGCGGTTGATTCGGGAGACCGCCGCGAAGCACCCGCAGTTGGCCACGCAGACGGGAAACCAGGGCCACGCGTCGCCCGTGCGCCGCCAGATCAAGGAACTGCTGATGAGCGGCGCGATTGGGCCGGTGCGCGAGGTGCACGTCTGGGCCGGCCGCGCGTGGGGGCTGCAGAGTGCCGCGGCGGCCGAGAAGTACGACAAGCCGCACGGATTCTACAACGGCATCCAGATCACCGAGCGGTTCAAGGAAGAGATGCCCGTTCCGTCGAACCTCCACTGGGACCTGTGGCTTGGGCCGGCTCCGACGCGGCCCTACCATGCGACCTACTTCCCCGGGCCGCGTTGGTACCGGTGGTGGGACTTCGGCAACGGCACGATGAGCGACCTGGGCGGCCACGACAACGACGTCGCGTTTCAGGTGCTGGACATCCGTCAGCCGTTGACGATCGAGTCCGTGTCCCCCATGGGCCAGGCCCATCCGGAGCTGGCGCCGGCCTCGATGACCGTGACATACGAGTTCCCGGCCCGTGGTTCGAACCCGCCGCTCAAGCTCGTGTGGTACCAGGGTGAGGGCCGACCGCCGCAGTTTGACCCGAGCAAGATGAGCGAGCGGGCCATACTGTTCATCGGCGACCAAGGCATGTTGTACAGCGACGGGCGCGGTCCCAAGCTGCTGCCCGAGGAGAAATTCAAAGACTACCCGACCCCACCGGAAACCCTGCCGCGCTCGCCCGGGCACTATGTTGAATGGATCCAGGCCTGCAAGGGCCAGGGTCCGGCCCCGGGTTCGAATTTCCTGTATTCCGGCTGGGTCACCGAGTCGAACCACCTGGGCAACGTGGCCTACCGGACCGGGAAGAAGCTGGAATGGGACTACGCCAACCTGCGCGCCCGCAACGCGCCCCAAGCCGAGGAGTTCATCCGACGTCCGTACCGCAAAGGCTGGGACGGCATCCTGACGTAGTGCTTCATGACAATTGGACCTGCGGGTAGAGGCGGTGGGTGGCAGCGGCAAACGGAGTCCTCGGAGCTTGCCGATGGCGGATAGGCAAACCATCGGTAAGCCGCCCTTGCCGCTGCCACCCGTCCGGAAAGTCAAGTGTCATGAAGCAATGGTGCCACTCTCCGTTCGGGTGATCAGGGGCCCGTATACTCAATTCCGGCTCATCCGGTTGTTCCGTACTTCGATGCCTCAAACCGGGTGAGCTGGCATGGTGCCACACGCCGAGGCGCCGGGACGCAGGGTGGAAACGCCCGGTGCCGTCCCAGCGCCACCCGGATGACCCTGACCACCCGGTCGAAAGGCGATCCGCGCGGTGCGGTTGCGGCGGCCGCCGGAGAAGATCGTCAAGTTCCACAGTTGACGATCTTCAAACCCGAAAAGGGCCGAAATCACGCGAAAAACGCGAAGATCGTCAAGATCGTCAACGTTTTGCATTGACGATCTTCAAGGATCTGACGATCTTCAGCGACCTGGGCGGTCTGGCGGCCTGGGCACGTAGGATGGGCTTCAGCCCATGCGGTTGCTATGGTCAGCGTTCGACCTCCACTATTGTGAAAAATGGCACAATAAAAGAGAGGCTCTCACCGCCTCAAAGCACCCAGCAGACCCCGCGCGACCCCGCCGCGCTCGGCGTAACCGAAATGCGGCTCATCCGGTTTTCGTGTCCTTGGCGTTTGCCGACCGCCCCGCGGGGGTTCTACCCCCGAGCCCCCGGCCTTGGGCTCCCAAACGCGATACATCGCATTTGGAATCCCATTGCCGCTTGGGGCCAATCGCATGGTAGCAGGGCCGCGAAGTTCCAAGGGCTCCCGGCCCTGGCGGCGACAACCCGCGCGGAAAGCGCGTCGGAGGGTCTCAGGTCCGCCCGAAAGGACCTTCACATGTGGCGGTCCTTATCATGCCATTGGCAGAAAGCGAAAAA
>JALORE010000113.1 GCA_025459125.1 Planctomycetota bacterium | reverse complement strand
AGTCAAGTACCTCCAGCAGAGCTGGAGGCTTGTAATGTGAACCGCTCAAAGCGGATTGTTTAGGAGCCGCCTACGGCGGCGATCAGTCGAACATCTTCATCTGGTCCAGCCGACGATCCTCTTGTTCCTGCCGCTGGATGTACTCGCGAATCGTCTTCTCGTCCCGACCTACGGTCGACACGAAGTACCCACGGGCCCAAAAGTGCTCTCCCGTGAAGTTTCTCTGCCGACCTCCGAACGTCCGAGCAATGTGAATCGCACTCTTGCCTTTGATAAACCCGATCACTTGGGCCACTTGGTACTTGGGCGGGATCGAGATCAACATGTGCACGTGATCCACGACCAAGTGCCCTTCCAAAATCTTGCTCTCTCTCTGTTGGGCCAACTGGCGAAATACCTCCCCCAGGTGTTGCCGCAACTGCTGGTACAGCTTCTTGCGCCGTCCCTTGGGGATGAACACCACATGATATTTGCATTCCCATCGCGTATGCTTTAGGCTCTTTGAGCGGTTCACAGTCCGTGAGTCTGATGGACGACTCCTGTATCTGTCAAACTCTGGGAGTCCCCCGGCAGAGCCGGGGGATTACCCATGTATTCAGAGCCACGGGCAAGATGCCCGTGCTGCTGTACTCCGACGGAAACAGAACAACCAGTTGCTCCATTCTCGCACACACGGGCGGTAAGGGCAATTCCGATTAGCGATCACCCCGGAACATCCAGTAGAACTCCGGGCCGATCGGCAGGCAGGAGAACCCCTTGTGCCGGGCCTCGATCTCCTCCCACGTCTCAACCACCTCCGTCGTATGCCACGTCGGCTCCGAATGCCCCCCACGGCCGTTCATGTCCCTCCCTTTCCATTCATCATGGCGCCGTCAGGCGCCGAAGAGCTTCTGCCGGAAGACGAAGAACACCGCACCCAGGATGCACAGACCCGCCCAGAGGTAGTCCAGGCGAATCCGCTCCTTCAGATACAATACGGAGAAAGGCACGAAGACGGCCAAGGTGATCACCTCCTGCAGGATCTTCAATTGGCCGACGTTGAGCACCTGGTGGCCGATCCGGTTGGCCGGGACTTGCAGCATGTACTCGAAAAAGGCGATCCCCCAGCTCACCACGGCGGCCACGATCCACGGCTTGTGGGCGAGGTTTTTCAAATGCCCATACCAGGCAAACGTCATGAAGATGTTGCTGCCGCACAGGAGAACCGTCGTCCTCAGAATGGTCCACATACAGGTCCTTCATTCCCAGTAGAGTCAATTCCTGCCGACGACCAGCTCCGTCGCCGGCCGCGGCCAAGGCCCTATTATACCGCATTCGTCGAAGGATGGTGATTTCCACCGGACGGCGGGGTCCGAAGCAGGCGCAGCAGCAACGGCCAGAACGCCAGAACCAGCGCCGGCAGGAGCACTGCGACCAGACCGAAGACGCGGATCGGAGCCGTCCACGAGATGGTGACGATCCGCATGCACACGGCGCCCACCAGGAATTGGTAAAAGACGAGGAATGAGGAGGCCGAGCCGATGTCCTGGCGGACCTGTTCGAGAATCAGGTGATTGCTGAGCGGCCGGCTCATGCCAACAAAGAAGGTGATGAGGCACATAGCCGCGGCAAAGGCCGCGTAGTGCCGGTCGCCCAGGACCAGGATGCCCACGCCGCCGGCCACACAGCCGGTCAAGCAGATCGCCAGCAGCCGCGTGTCTGCCAGCCATCTCATCACGCGCGTGCAGACGAACGCCCCGCACATGCCCATCAGGGCATTGAGTCCGAACAGGAGACTGAAGGTCCGGTTGGACAGGCCGTAGATCTGGATGTACAGGACCGGGGCAAAGGCGATGAAGCCGAAGAACGGTCCGACGATCAGGCCCATCGCGGTCACGGACAGGGCATACCGGTAGTTCCTCGCCAGGTGCACGTACCGGCCCAGCAGCAGCAGCACGCGCCCGGCAAGCCGCTGGGCCGCGGTCTCGCGGTAGAACCGCCACGCCGCCAACAGCAGCAGTCCGCCCAAGCCGGCCTGGACCGCGAAGATCACCCGCCAACTCGCAAACCGCAGCAGCAGCGATCCGACCATCGGCGCGACCATGGGGGTGAGCCCGAGGATAATGCCGATCCAGGCGAGGATATGTTTCCGCCGGTCGCCCTCGTACCGATCACGGCAGATGGCCATGCACATCGAGGAAGGACCCGAGGCGCCGATGCCCTGGAGAATGCGAAAGGCGATCAGTTGCCCAACGTTGCCCGCCAGGGCGCAGGCCAGGGACGCCGTCGCGAACAGGGCCAGCCCCCCCAGCAGCACCGGCCGGCGGCCGTACTTGTCCGACAGCGGTCCGCAGACCAGCAGGAATACACTGAAGGCCGCAAACCAAAGGACCAGGGACAGCGCCACCCGGCTGTCCGGCGCGCCCCACTGCCGCGCAATGACCGGCATGGCGGCCAGATACATGTCCGTCGCCATCGCCGGCACTGCGGCGATGGCGGCCAGAAATAGAACATACGGGGATCGGCGTCCCCGTCTCGTCGTCTTGTTTCTCAACGGATATTACACTCCAACCGATCGTCCCTGTCATCCTGAGCGAAGCGAAGGATCTAGGCCGGTAATGAGAGAAACCACTTCTTCGGTGCCCAGATTCCCTCGGCAGGCTCAGGACAGGCTCTTCGGCTGTGCCTCAGGCTGACAAGTAGAGCGCACGGATCAAACCAGATTCGTATCATACCACAGACAAAGGCAAACCGGCAACTGCCCTGCCCTGGTAGCGGGTGCGGCCGGTATACAGGGGCGGATTCGCGCCTCCGCGTAGGGCGAACGTCCCCGTTCGCCCCCTCCGTTGTGCGTCTTCGCACGACCGTTCCCGCGACCTCAGCATCCCGGAAGGCAAGCGGGGACGGGGACCCCAAACGCGATGTAGTGCGTTTGGGAGCCCACCTGCGGCGTGATGTATCGCACCGACATGCCCTGCTCCGGCGCCCGCAAAAGACAAGACAAAGATCCGTCTCGCTCAGGGGATTCTCAGAAATCCTTCAGGGGGCGAATCCAGGCGGGCCAATCCGTGGCGTCGACGCCGCCGGCTTTGGTCCAGGGACCGCGGGTATTGAAGGACTTGTGCCACTGGAGCGTCCACAGTTCCTTCAGCGCCACTTTGCGGGCGGAGGCGTCGCAGAAGGCGGCGCCGATAAAGCCGTCGTGGCGGTTGATGCAAACGCGGGCCATGTCCTGGTCGGTCCAGGCGGCGTATTCACTCGTAGCGGGCGCCGTCGTCTCGACGGGCCACAGGTCGAAGCGCAGGGCATCGACGAACAGCGGCACCGTGCCGGCCGCTTTGACGTTGGTCAGCGTGCCCCAGAAACGATGGCGTCGATCCTCCGTGGTCAGCGGCCAACTGAGCAGATAACTGTTCAAGCCGTAGCTGCCGGCGACCCCCTCATGTCCGGCCGAGTAGCCCTCGTAGGAATCCCGGTAGATGCCCCAGGCATTGAAGATGTTGAGCGTGGGCGCCTGGAGGCCGTGCTCATCACGAATCGGCTTCGTGGCCGTGGGGCAGAACCAGGTCTTGTTCTCCTTCCAACACCGCAACTCCTCCGGAAGCTGGAAGAGCCACCACCAGCCGGTGGTCCCGATGCCGCTCCAGAGTTTGCCGCTGTTGGCCTCGGCATACATCGTGCAGACGACCCCCCACTGCCGCATGTTGCCCAGGCACCCGATGGTCCGGCCCTGCTCCCGCACCTTGGCCAACGCCGGCATCAGGATCGACATCAGCAGCGCGATGATCGCGATCACGACCAGCAGCTCAATCAGAGTAAAGCCTTTTCTCTCGCCCATACACCCACCTGAACTTGATTGTCGATTGACGATGGATGATTGATGATTTGACAAAGATCGGCGTATCCGGCACGCCGCCACTATTATAGCATGGGGCGGGTTACATGTAATCGACCAATTTGGTCAGGGCAATTGCATGTGGGCGTTGTGCCGGTGTGGCATGGGCTTCCAGCCCATGAATCATCGGCAAGATGCCGATGCCACAAAATCTCACGGGCAAGATGCCCGTGCCACAGGTGGGCGAACCTCCCACAGGCAATGGCCCTGCCAATTTGGTGATTCGGCCCTCCTGGATCGTGAAGAAAGACGCCCTCGGAGTCTCAACTCCTGCCCCGCCTTGTTCCCCTCCGGCAGATCCCTCGCCCACCGGCACCCGTAGTCGATCTCCACGGCGACGTGGGTCTCATCGATCACCCTTTTCCTCTTCGACGGCAGAACGGCGCGGCGATGGGAGCGTCATCGACTGCTCTGGTCCGGCGCGGCCCTGGCGAATTTGTGGTACAGGGCCGGCAGGAACAGCAGGTTCAGCAGGGTCGAGGTGAACAGGCCGCCGAGAATCACGATGGCCATGGGGTTCTCGATCTCGTGCCCGGGGCGACTGCCCCCAACCACGATGGGAACCAGCGCCAAGGCCATGGCCAGCGTCGTCATGAGGATGGGCGACAGCCGCTCCAGGGCGCCTCGAACAATCAACTCTTCACCGAACGGCATCCCTTCCTGGGTCTCCAGATGGCGGTAGTGGCTGATCAGCATGATGCCGTTGCGGGCGACAATCCCCAGCACCGTGACGAAGCCCACGATAGAGCCCAGGGACAGGACACCCCCGGCGAGCCAGGCCGCACCGATGCTGCCGGTCAGGGCGATGGGCAGGCTCAGCATGATGAGCAAGGCCAGACGGACCGAGGAAAAATCGGCGTAGACGATCAGGAAAATGCCCAGGGCGGACAAGACCGCCACGCCGAGAAGGCGGTTCTTCGATGCCTGCCGCTCGGCGTATTCCCCCAGGATTTCCGGATGATAGCCCGCGTCGAAATCGACGGTCTGGACCTTGGCGGTAATCGCGCGGGCCACACTGCCGAGGTCCCGTCCGGCCACGTTGCAGGAGACGTCGATATACCGCGAGCTCGCCTCCCGGGTGATCTGGCTGGGCGTGGGCGCGATGCGGACGTCGGCGACGTCCCCGAGGGGCACGGCCCCGCCGGTTGACGTGTCGATCGGCAAGGCACGCAGCGCCCCAATGTCGCGGCGTACGTCGGGAGTTCCCCAGACCGTCACCTCAAAGATCTTCTGGCCCTGATAGATCTCGCCGACCTTCGTCCCCTTGACCAGGGTCGTGGCAGCCCGGCGGACATCGGCGGGCGCCAGGCCGAACTGGGCTGCCGCTTCCGGCCGGAACCGCACTTCCACCTGGGGGATCATCGTCAGCGGCTGCACGTGCAGATCGGCGATGCCCTCGATGCCGCCAATGGCTTCCGCGATCTCTTTGGCCTTCTGCTGCAAGACCTCCAACTCCGGCCCATAGAGACGCAGCACCACGGTGGCGCTGGTCCCGGTGAGCACTTCTTTGATCCGTTCGCGCAGGTACGTCAGCACATCCCGATAGAGACCCGGGTATCCCTCCACGGCCTCCTGGATCTTGGCAACGGTCGCATCGTAATCGACCTTGGGATCGACACTGATCCAAAGCTCCGTGAAGTTCGTGCCCACGACCTCGTCGGCCACCTCGGCCCGGCCGATGTGCGAGCCGAAGTTCTTCACGCCGGGAATGGCCCGGAGCTCCTTGCTGGCGCGGATCGTGATCCGGTCCATCGCCTCCACCGACGTGCCGGGCTTTTCCACGAAATGCATCAGGAAGTCCTGCTCTTTGAAGCGCGGCAGGAACTCCTCGCCGAGGAAAGGAACGGCGACCGCCGAGGCGGCGATCAAGCACACCAGGAAGGAAATCGCCACACCCGGATGGCGGATCAGGCCCGGCAGAATGGCCCGATAGCCGCGTTTGAGAACGGCCACCAGGGGTGCGTCGGTCCGCCGCAGCTTGCCGCGCGGCAGGATGAGCAGGCAAAGTGCCGGGGTCAGGGTCAGGGCCACGAAAAGCGAGGCCATGATGGCCAGAATGTAGGACAGGGCCAGGGGACGAAAGAACTTGCCGCTCAGACCCGGCAGGAAGAACACCGGCAGCAGCACCAAGGCCACGATCAGACTGCCGTAGTACACGGCGCTGCGTACTTCGACGGAGGCGTTGAGGACCACTTGAAATGCGGATTGCGTGCCGCCCGCCGCCCGGTGGAGGCGCAGGCGCCGCACGATGTTCTCCACGTCGATGATCGCGTCGTCGACGACCTCGCCCAAGGCAATGACCAGGCCGGCCAGGACCATCGTGTTGATCGTGCCGCCGCGATAGCGCAACACCAGGGCCGCTAGGACCAACGAGCACGGAATGGCCAACGTACTGATCAGGGCCGTACGCCAATCGTAGAGGAAGAAGACCAGCACGATCACCACCAAGACACAGCCCACCAGCAAAGCGCGGTTGAGGTTCTTGATGGACTGCTCGATAAAACCGGCGGGACGGAAGATGGTCGAGTCGATCTGAAGGTCCTTCAATCCCGGCCGCAGGGCATCCAGCGCCGCCTCCACGTTGCGGGTGACCTCCAGCGTGTTGGCCCACGGCTGTTTCTCCACGATCAGAAGAAGCCCCGGCCCATCGTTGATGATGGCGTCGCCGATGGGGGCCGGAAAGCCCTCCGTCACCTGGGCCACGTCGCCCAGCCGCAGGGCGGCGCCGTTGCGGTAGGCCACCACCACTTGCGCCAGGTCCTCGGCTGTAGCAATCGGCGAGACGTGTGAGACCGCCAGCCGCTGGTTGGGCGTATCCAGGAAACCGCCGCCCGCCAGTTCCACGGCATCCCGCGCCGCCTGCTGGACTTGACCCAGCGTCACGTGATGCGCCCGCAGCCGGTCCGGGTGAACCAGCACCTGAAGCTGCCGGTCGCGTTGACCCCAGATGGCGACGTTGGCCACGCCCGCGATCGACATCAGCCGCGGACGAATGGTCCATTTGGCCAGGGTGGTCATTTCCATCTGGGAGAGCGTGCCGGAGGAGATGCCGATTTTCAGGGCCCGGCTCGTCGAGGATAGCGGCGAGAGCATCACGGGCGAATGGGCCACGCTCGGCAACGCCCCGGCCACGAGAGCGAGGCGCTCCTGGACCATTTGCCGGGCGGCCTGCAAGTTGGTGCCTTCCTGGAAGAACAGCACGACGGAGGAAAGCCCCAGCACCGATTTGGAGCGGCTGGTCTGGACCCAGGGCGTACCGTTCAGGGCGTTTTCGATGGGGACCGTGACCAGTGCCTCCACTTCCGCCGTGGACAGGCCCGGGACTTCCGTCTGGACTTCGACATAGGGCGGCGCAAACTCGGGGAAGACATCCAGCGGCGTCTCGCGGATGACGCGAATCCCCACGATCAGCACGACCGCCATCAGGGCAACCACCACGACTCGAAGCCGCAGCGACGTAGAGACCAGCCATGTCATCATTACTTGCCCACCCCAAACTCAGTTCCAAACAACTCGGCGGCCCCCGCCCCCACGACCTTGGCCCCGGCCGCCGGACCGCGCGACAAGACCGCCAGATCGCCGAGCACGTGGTGCAACTCGACCCGCTGGCGCGCATAAACGTGCGGTCCCGTGCTCTGATAGACCCAGGCGCCGCCATACATGTCATAGACGACGGCGGAGTAGGGCACGACCAGGCTCGGCGCCGTGGCGGTCAGAGCCACCGTCACGCCGACTCTCTGGCCGGGCCGATAGGAGAGGTCCGCATTCGGCAGTTCGTAGAACAGATCGGCGGTGACGGACGCCGGATCGGCCCTGAAGGGCGCCGCGACGGGCTGGGCCGTCCGCGCCTCGGCCGCCGTAAGGTCGGCCAGGCTATGAACCCGGGCCGGCTTCTTCGAGTCGATCGTCTGCACGTCGCCGACATAGACCGGGACCCGAATCCACACCGGATCGACGCCCAAAATGCTCAGCAAAGGCGTCGCGCCGGTGACCGTCTGGCCCGGGGCGACGTAAACCTCTTGAATCACCCCCTCAACCGGGGATTTGATGGTCAAGGCGGAAAGGCCCTCGGCGGCCGTATCGAGGTCCCCCTTCTTGAGCAACTCCAGCCGGGCCCGGGCGGTTTCCAGGCTCGCCTGGGCGACGGCCAACTGTGCCTGGGCGTCCTCCAGCTCCCGGATACTCCCAGCCTTGTCCTCCCGCAACTGCTGCGCCCGCTTGACCTTGGCTTGCGCCAGGTCATACTCGATCTTGCCCAGAGAGATGGCCTCCTGCACGCTCAACAGGTCCTGCTCCGGAAGGGCCAACAGCAACCGATACAACGGCCGGTCCTTGGTCACCTGCTTGCCCGCCGCCAGAGCGCTCCCGCCGTCCACTGCCAGCAGCGTGCCCGCCAGAGGCGCGGATACCGTCACCGAGCGCCCGGAGACCGGCACGACCTCGCCGCCGAACGTCCGGACCCGATCCACCGGACGGGACTCGACGGCCGCCGTCGCGATCCCCAGCCGGGATTCGGCCTCGGAGGTCAGGGTGATCGTCGTCAGGTCCGCCTCCTTGACGGCGTTCTGGACCGTGGCCGGCTTGGCCGCCGGCTCGCGTTTCGACGCCGGCTTCTTGTTGCAGCCCCAGAGGGCAGCCATCACCGCGATCAAGCAGAGGTACTTCCCAAGGGTCCCCATCATGTCGTTGTCTCCTCTAGATCACTTTCATTCCGACGGCGTAGTCGAGTTGGGCGGCACTGCGCTGCAGTTGCGCCGCCAACTCGGCCCGGCGCATCCGCGCTTCCAGGAGTTTTTGTTTGGCTTCCAGAACCAGCAGATAGGACACGTCTCCGGTCTCGAAAGAGCGCTGGGCCTGCTGGGCCGCCTGTTCCAGGGAAGGAACGATATTGCCGCACCACAGGTCATGCTCCTCATGAGCCGCCACGTACTGGGTGTGGGCTTCCCGCACCTGCAGAAGGATACTCTGCCGCAGCGCCTCGTACTGGCGGGCCGCCTGCTCCATCTCCGCCTTGGCGCGCGCGACCCGCCCGTTGTTCTGATTGAAGACGGGGACTTCCACCTGAAGGCCCGGCCCAACGGTGAGGAAATCCTCGCCCTTGTCTTTGGCGTCGATGATGGCGATGAAGTTGTAGACTTTGGATTTCTCCCAACCGATGCGTTTGCCGGCGGCCTCGATCCGCAGCTCGGCCGCCCGCAGGTCCGGCCGTGCGGCCAGCGCCGTCTTGAGCAATTCCTCGACAGAGACCGCCTGCTGCCCAGCGGCCTGGGCCGGCACGATCTCGAAGGCCGATTGGTCCGAGATCAGGCCCACCAGGGCCAGCAGCCGTTGCCGCAAGATGACTGTCTCCCGGGAAAAACGCAGCGACGCATTGCCGGCCTGGAGGGAATCCACGTGGGCCACGGACGCCACCAATTCGCTGATATCGCCGGCCTTGAGACGGCTCTGGGCCAGATCGGCGATCTCCTGGCGGACCTGGGCATCCTCCCTGGCAATCCGGGCCTGCTCCTGCACCAGCCACAGGCCGGTGTAAGCCGTCCGCACGTCGCGAATCAGGCCGAGACCATGTTGAATGAGACCCTCCGCCACCGCCTGCGCGTCAACCTTGGCGGCGGCCACGCGGCGCGGACGCTGCCAGAGGGCATCGACCGGCAGATTCAGCTTGCTTTCGAGGAGCTTGGGCCCGACCGGAAACAGCAGGGAAAACGCCGGATTGGGCAGCAGGCTCGCCTCCAGCAGATCGCTGTGCGCGAAGCCGAGAGCCGCCAGATCCGCCTGGAGCTGCGCGTTGTTCCAGAGGGCCAGCGCCACCGCCTCGTCCGGCGCCAGGCCGTCCTCGAGGGATACGCCTGGGGGGAGACTGAACTCGCCCGGCTTGGCCGCCGGTCCCAAGCCCAGGCCCGTGCGTTCTTCAATCCCGGTGGCGACGTAAGACCGGTCATGGCTGGGTTCAACCGCACACCCAGCGACCAAGAGAACCAGTGCGCCGACATGGGCCTTTCCGATCATACCTGCATCCCCAACCCGTGCTATCTTTTACCCGGTTCAATACAAGAGAAACAACGTTGGGAGTACGTGGTGCGCGTGAAGAGCCTCCACGAGCTCCAGCACGCCGGCCATCCACACGAATAACATGGCGTCGAAGATCGCTCTCCGGAACGCGCGGGGCCTGACCGTGTACTCCTCGGGCTCCCGAAGCCGGTTCCACGACGGGCACAACCTCGGCGTATTTGCGACGTATCGGTCGAAATCGACGCCGTGAATTCTGAGCAGATTCTTCTCTTCCGCTCCGATCACGAACGGATAGTACGACAGGAATGCCGCCGCGATGACCAGCGCGAGCGTGACCGTCTCATTGGCCAGCCCCAGACCGATTCCGCCCAGGAGGCTGAACAAATACAGAGGATTCCGACAGACGGAATAAGGTCCCACCGTAATCAGCGTGTTCGTCTTGTATCCGGCGATGTACAGACCACACCAGAGACGCCCCACGGTCGCCACACCAACCAGGACCAGCCCGATCAAAAAAAGGAGATCACCCACGATCATGCCGCGCGCGTCCCAATAGCTTTCCGAAATCAGCACGACGGCGCCCAAAGCAGCGACGAAGAGCCTGGAGAAGGCTTTTCGTCTTCTCTGCATGAAACTTCTGCCGGACATATACTCCTGTTCACGCGACAAACAGCGGCACGCTCCTGTTCCCAGAAACGTGCCGGCAGATCGCCGGGGTCTGGGCCCAACGACGCGATTGTAGAAGGAACCACCGTGGCAAGCAAGATTCGACCGGCCCTTGGCCCACGTGGACCACAATCATGCATGATCCCTGCTCCCGCCATCGCTCCGCCCAGGCGGCTGAAGAAGTACAGCGGATTGCGACAGAAGGCTCGCCCTGGCAAACAAGTCATCCATAACGACGACCCAGGACGAGCCTCCAGCCGCTCCGCACGGCAAGATGCTCCCGCGGGGTATTGAGCTAGTTGGGAAAATATGGGACAATCTGGTCTTGTGAGTCTTCGTTGCGTGACTCACTGAGGCGAAGTATCCGGGCCCGTGTGCATCGCATCACGGATTAGGCTGGAGGCCCGCCCGGGCAACAGACGTATCGTTTGGGATGGCGGTCCATGCGACGACCCCCGGTTGGAAGGAGGCAGACGATGATTTCCCGTTCTCACCCGGCCCCTGAAACCCCTCGCGCTTTGGTCGCAGCGGCGCTGATCTGTCTGATCAGCAGCGCCCTGTCGAGCGGTGCCATTCTCATGCCGGACCTGGTCGTGACGGACTTCGCCGAGAAAGACGGCGTCATCAGCTTCACCCTCAAGAACGTCGGCACCAAGATCGCCCCCACCGGGCATACGACAACCCTGTCCGTCGACGGCAAGCAGGTGGATTCGGTCCTCCACACGGTCACGATCGCACCCGACAAGACGTACACGACCACCTTCAAGAAGTACCAATGGAACTGCACCTCCAGCGGCAAACGCACGCTGGTCGTGGCCGCGGACAGCTCGAACAAGGTGGCCGAGATCGATGAGAAGAACAACAGCCGCCAGGAGACATGGACGTGCGATGCGACAGCGCCGGTGATTACGAGCGGGCCGCAGGTGATGTACATCACGCAGACCTCCGCCAAGGTCAGTTGGACGACGAACGAGGACAGTGACAGCGCGGTCCGGTACGGGACTACGTCCGGGACGTACAAGTACACCGAGTCGATGGCGGTCTCGACCACGAATCACGCGATCTTTCTGGATACGCTGCTGCCGGACACGCTTTACTACTATGTGGTGGAATCCACAGACGACGCGGGCAATACCGTGCGCAGCACCCAGCGGAGCTTTCGCACCCTGGCCGACACGTCCAAGAAGCCGGACCTGATCGTGGTCGAGATCTGGGAGCAGGATGCCGAGGTGCTCTTTCGGCTTCGCAACACGGGGGCGGCCACCGCGCCGAGCGGGCACACGACGGCCCTCTACGTGGATGGGCAGCTCAAAGCCACGCAGAGGATTGCGGTCGCGCTGGCGGCCGGTGCCCAGGTGGATTCGTCGTTCCCGTACACCTGGCAGTGCACCAAACCCCAGCACGCCGTGAAGGTGGTCGCGGACTCGGCCGGCGCGGTGGAGGAAGAGAGCGAGACGAACAACAGCCGCGAGGAGACATGGACCTGCGACGTGACGGCGCCGAAGATCCTCTCCGGGCCGACCGTCTCCGGCATCACTCCGACCGCGGCGACCGTCACCTGGAGCACGGATGAGAAAAGCGACAGCGCCGTCCGTTACGGCACGCAGCCGGGCGCGTATCCCAGTGAGAAATCCGACAATACCCTGACGGACAAGCACCAGGTGCAGCTCCTGAACCTCAAAGCCGGCACGGCCTGTTATTTCGTGGTCCGGTCGCGGGACGCGGCGGGCAACACCGTCACCAGCACGGAACGCTCGTTCCGAACGCAGGTCGAGGCGCCCAAGCTGCCCGACCTGATCATCGATTCCGCGTCGGTGCAGGACCATACGATCTGGTTCACGGTCAAGAACGCCGGCCCGGGGCCGGCCGCGGCGGGCCACCAGGCCGGATTGTACATCAGCGATCGCCTCGTGGACGCGACGATCATCGGCAGGTCTCTGAACCCGGGCGAAGTCCTCGCGGGCAGCTTCGAGAAGTTCTACTTCGAGTGCTTCGACCCGGAGCACACGTTTCGCGTCACCGCGGACATCGAGAACCGCGTCCCCGAGACCGACGAGACGAACAACAGCCTGCACGCGACCGTGGCCTGCGATGTGGCGGGTCCCAAGATCACCTCCGGCCCGTTCGCCTCGGTTCTCTCGGGACAGTCCGCCTCGATCAGTTGGACGACGGATAAGCCCTGCGACAGCAATGTCGCCTACGACGATCAGGCGGGCGTCTTCGAACACCGCCAGGGGGGCACCCAGCCGACCATGCAGCACCGCATCGCACTGGCAGGCCTGACGCCGGGAATGGTCTACCAGTTCCAAGTCCGGTCCACCGACAGCCAGGGCCGTGCGGCCGTCAGTCGGCCGGGATACTTCCGCACGAACCCCAAGGCCGACGCCCAGCGCCCGCGGATCTCCAACCTGACGTTTGTCCGTCAGGCGACCAAGAGGCCGTACTACAAGATCGCGGCCTCCGCCGACGATGACACGGGCGTCGAGATGGTGCAGTTCTTCGTCGATGGACTGCTCCTGCACACGGACTACGCGGCCCCCTACGAGGCCACGTTCGCACCGGGGATGCTGGGGATGATGGCGGCGGAGTTCTACCGGCCGCATACGATCGAAGCCCTGGCCTTTGACGGCGGGATGATGTCGAGCCGCGTGGCGGGCCTGGGCGAGCCGGTCCACGACTGCAATGACGTGCACGCCGAATTCGAGTGGCCCTTCCCCGACGAAACCTTCTACGTTCCCGGCACTACGACCGGCAGCGATACCGAGATCCCCATCCAGGTCTACGCCCTCACGTGGGACATGCGCCTGGTCTTCTCGGGCGGCGGCGTCGAGGCCCCGCCCGGCCACTCGGGCGAGATCTGGGACATCGTCGAGCTGCCGGTGCAGGAAGTGCGGTTCTCCGTCAACGGCACGCCCATCGGGACGATCCCATCGCGCGACAACCACCTCTATCCGATCACCTGGCGGCCGGTGGATTTGCCCCTCGGCAACTACGTCCTGCGGGCGGATGCGGTCGCCAACGACACCTGCATCCAGACGATCACCCGCGACATCCGCCTCCAGCGCGGCGCCCCCGAGCTGGAGTTGACCCGGCGGGTGTGGCGCGAGGAGAACGCGTTCCGCATCGAGCTGACCGTCCGCAACGCCGGCACCGTCTCCTATTTCTGCGACCAGATCCGCGACAACCTCGACGGTCTCCAGGCGCTCGCGGAGGCCCGGGATACCTACTACGTCCGGACCGATCTGTCCGCCGATGGCCGCGAGTGCACCGTGGACCTGGACCTGTTTGGCGACGCCAGCGCTACCTGGGAGATCCGGCCCGGCCGCTCGATCTCGGCCGAGTACCTGGCGATCCCGGTCCAGCTCCCCGGCCCCGGCGCGACCCATTACGCCATCGGCGAGGACCCGGTCCGCCTCACGACCGAATTCCTCGGGGACCCCTGGCGGCTCACCCGCTCCTGCGTGCGGACCGAGAGCGGCCGGCGCCTGGCCGACGAGATCGAATCCGCCATCGCGGGCTCCGATTACCTGATCGTCACAAATCCGGATAATTGCCAGTCCGAGTTCTTCCTGGGCGCCGATGACGTTTTCGCCCAAATGGCGACGCTGGCTTACCATCGCAACGGTATCCTGGGCTACGCCCTGGGCATCGGCTCCGGCGATCCGGCCACGGTGCGCGGCTGGATTCTCGCCTGGGGCGCGGGGATGAAAGGCAGCGACGGCGTCGCCGGCAATTACCTGTCCAATGGCTACCTGCTGCTGGTCGGCGAGGCGGAGATCCTGCCCGCCTGGACGGTCGATGTTACGGATATCGTCTGGGGCAGCGACGATACCAGCGACGTCGTCGGGTATTCCGATCTACCCTACGGCGATACGCAGGGCGCCGACAACGTCCCGGAGCTGATCACCGCCCGGCTCATCGGCGACAGCGACGCCGTGCTGATCCAGGCCATGCAGGCCGGCCTGGCCTCCACGTTCGACCGCTCCTACGGCCTGGTCACCAGCGGCAGCGAAGGCGAGACGGAGAACTTCGTCGGCTCCGCCCGCGATATCTACACCACCTGGGTCGGCCAGGGCGCCGGCGGGGAGATCATGACCGACAGCCCGAACGCCCATCACTGGAGCACGCACATCCAGAAGGAGCAGATGAACAACGGCCACGATTTCCCCATGAACGCCGGCGAGGGCTTCGTGCTGGCCAATCTCGGCGGCACCGACTTCTGGGCTCTCCGCCTCGATCCGGCGGCGAACATGATGCGCGGCGCGGCCCAGCGCGATCTTGATCTCGTCCGGACCACGTTTTCGTTGCTCGAAGTATGTCCCTTCGATCCGGGTGACGCCCTGGCCGCCGGCGACCTCGACGGCGATGGCAAGGACGAGGTCGTCGTCGGCTCTCTCGCCGGCGACCAGATCATCGTCGCCTACGACACGCCGGGGGGCCGCCAGAGCTTCAGCGCGACACTCGAGCCTTGGGATGTGCTCGCCTGCGGACCTACCGAAGGCACGGCCCAGGAGCAGATCGTGCTCGCCCGGACCACCGGCGGCGGCACGATCCGGATTTACGAGTACGACAACTCCGGCGTGCCCAGCCTGAATCTGCTGCGCACATTCCCGGTGCCCTTCACCACCTATGACGGCCTGGCTGTCGGCGATGTCAACGCCACCAGTCCCGGGGCCGAGATCCTCGTCGGCAGCGATGAGGACGACGTGATCCGCGTCTACAGCAACACGGGGACAGTCATTGCCGAACTCCCCTGCCCGCTGTACAGCCCGTTCGACAGCCTGACGGCCGGCGATTTCGACGGCGACGGCGTGGACGAGATCGCGGTGCTCGTCGACGACGAGATCGACAGCAAGCGCCGGCTCGTGCTCATCCAGAACGACGGCTGGACCACCGATGGGGCCGGCGGCTGGACCTTCAAACGAAACAAATGCTCCACGATCCACTCGCGTTTCCTGAATTTCGAGGGAGCACGGACGACCGGCAGCGATACACGGCAGGACGGCGTCGCCTGCGGCGACCTCGACGGCGACGGCCGGGAGGAAATCGCCGTCGCCCGGGAGAGCTCGGATCGCCTGCTCGTTCTCGATGCCTACTACGCGGACGGCTGGAACGACCGCTACGTCGCCTACCTCCAGGACCGGGATGAGCGGATCGACATTCTGACCATGCGCGGCCATGGCAATCCGGGGACCTGCTCGCCCCTGGACAACGTCGATGTCAATGAGCTGAGTTTCGACGCGCACCCGCTGGTCTTCGTCCTGTCGTGCCTGACGGGCAACTATGAAGGCGACTGGTCCATCTATGATCCGAACGGCGACGTCGTTGCCCACAACGATGGCGACGACGGCTTCGCGGAGAACTTCTTCGCCCGCGGCGCCGCCGTGTATATCGGCGCGACCGAGGTCTCCCCCAGCGGCCAGAACACCGCCTCCGGCACCGCGTTCTTCACCCAGTGGGACCCCGCCCAGACCGCGGGCAAAGCCTTCCGGGACTACCGCCGTAACCGCGCCGCGACCGGCGATGCCACCTGGGAATACTGGGCCATGGAGTACAATTACTACGGCGACCCGAAGTTCGGGGCGCTCGGCGCCCCCGTCGCCGCCGCGGCGGTCGCGGCGCCGGCCCCAATGCCTGGGCTTGGCGAGCAGGTCACGATTCCCGATTACGAGGTCAAGACCGTCGACGGCAAGGACCACGTGACCATTCCCGGCGGAGACGTGCTCCTCGAGAACGGCCAACCGATGGTCCCCTGCTACAGCATGCAATGGGAGCTGCCGCCTGGGACGGTCGTTCAGGATGTGCGGGTGCGTCAGCGCAGCGAGCTCCGGACGGCCCTCGGCCTGGTGCTGCCGCTGGCGACCCTGATGCAGGACGCCGCACAGGCTCCTCTCCAGGCCGCTCGGGACCGCGTGAACAAGGAACTCCCGACCGCCCGCGGCTGGTACCCGGCCAAGGACCTCGACTGGCGGCTGATCCCCGGCTCCGGCGGTTCCTCCACACTGATCGTGCGGCTGTATCCGTTCTTCTACAACGCCCAGACGACCGAGGTCCGCTTCTACCGGCATTACGTTCTGGATGTGGAGGTCGCTGTTTCCGGCGTCCAGATTGCCGCCCTGTCGACCGACAAACGGCTCTACCAGCCGGCGGATACGGTAACCGTCAGTCTCGGTCTCAGCGCCACCGGCCAAGCCGCCGATGTCATCGTGGAGGTGGTCATCCGCCGGTACGGCTCGGATGAGATCGTGGCGGGCCTGCTGCTGAGGCGTCTGAGCGGCCTGTCCGGCTCGGCCTCTTACTCGGCTGCCTGGGACAGCACCGGCGCCGTCCCCGGCGTCTACTATGCCCAGACCAGGATCGCCACGCCCGCCGGCCAGGTCCTCGACCAGCAAGCCTGCCTGTTCACAGTGGGCGGTCCTTGAGGAGCCGGGTGGCCCAGGCGGCTTTATCGATGGGCGGCGGCGTCCAGGCATCGAGCCGGGCCAGCAGAGCCTCGGGGGTATCGGCCACGAGCAGCAGGTCGCGGTTGGGCCGATCGATGAATTGCTCCTGCACCGCGTGGTCCACAAAACGGATCAGGTGCTCGAAGTAACCTTTGACGTTGAGCAGGCCGCAGGGTTTTGCGTGCAGCCCGAGCTGGGCCCAGGTCAGGGCCTCGAAGAATTCCTCTGCCGTACCGTAGCCGCCCGGCAGTGCGATGAAGCCGTCCGCCAGCTCCGCCATCAGGGCCTTGCGGGCGTGCATCGTCTCGACGACCCGCAGCGAGGTGACGCAGGTCAGGCCCAACCCTTTGTCCATGAGATCCTTGGGGATCACACCGATGGCCTCGCCACCGCCCTGCAGGACCGTCTGGGCCAGGACGCCCATCATCCCGATCCGCCCGCCGCCGAAGACCAGCCCGATCCCCCGCTCGACCAGCGCCCGGCCCAGCCCCCGCGCCGCCTCCGCGTACCCATCCTGCCCCCCGACCCCGCTGCCGCAATAGACACAAACACGTTTCAACATGGATGCTTGAGAAGAAACTAACGATAATTGCTCTCGCACGCACGGTACGCTCCGTGCCTCGGCCATCGCCTACGGCTCGATATGCGAAACGGGCAGTCTATGTTCGCCCCCCACGGCGGTTAAAACCATTCCTGCTCCGGGGCACACGGCACAAAAGAGCCACCCGCGATTCCGACGCGCGAGCAACCCCGCCCACGAGGCTTATCAATGAACATAGATGCGGATGCCGACCGCCAAGTTGAGATTCAGCTCGACATCCGGGGTCAGATCGAGAACGGGAACGATCTCCGCGAACAGGTCGAGCGGCTCGTTGGCGAAGCGGTAGGTGATCCCCAGCGGGGCGCGGATACCGAATACGGTATCGTCATCGTCACCGCGGCCGCGATTGTCGTCGTTCTCAAATTTGAGCCGCGCACCGAGGCCGTAGTACACGGGCACCCGGCCCTCCGTTTCGCCGAGGTCCAGCAGTTCGTAGTTGTGCCACAGGTAGTCGGCATGCAGTTGGAAGCCGTCGTCGTCCCAGAAGGACCAGCCGGCCGCCCCGTCAATGGCGTGCTCGTCATCGAGCCAGTACTTCACGCTCAAGCCGGTCGGCTCGCCCAAAATCAGCCCCAGGCCCAACTGGTCCTGCGCGAACGCACTGGTGCCCATGAACACGAGCACCACAGTGAGAGTCGTCTGGTGTTTCATTTCTCAGATCCTGTCATCCGTTTTCGTCCTACCCATGGACCGCATCGTTCCGCCACAAGTATGCGGCCGTACCGCCCGTGTCACCAGGTAGAATACTGAAGTCGGGCCCTGACATCAATCTTCCGGACGATTATCTCCCGATCCACGCGGACTGCACCCGGGAGGCAGCCCGGCGTAGTGGAAAGGTGTCCGGGAGGGCCGGACGGCGCCGAAGACGGCGGGCCGCTCGGGAAGATCGGATCAGCCGCGCGAGAACTGGGGGATACGATCGATGAGGGAAACCAGGCACACGCCGGGGGGCGGGCTACGACTCGGCCCGGCGCTGCTGGGGCTGGTGCGAGCGGGATGCCAGGTTCTGCCCGATCGGGGGATGGCGGGTGCGGCCAGCGAGGTGGTTGTCACCCGGTTCAACTTCCCGCCGCGGCTGCGCCGGGGCGATTCTCCGACCGCGGTTCTGGGAACGTCATTTGTCGGCGGCAATCTCGGGACGCACGGGTACTACGACCATCCGTGGGAGAAGAACGGCATCGCCTACACGCGCTGCGGCGGGCACCTCGACATCAGGCACGTGCGGATCGCCGCCGATTGGACCGCGTACCGGGCCGCCGACAGCTATCGGCACCTGCTGCGCGGCGACCGGATGTTCTCCTTCAAGCTCCTGGCCGATCGCTCGCGGCACCGCGTGCAGCTCTCGTATCCCAACGACTGGCCGGCCCGACCACTCGGGCAGCGACAGCAGATCGCCCGGGAGGTGGCGCGGGTCCTGGGTCCGTATCTGGCCTTCAACCTGGTCAGCTGGCACAAGATCCTCACCTGGTACGGCTTCCGCTCCACCGGCCCGGTGCCGGAGTCCCGTTTGGCGTATTCCTGGGAGGACGGCTACTCGAACCTGCTCGGGACCGTGGTCGCCTCCCGG
>JALORE010000371.1 GCA_025459125.1 Planctomycetota bacterium | reverse complement strand
GAACTCGCCGGCGGACTTCGGCTCGGGGGAGGGCAGTTGCACGAAGTGATAGCCGCGGTATTCATGAACCGTTGCCTTGTGATAGTGGCCGCCCAGAACGAGGATCACGTTGGCATCACCGAAAGCTTCGACAAACTCGTCCCGATTCGTGATCGCGTCGAAGCACAGGTGGGTCGCGACGACCACCGGCTTGCCCTTGGGTACCTGCGCCAGCGTCCGGCGGAGGTAGTCGAGAGCGGCTTTCGCAATCGGCTGGGCGGGGTTGTTCAACTTCTCATCGTACTCGGAGAACAGGCCGATGAAGCACACGCCGCCTTTTTCGAAGCTGTAGCGCAGGGCTCCGTGACGCTGTTTGAGCCAGTCGAGGACGGTGTCGCGTGGGGATAGTCCGCCGATATCATGATTGCCGGCGATGTCGTAGCTGGGGAACTTGAGCTGCTGGGTGACGAGTCGCTCATAGGTGTTTCGAGCTGCCTGGCTGGGCCATTCGCTGATATCGCCCAGGCCCAAGACGAAGGCCGGCTTCGCGACCGTTCCACCGAGGGCCTCCGGGTACGCGCGTCCCGGCAGGGCGTTCATCGCCTCCAGGGCCGGGACCAGGTGGGCGCCGTCGCCCTGGACCGACACATGCTGATCCGACCAGCCGAAGAACGTCAGGGCCTGAGCCTGGGGCGCGGCCTCGTCTGTCCCGCGTGCCGGCGCTAGGAGGACCAGGCCCAGGAACGTTACCACGGTCCAATTCACTTTGCGTGTCATCATACCGAGACTCCTGTTGCGCGAGCCGCGCGTCCCCCAGCATAGCGACGTCGCGACCCGAGGAAAAGCCCCCAATTTTTCTTGGCCGGTACCTGTTGAGCGTGGCGTGGCCGCCGGTATAATGACGGGTTCGCGTAGGTCGAAGAGGTGTAGCAGGTCCCCCACGCCCCAACGGGCGCGGGAAGGCCGGCTCAAGTTGATGGTCGGCTGGCGTTACGCGCGGGCCGTCCAAGTTAGTATGGAGACAATTGGCATGGCAAGTGCACCGAAAGCAAATGCGGTGGTGGGGCAGTCGGGCGGACCGACGGCGGTGATCAACGCGTCGCTGGTCGGAGTGGTCGAAGAGGCGAAGAAACACCCGGAGATTCAGAGTATCTACGGCGCGATTCACGCCGTCGCCGGCATGGTCAAGGACGAGTTCATCGACCTGGGCAAGCTGTCGGCCGAGACGCTGGAGACGGTGGCGGTGTCGCCGTCCTCGGCGCTGGGGAGCAGCCGGGACAAGCCCGATGCGGCGTACTGCCGCCGGATCCTGGAGACCTTCAAGAAACGCAACGTCAAGTACTTCTTCTACATCGGCGGCAACGACTCGGCGAACACCGCCTACATCCTCAACACCGTGGCGGATGAAAGCGGCTTCGATATCCGTGCCTTCCACGTCCCCAAGACGGTGGACAATGATCTGCTCGTGACGGACCACTGCCCCGGCTATGGCAGTGCCGCCAAATTCGTGGCCTGCGCCCTGATGGGCGACGACTTGGACAACCGGGCGCTGCCCGGCGTCAAGATCGACGTGATCATGGGCCGGCACGCGGGCTTTTTGACGGCCGCCGCGGCGCTGGGGCGCCAACGGGACGACGACGGTCCGCATCTCTTGTACTTCCCGGAGCGGCCGGTCTCTATCGGCAAGGTCCTGGCCGATGTGGAAGCTGTCTACAAGAAGCATGGCCGGGCGGTCATCGCGGTCAGCGAGGGCATGTGCGACGCCGACGGCGAGACCTGGGCCAAGAAGATCGCCCAGAACGCCGAGAAAGATCAGCACGGCAATATCCAGCTTTCCGGCACCGGGGCCCTGGCCGACTTCCTGGCCGCCCAGGTGAAGAACAACCTCAACATCAAGCGAATCCGCGCGGACACGTTCGGCTACCTGCAGCGGAGCGGTGAAGAACAACCTCAACATCAAGCGAATCCGCGCGGACACGTTCGGCTACCTGCAGCGGAGCTTCCCGGGATTCCAGTCGACCGTCGATGCGGACGAAGCCCGGCGCTGCGGCCGCGAGGCGGTCAAGTACGCGCTGCAACACGACAACGGCTCGGTGGCCATGAAACGGACCGGCGACGGCCGGCGCTACGGCGTCGAACTCTTCCGCACAGAGCTCAAGAACGTGGCGGAAAAGACCAAGTCGATGCCCGACGAATTCATCAACGCCGACGGCAACGGCGTCACGGAGGCGTACCTCCAGTATGCTCTGCCCCTGGTCGGCCAACTGCCCCGGACCGAGTACCTGGGCGGCTACCCGAAAGTCTGAGCCCGGCACTGATTCCCAGGCCCCGCCCGTGCCCGTCTCCGAGGCCCGGCCGGGGCCTTTCTGTTGCGCCACCGAGTTCCCTTCCGGCCGCGTGCCGGCCTCCCACGGGGCGGGACCGGCACGCGGTGCAGCCCTCGGGGCATTCCCTCAGCGATCTCAGGGTCTCGTACTCCGGCTGCGCCCGCATGTGACGATCTGATGGCACCCTCGTTTTGGGCCCAATTTCCCGAACAGGGAATTAAAGGTGTCCGGGGGGAATGGCAGGAAGTCAAGCGGCTCTGACGCTGGGAAATCAGTACTCTCGGTAGCGAGAACGCGGTCACCGCGAGGTTACTACCCCTTGTCTTCATGCCATTCGTACCTGAAACCCTTAATTCCTCCGTCGGCCTGGGTGTACTGGTTGAGGCTGTTGGTCGTGCAGGGCGTCACGCCGCTGGCGTCGTTCACGTCGATCCGGTTGCCGGCGGCGTCGTAGGTGAAGACGGTGTCGGTCGCCAGGTAGCTCACCTCGGCGGGGTAATCGACGCTCGTGAGCTGGCAGGTGATCGTGTTCCGGATGGGCCCTATGGCATTTCGGCGAAGGACTTCCAGTGTTTGTTGATCTCCACCGATGGCTTCAGATCGTTGTGAACGTAGAGACCATAGCGCAGGCGCAGCGGCCGGTCTGGTGCGATGTCCCGGGGGCCATCATACGTCAGTGACGCGCCCATCCAGCCGTCGTTGCGCACATGGAAGTAGGAGGGGTGATTCGGATTGCCGGGGTGGTCGAACAGCGTGATCCCTTCGATCCGGCCGTTCTCGATGGCCCCGGAGTAGTCCACCCAGCGGGCCTGCTTCCAGAGGATCTCCTTCTCGTTGACCCCTCCTTCGGAGTTGCGGATCTGTCCGCCGCCATCGTTGACGCCGATGGTCTTGGCCATCCGCACTCCGAGAAAGCCAAACGGGGTCTGGCCCAGCGTCACCGCCTTGTCCTGCGCCGTGAAGGCCGAATCGATGATGAGGAGCCACTCCTTTGCCTCCAACAGCACCACGCTGATCTGCCGCGTCTCATGCAGTATGACCTTCCCCTCCTTGTCCACCCACTCGTTCTCCGCGACCAGGTACGACCTCTCGCCTTCGTCCTCGTACCGGACGATCCGTTTGTGCCGAACCGTGCCGAGCCGCCGGTCGCTCCAGAAATCCACCCCGCCCACGTCGACGTGCGACATCCAGACGGAATTGTGATGGCTGTGCGTCACCGGATCGTGCGGATGTCCCATGCGCGTCAGACTGCGTCCCGCCGGCCCGATTACCGGGAACAGGAACGGCCGGTTCAACCCCGCGCCGAAATGGTAGCGCGTGATCTCCACTCCCTCCCGCTGAAACGACGCCTGCTCATACGGCAGCGGCACGATCTGCAAGCGCGGCACCGGTTTGGGCGTCGGTACGTCCTGTTGAGCCATCGCCATGGTGGTCGTGGCCACCGATAGACAGAATACCTTCACAGACACTCGTCTGGCGAACGACCTTGGGCACATGGCCACTCCTTTCACCTATTGAGCAGTGCCTCCGGAGCCTCTAAAGTCAGAACCCGTGTCTCTGCTTCGCTGCTGTCGGATCCTCTTGACTTCGTCCGAAATGGGCGCAATCCTACGCCAATCTGACGTTTGTTGCTCGCGTGATCTGAAGCGCCAAGTTTTCCAGGAGGGATGATATAAAGGAAGCCGGTAGACACGATCGGTGATCCAAGTTGGTGATGGATCGGCGAAGATCTCCTTCAACTTTCTCTTCTGAAGCCCATATGCCACCTGGATACCGTGTGCAGCCATCCCTCCAAGTGTGACCACAACAAGCGGGTCAATGAGCTCAATGGTCGGTCGAAGGAACTTCGGCCCGCAATTGGTGAACCATTGCTGAGTGACTGTCGCTTGGATATCGCCGGACTTGATGCAGAGAATTGCATTCGTCAAGAAGACGGTACCGTGCCGTCCGAATCGGCCCGTGGCGGTATCGTATGAGGAAGGTGGATCATCGACATCAAGACCCAAAGCGCGCAGAAACCCTGCGATGGCTGTGTTTGTCGGATTATCTGGTGGCTCACACCCGCCATGATTCTCGAGGTCGTCTGTGCCCCCCCAGTCTTGCCCGACGATCAGAATTTCTGCGTCGAGATTACCCTGCCATCTCGTCCACGGTCCTAACTCACCTGAATCGAATGCCCCGGCTGAATATGTGGCTGGGTTGTTGAGTTCAAGACGCGACTGTGCTTCTTGGCACAGGGTGCAGCGCTTCCTGCTCTGCACAAGTTGGGCATACACATCCACCTTACGAGCTGTTCCCAAAGCCGCACCTCTCACCGAATTCAGCAACACGTCATGTTTCCCGACCCGGCACGAGGATGTTGCCAGACGGCAGTTCTTTGAGGAATCGTCGGATCGGAAGAACTCGCAATGCTCCATCTTTGAGTTCCGCGTTGCCGAGATAGACGCCATAACCTGCCTGAAGGGCCCCTTGGGCGATCAGGGACTTGAGGGAGGCACCGTACTCGGTTCGCCAAGCCGTGGCGGCTTTCACCTCCACGCCCAGAGCATACGCCGCCCGCGTCCAGACGAAGTCCACCTCCGCACCGCTGGGCGTTCGCCAGTAGTGAAGCTGACCGCCGGTATCCTGTATCGCCATGGCCGCGCGCAGCTCGTGCAGAATCCACGTTTCGAGGAGAAATCCCCGCTCCGCCGCATCCAGAGGCTCGCGGAGACGGCCCGCCAGCGCGCGAACGACGCCGGGGTCGAAGAGATAGAACTTCGGATTGGCTACCTCCTTGACCTTGGCCCGTTTCCGCCAAGCGGGCAGCCAAATACCGATCAGGGTGTCGATGAGTGTGGCGAAGTAGCCCTGTACCGTCGGTCGCGCTACGGCACAGTCGCGGGCCAAGCCAGACACATTGGCAACCTGCCCGCTCATTAACGCTGCGACCTCAAGGAAACGCGAGAACGCATCAAGATTCCGAACGAGAGCCTCCTGCTGTATTTCCTCGCGGATGTAGTTCGCGACGTACGCGTCCAGCACATCGAGGGCAAAGTGTGGTTCTGCGTGAATCTGGGGAAGAAGCCCAAACCGCAGGATGCGGTCGAGATCGAATTCATAGTTGAGTTCCGCCGCCGTAAGCGGGAAGAACTGGCGGTTGATCACGCGTCCGGCCAGCAGGTTGACGTCCATCCGTTTGAGTTTGCGGGCGCTGGATCCACTGAGTGCGAATCGGTAGGTGTGGCCGCGTTCGGCGATGAGGGCGTGCACTTCGTTCAGCAGGGGCGGCAGACGCTGTACTTCGTCCACTACGACCCAACTTCCCGCGGGCCGTGCCTCGATCTGCTGGCGGAAAGAATCGGGTTGCCGCGTCAACGCAAGGAACGTTTGAGTTCGCAGCAGATCGAACCAGAGTGCGTCCGGAAGAACGTGCCGGAGCCAAGTCGTTTTTCCCGTGCCTCTCGGACCGAACAGAAAGAAAGAATGATTGGGCAGATGGAATAGCCGTGTAAACATCACCAGCAGATTAGCGGCAAATTTGCTGGCTGTCTATACAAATTCGCCTAACAAACCCTCTTGAACGCTTGGGGAGCCCATGCCACACTGCTCTTGCGAGCCCACGACGAACCTCACTTCGTGTGATTCGCCGGGGCGAAGAGGGCTTCGACGAAGTTGCCCGGATCGAACTCGGCGATGTCCTCGGGCTTCTCGCCCAGGCCGATGAACTTCACCGGGATATCGAGCTTCTCCTTGATCGCGATCACGATCCCGCCCCGGGCGGTGCCGTCGAGCTTGGCCAGGAAGATGCCGGTCAGGTTGATCGCCTCGGTGAACAACTGGGCCTGCGAGATGGCGTTCTGACCGGTGGTGGCGTCGAGGACGAGCAGCACCTCGTGCGGGGCGCCGGGAATCTTCTTGGCGACGACATCACGGATCTTCGTGAGCTGGAGCATCAGGTCTTTCTTCGTGTGCAGCCGGCCGGCGGTGTCGAGGATCAGGATATCCACGCCCCGGGCAAGCGCGGCATCGCAGGCATCGTAGGCGACCGCCGCGGGGTCACTGCCGGCCTGGTGCTTGACGATCTGGACGCCGATCCGTTCGGCCCAGATGGTCAGTTGCTCGACCGCCGCGGCCCGGAACGTGTCACAGGCCGCCACGATGACCTTCTTGCCGTTGCGATGGAAGATATAGCCGAGCTTGGCAATGCTGGTGGTCTTGCCGGTCCCGTTGACGCCGGCCACGAGGATCACCGTCGGTCCGCTCGGCGCGGTGCGCAGTTGCCGGTCCTCGAGCGGCCAGTAACTCTTCATGTGCTCCTTGAGGAAGGGGATGATCTCCTGGGACTGGGAGATCTTGCGGCTGCGGTAGGCTTCACGCAGGTCGCCGATCAACTTCTCCGTGGTCTCGACCCCCAGATCGTCGCTGATCAGCGTTTCTTCCAGCTCATTGAGCAGTGCGTCGTCGATCTTGCGGCCGAAGCTCAACACGGATGCCAGCGAGCTGCTGATCTTGTCGCGCGTCTTGCTCAGCCGATCTTTCAGGAATTCCGCGGTCTTCGAGAATATACCCATAGTCCTGCTCATGGTACCGGCCTTTCGCCAAAATGCAAGGCACCGGCACGGAAATCCTCGCCCCGGCTCCCCGGGCGGATTCCCAGGGCAGACTCAAGGTCCTCAAGGAGGGCGTGGTGAATGCGCCCACCCAGAATGTCTTGCGACTTCGCGTTGTGTCCGGGGCGGATTCCTTTGACAGCCGGCGGGTCTTCTGGTACATGATTACCCCGGGGAGCCGTGCCGCGTTGGCACGCCCGTCTTTGGATCGGGGAAGCGATTCCGGGTGAGCACGACGAAGGAGGATCGCTTTGTCCGCTCAGGAAGTGGAACGCATCTTTGCTGATGTGGTAGAACGGGCTCGGGCCGCGGATCCCGCGAACGCACGCAAGTGGTTCGAGGATCTGAAAGTCGTTCGTTTCGACGGCGGCTCCCTGGGGATCGGCTGCCCGGATGAGGCGAGTGTCCGGTTCCTCGACCAGAACTGCAAAGGCAGTTTCACCCGGGCGGCCCAGCAGGTCACGGGCCACCTCGTCACGGTGGATTTCCTGATCAGCAACGGGCAGACGCAAAAGACGGTCGAAGCCCTGCCGCCGGGCCCGGCTTTGCATCCGGACTACACCTTCGACAACTTCGTCGTCGGGCCGAGCAACCGGTTGGCCCACGCCAGTTGCGT
>JALORE010000112.1 GCA_025459125.1 Planctomycetota bacterium | reverse complement strand
GCCATCGATCAGCGGCGACTCGCTGAACTTCCAGTTGGGATTGGCGGCCCCCCCCAGATCCGTCAGCAGGTTTTTCGTCCAGACCACGTTGCCGCTGTCGGCCGCGACACAGACCACGTCGCCGCCGGTGCCGATAGCATAGACCAAGCCATCGTCCACCGTCGGGATACAACGGGGACCATCGTTGTGAGATTGCCCCACCCGCGCCGCCCACAATTCCTTCCGGTTGCCCAGGTCGTAGGCGTACACATATTGAGACTTCTGGCGGTCGCCCATCGTGTAGAGCCGGCCGTTCGCGATCGAAACGGAGGAATACCCCGGTCCCAGACCGGTGATTTCCCACAACAGCCTGGGCCCTTCCTTCGGCCATTGCTGAAGCAGACCCGTCTCCGTGCACACGCCATCGCGGTTCGGTCCGCGCCACTGCGGCCAGTCCGCCGCCGAAAGACCGCTCTCGAGGATCACGACCACCATGCAGGCCACCAAGCCCAACCGAACCCATCTCGTCATGCATACACCCCTTGATTGAACTACAGCGATACCACTCATGCCCATTCCCGTGACTTGGTCACCATCCGGCTCCATTCCAGCGGCAGTCCCCGTGCGAGCCGCCGCTCTGAATACGGCGTGCGCCAAAACCTCTTCAGCTTGTCGGCACCTATCGTAGCCGTATATACTCAACAAGGCAAGAACGGTTCGCAAAATCTTCGCTACACAGGAGGTTCCTCATGCAGAGCGTCACGCGTCGCGACTTCGTCAGGAATTCGGTGGCCGCCGGAGCCGCGGCAGCGACGGTTGTCGCACCGGCCGCGGCAGAATCCGTCCCGCACGAGGGGGCCATCAAGATTGTCGCCATCTCGTGCAGCCCGCGTAAAGGCAAATCGACCGCCACGGCACTGGGCGTATGCCTCCAGGCCGCGAAAGAGGTCAGTCCCAGAATCGAGACGGAATTGGTTGAGTTGGCCGGCCTGAGGATTGATGGTAACATCGCGGCAGGCGTCCCTCTCGCCCAGGGCGAGCCGGACGATTTCCCCCCGCTCGTCCCGAACCTGGCCGATCCCCGGGTCCGGGGCATCATCCTCGGCACGCCGGTCTACTTCGGCAACATGAGCTCCCTGTGCCGGGCGTTCCTGGAACGCTGCATCGTCCTGTACCAAGACAAGTTCGCCCTGCGCAACAAAGTCGCCGGCGTCGTGGCCGTGGGCGGCACCCGCAACGGCGGGCAGGAAGTCACGATCCAGTCGGTACAGATCTCGCTGTTCTGCAACGAGATGATCCTGGTCGGCAACGGCCGCCCGAGTCCGCGGCACGGCGCCACCGTCTGGAGCGGCGCTGAAGGCGGCGTGCTGAAAGACGAAATCGGCCTGACGACCGTCAAGGCCCTCGGCCGCCGCGTGGCCGAGGTCGCATTGCTCGTGGCCGGCGGACACTGACCGGCAGAACCGTACGTGGCGAGGCATGATCTTCCGGGTGGCAGCGGCAAGCGCAGCTTGCCGATGGCTCATGGGACACAGGCAAACGCCATCGGTAAGCGGTGAAGACTCCGCTTTCCGCTGCCGCTCCTGTCTTTGGCCTTCACCGGTTGCACCGGCCTATCCTACCTGCCACGTGCATCCTTGAAGGCCAGAGCCCCGGTGGGACAGGCCTGGACACACTGGGCCGCCGCGATCTTCAAGCCTTCGGCCAGAGTCTCGTTGAACGGCACGGCCACGCGCACGTCGAAACCGCGTCCGACAAAGGACAACCCGAGTTTCTCGCCGGCTTCGGTCGCGATCTGAATGCAGATACCGCAATCGATGCACTTGCCCGGCTCATAGAGGACATCGGGATGCTGTGTCTGCTGCACGAATGGGCGTCGCTCGGCCTTGTATCTCGCCTGGCGGGCGTCATGCGCCTGGGCGTGCTGTCGCAGCAGGCACGTATCCAACTTGCGGCAGTCACAATGCAGGCACCGAAGGGCCTCGGCACGGGCCTGTTCGCCCGTGAACGCGCCGGTGGAGCCGGAGGCTTTGCGTCGGGACGCCGCACTCGCCGATTGGAGGAGGATCTCCATCTCTCCCTCGTACAGCTTACCCAGGCGGCTGTTGAATACCCTGGGGCCGCCGGCCACCAGTTCCCCCCGCAGATACTGTCGGATCGACGTCGCGGCCTCTTTCCCCTCTGCGACGGCGCGAATGGTCAGTCGACGCCTACGAACCGCGTCGCCGCCGGCGAATACGCCGGAGACGCTCGTGGCACTGGTCTGGCTGTCGATCTTGATGCCATCCGGTGACGCCTTGATGCCCAGCGGTTCCACCTGCTCCGGCGTCCCCGCGCCGGTGCCGAGGAACACCGCGTCGAAGTGGCTGCGGATTTCCGCCATCGGGATCGTGACCCCGACACGAGTGCCGAGCTTGAATGTCACGCCGAGGTCGCGGACCCGGGCGATCTCCGCCGCCAGCACGTCCCGGGGCAGGTCCTGCTCCGACACACCGTACCGCAACATACCGCCGGGCTCGTCGTGATCGTCGAAGACCGTACACTCGAAACCGTCCTGCTGCAGGTAATATGCCGCCGCCAGACCCGCGGGACCGGCGCCGATGATGGCCACCCGTTTGCCACGACTCGGCTGCCGCAGCGGCACGTAAGGCGCCGGGGACTGCAGATCCACATCGGCCAGGTAGCGCTTGAGCAGACAGATCGAGACCGCCTCATCGTGCAGTCTTCGCCGACAGGCCTTTTCACAGGGAGCCGGGCAGATTCGTCCCAGGATCGCCGGCAAGGCGATATCCTGCTTGACCGTCACGACGGCTGCATGCAACTGGCCCGCCCCAATCTGGCGGATCATCTGCGGGATGTTCATATGGGCCGGGCAGCCCATCTGACAGGGTCCTGCGCAGTCGCCCACGTGGTCGCTAAGCAACAGTTCCAGAGCCGCTTTCCTTGCTTCGCGGACCTCGTCCGATTCGCTCTCGACCCGCATTCCGTCGCGAACTACCGTGCCGCACGCCGGCACCAGCCCGCTCGCACCCACCAGCCTGACCACGCACACCATGCAGCTTGTCGTGGCCTCGTGACCGTGCAGATGGCACATCGTGGGAATCGAGATCCCCAGCTTCTGCGCGGCGTGGAGGACCGTCGTGCCGGTCTCCACTTCCACGTCGCGGTTGTCGATCGTGATCTTCGGCATAGCTACTCAACGCGCACGGCGCGGGAAGGACAAACGGCCTTGCACGTCCCACACCGGGTGCATTTCTCCAGGTCGATCTCGTGCTTCTCGTACGGCTTCATGGCGATGGCGTCAACCGGGCAGTGCTGGGCACAGATCGTGCAGCCGATACAGTCGTCCGTGATCGTATACTTGATCAAGGCTTTGCACTTACCCGCCGGACAGCGCCCCGCCACGTGAGCTTCATACTCCTCGCGGAAGTACCGCATCGTCGTCAAGACCGGGTTCGGGGCGGTCTTCCCGAGACCACAGAGACTCCCTTTCTTGACCGTCGCCGCCAGATGCGCCAACTCGTCGAGGTCCGCCCGCTCGCCCTTGCCGGTGCACAGGCGGTCCAGGATGTCCAGCATCCGCCGCGTCCCAATCCGGCAGAACGTGCACTTGCCGCAGGACTGGTTCTGGGTGAACTGGAGGAAATAGCGGGAGATATCGACCATGCAATCGGTCTCATCCAGCACGACCAGGCCGCCGGAGCCCATCATGGCACCGGCTTCGGCCAGCGTCTCATAGTCCACCGACAAGTTGTCCTTCGCCGCCGGGATGCACCCGCCGGACGGTCCCCCGACCTGCACCGCTTTGAATTTGAGCCCGCCGGCAATGCCGCCTCCGATTTCCTCGACAATCTGGCGAATCGAGATGCCCATGGGGACTTCGATCAACCCGCCCCGGGCCACCTTGCCGGCCAAGGCAAAGACCTTCGTGCCCTTGCTCCTGCCGACGCCGATCCGGGCGAACGCCTCGGCGCCATTGCGGATGATCCAGGGAACGCACGCGTAGGTTTCCACGTTGTTGATCAGGGTGGGCCGGCCCCAGAGTCCCTTCTGCGCAGGGAACGGCGGCCGCAGCCTGGGCATGCCGCGCCGGCCTTCGATACTGGCCATCAGGGCCGTCTCCTCGCCGCAGACGAAGGCGCCCGCTCCGGCCACGATCTGCAACCGGAGCGAGAAGTCCGTGCCAAGGATGCGTGCACCGAGCAGGCCATGTTCCCGGCATTTCTCCAAGGCCTCGGTGACGCGTTTGATCGCCAGCGGATACTCGGCACGAATGTAGAGATACCCTTCATCCGCCCCGACGCACCGGGCGGCGATGATCATGCCTTCGAGGATGCGGTACGGATACGATTCCATCAGCATCCGGTCCATGAAGGCCCCGGGGTCACCCTCATCACCGTTGCAGATGATGTGCTTCTTCTCGGCCTGCTCCGCACGCACCGCGGACCATTTGAGATGGGTGGGGAAACCTGCGCCACCCCGGCCGCGCAGGCCGCTCGTCTCAATCTGCGCGATGACCGCCTCGGGCGGCCATTCCTTGAGCACCTTCTCCAGGGCCTGGAAACCGCCGTGACGCCGGTATTCCTCCAGATCGGTCGGGTCGATATGCCCGCAGTGCTCCGTGGCAATGTGAATCTGCCGGCCCAGAAAATCGGACACCGCCTGGTCCCGTGGATGGATCGAGTACCGCGTGACCGGCTCCCATTTCTCATCCGTCAGCAGGCGGTCGAGCGCCCCCGAGACAACATTGGTGAGCTTCTTGTGGGGCCACTTCACGCCGAAGTGCCGCAAGACGATGGCCTTGGCATCCTCCGGCTGCACCCGGGCATAGAGGAACGAGGCCGCGTTCGGCAGGACCACCTCCAACAGAGGCGTCTGGTGACACATGCCCACGCAACCGACTCGCTTGACGGGCACTTTGGTGCCGGTTCGCGCCAGGGCATCCTGCAAGGCGGTATGCAGGCGCCCGCTACCGCGCGCCTGGCAGCAGGAGCCCAGGCCGATGCGGATCTCGCCCTGGGAACCGGCCTTGAGGGGGCGCGGCCGGCGGGATTTCGCATGCGCCGCTGCACGGGCCTGCTCGTGCGCGAGGAAATCCTTCAGAACTTTGGGCACAGCCTCACGGGTGAGATGGCCATAGGTGATGTCGTCGATCTGCACCGCCGGCGCCAGCGTGCAGCAACCGAGGCAGGCAATCTTCTCGACGGTGAACAGCTTCTGAGAGTCCGTATCCTCGCCGTCCGGGATGCCCAGGTACCGGCGGAACTCCTCCAGGATTTGCGCCGACCCTTTCACGTGGCAGGCTGTGCCCACACAGATGTGGATGATGTGCCGGCCGGCGGGCCGGTGCCGGAATTGATCGTAGAAGGTGGAAACTCCGGCAATCGAGGCCGGCGCGATCCCCGTTAACTCGCACGTACGCCGTAACGCCTCGATTGCCAGATAGCCGTAATGAACCTGGATCGCCTGAAGGATTTCCAACACCTTCTCCGGACCGGTGCCGACCTTCGCGACGATCTGGTCTACAAATGTCAGATCCAACTGTTCCATGCCATTCTACTTCGTATCCGGGGTGCTGCCCACGGAGGTTCCGCCGATGCAATACAGATTTTTCGCCCCCCGGATGTAGATCCGGCCGTCCACGAATGCAGGCGAGGCGAAGCAATCCTCGCCCAACTCGCACCTGCCCAGTTCCTTGTACTCGGGCCCGACCTGGGCAATGTGCATGACCCCTTTGAGGCTCAGCAGGTAAAGCTTGTCGCCTGCAATGCTGGGCGACGCCCGGAACTGGTCTTTCAACTCGTGCTCGTAGACCTTCTTGCCATCCGCAACCTGGTAGCAGGTGAGCAGGCCTTCGCTGTCGAGCAAGTAGACGTACGTGCCATTGCTGACGGGCGAGCAGATGTCGGGAATCCCGTCCTCCGCCTTCCAGGCAATGTGCGTCTTCGTGACGTCGCCCTGCCCGGTTGGCTTGATCGCAACCATCTGTGAGTAAGGTTGGATCGCCAGGACCAGCCCGCCCGCGTAGATCGGCGACGGCGCCAGATCTCCGCCGACACACTCCGCGCGCCAGAGTTCCTTGCCATTGGCCGGATCGTACGCCACGACGTTGGGATCGGCGACGGTGATCAACTGCGGCTTTCCCGCCACGTCCGCGACGATCGGTGTCGTCCACGTGCTCGGCAATGCGCGTTTTGCCTCCCAGGCGACCTTTCCGGAGGTCCCGTCCAAGGCAAGGAAGCGGGATTTGCCGTCCTTGCCGTCGCTCTGATCATAGTCGATGAGCACCAGGTTCTGATACGTCTCCAGCGACGAGGCATAGCCGTAGGAACTGTCCGGCCGGCCGAGATTCTTGTGCCACAGGCGTTTGCCGGTGAAGTCGAAGCCGGCCACGTCGCCGGTGGGGAAGATCGCATAGACCCGCCGGCCGTCCGTGGCCACCGTCGGGGCCGCGTAGCCGGTGTCTTCCATGAGCTCGAATTCCTCGCCTGCCGGCAGCGGTCCGGTCGGCACATCCCCGGTCCAGAGCAACTGGCCCGACTTGCCGTCGAAGCACAGAACCTGCCTCAAATTCGGATCCGCCCCGGAGAAGAAGATCCGGTCTTCCCAGACTACCGGTGAATTGTGCCCGGGCACAGCGACCGGGGTCTTCCAGAGAATCCCTGCCCCGGTCTTGCCGTTCCAGGAGGTGGGAGTATTGGCATGCGTGCTGACACCAGCGCCGGCGAGGCCCCGAAAGCGCGGCCACTGCGCTTGCCTGGCCTCCAGCGAAGCATAGGGCGTTCCACCATCGCCATTGCCACCCTGCACGAAACTGACCCACCGGGTCAATGTCAGCAGTCCCATTCCGACTGCCAGGACCGCGATCCCGCCCACCACCGACCAGCGGGCTTGTCTTGCCTCTCTCATCTGCAACTCTCCTCTTTCCGCGACCGGCTGCGGTCGCGGCGGCTTCTTCGCCAATCCTCCGGCGAACGTGCCTGCCACCACGAGAACGACCGCACTGCCCAGCAGCATAGAGGCGGCCTCGCGGGCGAAATCCCAGCGCCAGATGCGGTCGCGCCGAATCTGGAGGTCCAATTGGCGAATCTGCACCAGCAGTTCCTGGTTGCCGGGTTCCTTCTGGACCTGGACCTTCAGGGCCGCGAGATCGTTCTCGCGGGTGGGTCCGATCAGGGCGCTGCCGACCAGGTTCCACACCAGCAGCCCCGTGAAGATGCCGGAGAAAACCGCACCGACCAGCGTCGTCGTCCGCGCTGCCTGATGCCACAGATTCATGTTGGCCGTTTCCGCCTTCATCGGTTGCCCCGCCCCGAACGTGCGTCCCGGCGCTGCTTTCGCCGTTCCTGTTCCTTCGGGCAGTACTGGTAGCATCGTCCACAGGCGAGGCAATCCGCCGGATCGGCTTCGTACTCCGCACGCCGGCGGCGCACCGAAAGAGCAATCAACTTGCCCCCCGCGACCAGTCCGACGAATCCACCGAGCAAAGCCCCCCCGAGGGCGAATCGACTGCGAATCGCCGTCGCATCCTGGTAGAGCATCGCGCTGGCCTGGCCGGTCGTCCGGAAAGCATCGCTGGCGTTGGTCGTGCCTGTGACCTGCCCGGTCTCTTCGAGGAAGACCCGCTCAGCGGTTCGCACCCTCGGATGCATCCGGGCCAGCCGCTCCTTCAGGGCGTAGCCACCCCAACCGCCTGCGGCAATCAAGATCGGCAGCAACACCAGGAAGAACGCCAGCCGTCGCTTGGCAATCTGGTACTCGCCTTCGGGCCAGTCCTCGGTCGGCGTGCGGATGGCGCCGAACGGGCAGGCGTCCTCGCACAGGCGACATGTGATGCATTCCGTGGGCGTGATGGTCACGCGCCGCTTGGAGAGGCGCGACAAGTTACGCAGAATCACCCCGTACGGGCACAGGAAACGGCAGTACGGCCGGCCCACGAACAGGCCGATCGCCAGCAGGCTGGCCCCCAGGATCAGGATGTTCCAGTTGCCGGTCATCCGGAAGAAACCCACGAAAGGATCGTACCGGCAGATGAGGAACGTGCCGCCGATCGCGGCGAAGAGCACCCCTGCCCCAAGATAGGTGTACGCCAATAGGCGCAGGCCGCTCTCCAGCCAGTGCGGGACACGGAGGGGGTGAATCAACACCACATCCTGGATCGCCCCCAGGGGACAGGCGGCGCCGCAGAAGATCCGGCCGTGGAACAACGTGAACGCCAGAGGAATGACGAAGAACGCGGCCGCGGCCAGCGGAATAGCGTAGGTGCTGTCGAAGGCCGTCAAAGTCACATTCTGAATAGCCCCGATGGGACAGATGCAGCCGTCCCGCCAGAAACCGAAGTAAAGCAAGGCCGCAATCATCAAAGCGAAAATCGCCCGCCGACTGCGTCGCTGGAGGATCAGGTACGAGGCCAGCAGCAACACGACGGCCAGGAGCGCCACGTCGATGTACTCGTGGACGACCGGGCGTGCCGTGGGAGGACGCGCTGTCTCCGGGAACTGGTAGCCGCTCTCAAACTCCGGCGGGGGAAAGCGCATCTCACTCCCGGCGCCGAGACATGGGACCGCCAGAGCCAGGGTGAACATTGCAGTGCAGGCGATGCGTGTCATTCCTTGGCGTCCACCCCTTTGAGCAAATACGGTTGGCGGGCGGGCACCCGCGTGAATGCCTGCGAGGGACAGGCCGCCGCGATGGCGCATTCGTTGCAGTTCAGGCAGCGGTCATGCCGCACCTGGAGAAACAGCGACCCGTTGCCGAAGGCCACGCAGCCCTTGACGCACTTGCCGCAGCCGTTGCACAACGCCTCGTCGATCGTGTACTCGTAATAGGGGTCCTCGACATAGGTCCGCTTGATGGCCCCGGTCGGGCACAGCTCGTTCTCCGCGCCGGTATCCAGTGCCTTGGGCTCCGGCACAAGGTATCCTGTGCACAGATCGCAGTATCCGCAGATCGCGTACGCCTGGATGCACTTGACGGCGGATTGCTCCAGCACGCAGTACGTTGCGCAGTTGCCGCACGCGATGCACTTGTAAGGATCGATCTGCCAGACCGTGTTGTCCTGATTGTTCCGCGCGACGCTCAGACCCGCGGCGGTCCCGGCACCCGCCAGGCAGGCGCCCCAGAGACCCTCGCGCAGGAACTTGCGCCGGGTCACGTCTTCCTTATTCGCCATCGCGTCTCCTCGCCAACACGCTTCTCGTCGAGAGTGCCCGGGGCAGGCCGCAGTCGGCGAAGACCGCACAGTTGCGGCAGATCCCCAGGTTGAGGCATTTGCCTTCCCGCAAGAGCCGGCGTCGCTTCAGCACCGTCGCCCCGCCGGCCAAACCGAGCACGGCAAGGCTGATGTTGCGAAGGGTCTGCTGGATGAATCGTCGGCGCGCGGGGACGCCCACCCTACGAAGAAGCCCACTCATCGGCCCGCCTCTTTCTTTTGAAAGACCCGGATCACGTTATTCGTCACATCCAGGACGTAGACTCGCCCATCCGGCGCGACCGCCACGTCCAGGCCACCGCCCTGGCACTCTTCGGGGGTGTTGCACACCTTGATCTGCCCTTCCTTGCCCAACTGGGCCGGACCGGCGACCACGCCGACAAAACCGCCGTCGCTATTGTAGATCTTGACACGGTCCAAGCCTTTCTCGGCGGTGACGAAGCCACCGTCGGGCAGAATCGAAAAGCTCACGGGGTTACAGCACCCGCAGAAGCCCTTGATGCCTACCGACCGCTCGCCCCAGGCGAACTCGAAATCGCCATCGAAAGTGTAGGCGTCGATACGGTTACGGCCGGGATTGGCGACCCGCAGCAAACCGTCCCGGGAAACCGCCAAATCAAAGTGCGGGCTGGGAATGACAAAACCCGGGACGTTCTTGTCGGGGTCTTTCTCGCCGATGTGCCCAACGAGCGTGCCGGCGGCGTCGTAACGCAGAACGATCCGGTGCCCGGCATCCGCGACGAAGATCCCGTCCGGGGATATCGCGATGCTCGTCAGGACCGCTTCGTCACCCAGAGAGGCCCATGAGGCTGCCGGCTGGCCCTGGGTCGTAAGGACCTCCACGTGATCCCCAACACCCACGTAGATCTTGCCATCGTCCGCGATGGCCAGACAGCGTGGCTCGCCGGACAATTCGATGAGCATCTCCGGGGCGCCGGTCGGGCTGAATACGCCGAGGGCGCGGTCGCCCGCGACATACACGCGCCCGCCTGTGCCAATGGCGAGGGCGCGTGATTGGCGAAACCCCGTTTGCAGTGGTGGGCCGGGCTCCTCGTAGAGGATCAGGGCCGGGTCCACCGCGGCCAGTTTGGCGAGGTTGTAGTTGAATTCGTCACTCAAACCACTGCCCGACTTGCCCGTGGCGTCGAAGCGCAGGACGGAAACGATGCCGGCAGCCACCGCCGCGATCACCAGTACGACGACAATCCAGCCGCCGTTGATCTTTCCGTAGGCTTTTTCCACGATGAACCCTATACCCCTATACGATAAGAACTTGCACGCACCGCATTATACGCGTTTCCAGCGTCCCGATCAACGCCGTACCTGTTCGCAGTGGGCTCGTGAGAGCATACTCGTTCGTGTTATGCCCCTCAGGGCGTCCAAGAAACGCCTGACGGCATCACTACGACCCTTCCCTCCTGCCCGGCGATGTCGAGACAGACCATGCGGGTCAAGTCCCGCACGATCAATCGGCCGGAGGCGACAGCCATCGGTCCCCAGGAGTGAACCCCGTTCAGGACCTTGGCTTGTGCCAGTTGGACATATCCGGACGAGCCGGCCTCGACCAACGTCAGCACGCCGGTATCGTTCAGGACGTACAGCAGTCCGCCGGCAATCACGTAGGGACCGCAGCCAAAGGTATTGGCGCTCGTGCTGGCCCAGACGGGCTGGCCTTGCAGGTCCAGGCAAACCAGTTGCTTGTTCATGCCGACGCCGTAGATGTGGCCGTCGTAGAAGACTGGTGTGTGCTGCATCGAGCCGAAGACGGACGTCGAGTGCCTGAACTCGCTCTGAGCGGTGATCTTGCCCGCGGCTTCCGTCAGCCGCAGCATCGTGCACCCGTAGTCATACTGGCCGTAACCGGCTGCCAGGAAGATCCTGTCTTCGCCGATGACAACAGGCATCGGCACATTCGTCCGCACCTTCCAGACGTCGGTCTTCCACAGGACCTGCCCATCTTGAGCCGAAACGCCGATGACGCCGCCGGCCTCGGTCGATCCGCCGCAGTAAACGTAGAACCGGCGGCCCTTGAACTCCATCGGCGTGATAGAAGAGTGTGTCATCACCCACTTGTCCGGGTTGGGCGTTTGCCAGACGGTCACACCGGTGGCGCAATCGATCGCCATCATGAGGACGCCTCCGGTCCCATCCGGCCGGACTCCGGCCGGGGCAATGATCGCCTTGCCGTCGTCGATGAGCGGACACTGGGCAGTGTACCACTGCGGGATGGTCGTGCCGTATTCCTTGACGAGGTTCAGCATCCAACGGAATGCACCGGTCTTGGCCTCGAGGCAGGTGACGTGGCCCTTGGGTCCCAAGGTCACGACGTGCTGGTCCGTCACCGCCGGGACGGTCCGGCTCATGCCGTGGTCGCGTTTGACCTTCACGGGGTAGGAGTAGCGCCAAATGTCCTTGCCATCATTGAGGGACAGGCACCGGACGACATCCGCCTGCTTGTCCTGGTCGTAATCCAGCAGGTAGACCCGGCCCGCGCGGACCGCCGCTCCGGCGTACCCCTCGCCCACATCGATGGACCAGAGCACCCGCGGCCCTTCCGCGGGCCAGGAGCGAGCCAGTTTCACGGCTTCCGTGCTGATGCCGTCATAATTCGGACCCCGGAACCGGGGCCACGCGCCGGGCAGATCCGCCGGCACGCCGTCGGACGTGACCAACAGACCCGTGATCTTCACCGGTTCATCCGCTCCCAGTGCGTCCTTGGGCTTGTTGTCGCTGCCTGGCAGCCGCTCCTTGAGATCGACCGCAGCATCGGCGCTGAGCCAAAGGTACATCAACCCGACCACGCCTGCAACGACGAAGGTCATTGGAAGACAATCGGCTATAAGAAACTTCTTCATCCGGCACACCCTACCGAGCTATTCATGCCGTAGCGCATCCAGGAGTCTGCCCTGCAAGGCCAGCGTGCCTGCGAGCCACACCCAGACGGCCCCGCTGAGCGCGATCCCGCCCACCATCGTGGCGAGCGAGAGGTATGGGACCTGCGCCCCCGGCGACTGCAACGCCGGCATTACCGCTACCATAGCAGAGATGACGCCGCAGGCCAAGCCCGCGAGCAGCAAACCCCAGTGCTCGTAGAAAACCATGCGCCGGAGCCGGCCTCTGCCGAAGCCCACGGCCCGGAGCATTGCCAGCTCGCCGCGCCGTTCCAGCATGTTGCGCAGTACGACCAGACCCAGCCCCATACTGCCCAGAACCAGCCCCAGGCCGCCCAGGACCATGAAGATCGAAAGATACGTGTTCTCCACGGACCCGAAAGCCGCCAGCCGCTCGCCGGTCGGGGTCAAGAGCAGGCCGTAGTCCCTCAGATCGGCCGTCAACGTCTGCGTGGCGGCATCCGCTTTTTCTGCGGGGACGTCGATCAGGAACACCCGGTACCCGTCCACCGAAGGGAACCGCGCGAGGAACTCATCTTCGGCGATCACCAGGCTCCCCTGCAGGACTGAACTGGCCAGCATGCCGACAATCCGCACGCGGAAGGGCCGCCCCATCTCATCGGTATACTCCAGCTCGTCACCGATGTTCTTGCCCAGGCCCCAGAAAACGGTCGGATAGTCACCGACGGCCGGGATGACTCCCGCGCCCAGGTCCGTTTGCAGCAGGCCCCATCCTTCCTCCCGGCCCTGCCGGACCGTCGCCGTGAACTTGAACGCCCCCCGCTCCTTGAGCGCCTCCGCGCGTACTCCCATCAAGCGCGGCTGCTGGGCACGATTGAGATTCAGACAACTCGCATCGTCCCCCTCGCGAACGCGGAATTGCACCGCACGGATGCTCTCCAGGCCTTGCTCCGTGAGCCCGAGCCGGTCTCGTCCCGGTGCGGTCCCCAGCTCGCTCAGAATTGGAATCGACGCATCTCCGTACAGAGCAAAGCCGCCGGTGCCGGAGTCTCGGCCATGCGTCTCCTTCGTCGGATCACGGCGGTTTGCTCCGACAGCCACAACCATGAACACCCCGCAGGCCAAGAGCCCGGCGATTGCCAGGCTGCGCCCCGAGCGCCGCCCTGCGCTGCGCAAGCCCAGGCCCTGAAGGGAAGTCATCGGACGGTCCCAGCTTCCGGCCACGATCTGCAACACCGCCCCAGTCAACGCCAGTGTCCCGATTAGAAGCAAAGCGCCCGCCCCGAAGAAGGCCCCGGCCAGGGCTTCGCCGCCGCGGGCCGGCGCGATCAGCAAGACCGCAGCTACACCCACAAATGCCGCCACGGCAATACCGATGCCGAACCGTCCCGGGCGCAGCCGCCGGCGCGGAAGGCCATTGCCAGGGCCTTCGGCCTTGACGATGTCACCCAGCGAGGCTGCTGCGTCGCCCGCCAGCAACGGACGCGCGGGACACGTCGCCTGCCTGCGCAGGGTCAACCAGATGGCCAGCAGCGCCGCCAGCAAGCCGCCCAGACCACCCAGCAGAAGGGTCAGGCCGCGTGCGTCAAAATGGACGTCCGTTCCCCCGATTGCACCGCTCCACCACGTGGCCAGACCGTAGACCATCAGCCGTGTGTAAAGCAGACCGGCACCCACTCCGAGAACCGTACCGAACAGGGCGACGAGGCCTCCTTCCGCCAACAGCAAGCGTCTCACCCGCCGGGCAGGCCACCCCACCGCCATCAACATCCCCGCCTGCGACCGGCGGTTCTCGACCCCGAAGACAAAGAGCAGACCGGTGAGAATCACCGCGGCGGCGATCAAGAACATGCTCAGGCCAAGGAACAGGCTGCCGAAGTCAGTCCCCCCGCGACTGGCCTGCAGGCCGCGGTCGCGGATCGGTTGCAGGAACAGGCCCACGGTCGCCGGGTCGATCGTGCTCAGCAGGTGCTGCTCGATCTGCCGGTCTAGTCCTTCCCGCCAGGGATAGCGCACCGCCGTCAGGCTGCCGTACTGATTGCGCCAGCGCGCCTGGCCGGCCGCGAGAGAGATGAACGCTTTGGGCGTGCCCCGGTGCTCGTTCCAGTACTCCTCATCTTCGGGCCGGATCTTGTCCAGATCGACGGGAATCCCCGGCTTCCAGTCCCGGCAGTTGTTGACATCCGCCAGTCCCGGGAAGGCCGGCATCAGCGTGCGATCGCAGACCGGATCGTCCAGGGGCACGACCCGGGCGATTTTGAATCGGCCCTGGTCCTCGCGCAGCTTCCGCTCGGGACCGATGACGAAATACGCCAGGTCCACCGCGTCGCCCACCTTGGCGCCAAGATCATCCGCAAGCCACTGGTTGACAGCGATCTCATCGTCGGCCAGATTGGCCCCATCCAGGGCCGCCACCATCGAGTAGGGTGTCGCCTTGTCGCCCAGGCGGACCTCGTTGACAAAGTAAGTCAGAACACCCGCGCTGCCGCCACCGGCTCGGAGGGCCTCGGCCGCAAGCGGCTCGTCGATAAAGACCCGCCGGCTGCGCAGCTCCAGCACGTTCTGCTTTGGCAAGTGCTCCAGCTCCAACCCCGCATCGGCCAGCCGCCAGGCCTTCTGCAACGCCGCGGCCATTTCGCGCGTGGAAAAGCTCGTCTTGAGGTGAGCCACCACCAGCATGTTGGCCCGCCCCGGCTGCTCAATCCGCTCACCGAGCCACGACAACGGGACAAAGACGTTGAGCGCGGCTATCTGGTTGGCTTGCAGATCGAAGCGGCCGAACGCGGCGTCATCGGCAATGGCCTGGACCTTCAGACGCGCGGCCACCGTCCGGTCCTTATCGGAAGCCAGCGGCACCTCGCGCGGCATCAGTCCGGGCTTCTCGACCCGCAACACGATCTCGTCCCCGACCCCAACGCCCAGCCTGCGCGCGACCGCTTCGCTGAGAATGATCCCCTCCGTCGGGTCTTTACCCAAGGGCCTCCCGCCGGGACCCACGGCGTAGAATCGGTCGGTCACGCCGAGGACCTGGACGCGGTTGATGCGCCGGGAGCCATCGTCATTCGTCACAATCCCCGACACCTGCAGGACCGGTGCGACCGTGCCGCCCAGTTGCTTCTCCAGATCGCCGGCAAGCGCCGTCCGGAAGAATCGTCCCTGCGGCAGGCTTGCGAATTGGACCTTTCCCAGGCGCGCCTCCAGGGTCCGGCCCAGGGTGTAGCGCACGGAGTCGCCGACGGCCAGCGCGCCGGTGAGCACGCCCGTCGCGACAACCACGGCGAGCAGGACGGCCAGATTCGTCCGCCAATAGAACCGCAGGCTGCGTGCGACCAGCCGTCCCAGACTCATGGCCGACCTCGATCGCTCAGGACCCCGCCGCTCAGTTCCATTACCTGCCCGATCCGCCCGGCGAGTTCCCGCGCATGGGTCGCGACGATCAGCGTCACGCCCTGGTCCTTGTTCAATTCTACCAACAGCTCGGCGATGCTCCGAGACGTACCCTCGTCCAGCGAGCCCGTCGGCTCATCCGCAAGCAGCAGTTGGGGCCGGTTGATCAGGGCCCGTGCCACGGCGACGCGCTGCCGCTGGCCGCCCGACAACTCGCCCGGCCGGTACGACAGGCGGTCCGCCAAGCCAACGCGCGCCAGCAGATCCTTGGCTCGGGCGTGCGTTTCTCGTGGCGACCTGCCGCCCCGTTCCGCCAGGGTGGGAATCAGCACATTCTCCAGGACGGTGCACTGGGGGAGCAGGTGATGCAATTGGAACACGAATCCGATGTGGCGGTTGCGAATCCGCGCCAACTCATCATCGCTCCGGTCGGCCAGGTTTCCGCCGTCGAGCAAGACCCGGCCGCTGGTGGGGCGGTCCAGTCCCCCGATGATGTTGAGCAGCGTGCTCTTGCCGCACCCGGAGGGACCAACGATCACCATGGACCGGCCCGACTCAACCTTGAGCGTGATGCCCTTGAGCACGCCGACCGTGCCGGCGCCCCCCGGCGCGCCATAGGTCTTGGTCACATCGATGAGCTCAACCATCTTTCTTCATCCTCGTTGCTGCTTCTTCCCACAATGCCGCAACCCGCGTCAGCACTCTGTTCCGCCCAGAATGGTGACCTCCGGGTCGCCTCGTCAAGCGAAGCTTGGCGAGGGCGGAATTATGGACCATGAGACTTCCGCTGGATCGTGGCCGCGTAGATGCGCAGCATCTCCTGGGCTGTCTGCTCAATCTCGAACACTCTGGCGACACCGGACCGGCCCTGGGCCCCGAGTTGCCGGGCCGCCTGGGGGTTCAGCAGGTAGGGCTCCATGGCCCCAGCGAGCTTCTCGGGCGTGTTGGGCTCGTACAGGACGCCGCCCCCCGCCAAAGCGATCACCTCCGGGAAACAGCCAAACGCGGGCTGGATCACCGGCACCCCCATTGCCAGGGCCTCGAATACGTACAAGCCATACGCAACCGGCTTCTCCTCCGGCACGGACAGGACGGACAGGCTCCGCAGGAACTCCAGCCGGGCTTCGTGCTCGAAGGCCGGCAGGAAATCCACGTCTGCCAGGACACCGGCCCCTGCCAGCTTCTCGCGCAGGCCGGCAAGAAAAGGCTCATCACAGCTCAGCTTGCCGCCGCAGATCCGCAGCTTTGCCGTCCGCAGCTTCTCGTTCTTCTTCAGAAGTACAAAGGCATCGGCCAGCCTTTCCAGGCCGCGTTCCGGGCACATCCGCGACAGAAAGCCGATCGTCGGGACTGTCGGCTCGCCGTCGCCCCGTGCATAGCCCTTCAGCTCGATCCCGAGGCGCGCCACGTGCATCCGCCCGGCGGGAACTCCCAGCCGTGCCGACATGCTATCCGCAAAGTACCGGCTGACAGCCAGGAAGGCATCAATGTCCCGCGACCGCGTGCGCACGATCTCCCAGGCCTGCTCGGCGTACGGAGAGGCCAGACCATCGAGAAAGCCATCCTCATCCTGGAGCAGGCAGACGACCGGCACACCGAGCCGCTCTTTGATCCGCCGGGCCATACCGGCCAGCAGAATGTTCGACAGGCAGACAATGTCGGGCTTCTCGGGCTCCGTTTGCAGCCAGTCCACGAAACGGTCCAGTTCCTTGACCTGCCGCCCATCTTCGCCGGCGAGCATGGAGACCGTGGTTTCGCCCAGGTCCCGCGCGTCGGTCATGCCGGCCCGGCGCCCGGCCCAGGCGAGCAGACGCGGCGCATCGAGCCATCGGTCGATCCAGCGCGGCGTCCGGCGGAACAGGGCCAGCTTCTGTTGGAGGTAGACATTGATCCCGCCGAAGAAGATGGGGGCATTGCTGACGGGCTCGGTCTTGTCGGCCGCCAACGGCAGATACAGGGGCACCATCAGGACATCGTGCCCGAGCCGGCGCAGGGCTTTGACCAGGGCTGCATCGCGGAGGCAGTTCTCGCAGTAGAAACTATCGCCCGAACTCGGGCAGATCTGGACGATCTTCATGGAGTCTTCCCCCCGCTGACCGCTTTCGGACCGAACGCGTAAACGTAGCCGTCGTCGCACCCGACGACGACAATTCCGCCGGCCACCGCCGGCGAGGACGCCACGGGCTGGCCCATCTCGTACGACCAGAGGAGCTTGCCGTCCGCCAGGGCGAGCAGGTAAAGCCGGCCGTCGTCGCTGCCCACGATGACCTTGTCCCCGCAAAGTGCCGGGGAGCTGTTGACCTCCCCCAGAGTCTTGAACGTCCAGACCTGTGCGCCCGTGTCGCGGCGGAGACAGTGCAGGTGCTCGTCCCGGCCGCCAACGACGGCGAACTGCGCGTCCAACGCCGGTGAGGAAAAGAACGGTGCATCGCTCTGCGTGTACTGCCAGACGATCCGGCCCGATTTCAAATCGGCTTTCAGAAAGACGTTGCCGTAATTGCCCACGTAAATCTCGCCATCGAGGAAGGCCGCCGAAGCCGCAATGTAGGAACCGCTATCGATCTCCGCCACCTTGGCGCCGTCGGCCACGGACACGACGTGGATCAACGCGTCGCAGCCCCCGAAGATGCACTTGCCCTCGGCCACCGCGGGCGAGCCGTTGAGGTAATTGTCCGTCTCGAATGACCAGACGAGCCGACCGCTCTGTGCCTCGACGCAATGCAGCTTGTTGTCGTAACTGCCCACGAGAATCCAGGTCTTCTGGCCGTCGGACGAGCGGGTCCAGTTCGCCGCGCCCAGGATCTGACCGCCGGTCTCGTATTTCCACTTCAGGTCGCCCGTGGCGGCATCCAGCGCATACAGGAAGCCGTCAGCGGAGCCGACAAACACACCGGTATCGAGAATACAGGGCGCCGCCTCAATACTGCCGCCGGTCTTGTGGGACCACAGCTTCGCCCCGGTGGAGAGATCAAGGGCGTAGATGTTCTCGTCCGAGGAGCCGATGAAGACGCGTCCTCCCTCGATCGCCGCCGACGACTTGACTTCCGCGCCGGTCTTGAACTTCCACAGAAGCGAAAGGGAGTTGGCCAGGCTCCCCTCGGCCCGACCCAACAGGCCCTGGCCGTTATGAAACATGGGCCAGGCAGCGGATACACCCGACGGCGGCCCGCCGCCCCCGGGCAGGGCTGGGGGTGACATGATGGCGGATTGCGGATGCGAGGACGGCGCGGCCGTCAGTGCCCTGTTCTCCGTCCCCAATCCTGTGTCCTCGGG
>JALORE010000527.1 GCA_025459125.1 Planctomycetota bacterium | reverse complement strand
CAGACGGTGAAACCCCGCTTCGTCTACGACGACCATCCCCGCCGCCGAGGATTCCGGTCGCTCGCGCATGTCGGCCGTCGTGTCCAGCCATCGTTCGGCGTCCTTCAATCGGGCTTCTGAGGCTTCCCTCTCACCACTACCCAATAATGCATAGGCATACCAAACAGAAAGCACAGGCCGGGCGTGGACCAACTCTTTCGGCAGCGTCTTCACCCAGCCGAGCCATGTGGAGGATTGGTTACTGAGGCCCATTGCTGACCAGGCCAGTTCGATCAATCCCGCGGCGCGCTCGAAGTCCTCGGCGGCCAGCGCGTGGCGGATCGCATTGTCCGTCGAACCATTGTGCTCGCACCACTCGCTCGCGCGCTGGTGCAGGGCAGATACCTGATCAGGTTGCTCCGCGATCAAGTGCATGCGAAGAACATCGGCAAACAGATGGTGATAGCGGTACCATCTCCGCTCGTTGTCCAGGGGGACGATGAAGAGGTTCGCGCGCTCGAGGTTCTCCAGGGTTTCCTGACCGGAAGCCGAAGGGTCGAGGAGGACAGAATCACACAGGGGGCCGCACAGGCGCTCGAGGATGGACGTGCGCAGCAAGAACGTTTGAACGGTTTCGGGCAGCCGTTCCAGGATTTCTTCAACAAGATAATCCAGCACGAAGCGGTGGCTGCCAGTGAATGACTTGACGAAGCTGGCGGCATCTTCGTGACCCTGCATGGAAATCGCGGCTAGCTGCAGGCCGGCAATCCAGCCTTCGGTGCGAGTGTCCAGTGCGAAGATGTCTTCTGCTGAGAGGTCCAGGCCCATCACCCGATTGAGAAACTCGGCGGCTTCGGCAGGCGTAAACCGCAAGTCGGCGGCACGCAGCTCGGTTAACTGACCCCGGGCGCGTAACCGGGCCAGGGGCAGATGTGGATCCTCACGGGTGGCGATGACCAGGTGCATCCGGGGCGGCAGATGCTTGAGCAGAAAGGTGAGGGCATGCTCAACCGGTTTGGCATCAACCACGTGGTAGTCGTCAAGGACAAGGGCGAAATCGTCCGGGACGGTAGTGATTTCATTGAGCAGGGCAGTCAGAATGGATTCGATTGGGGGAGGTTGAGGGGATTGGAGCACACCCAACAGCCCTGCTTCCTCTTCGTCCAGGGATAGCCAGGCGACCGGTCGCCCGCAGCCAGCGAGCCATTCGCTGACCAGCGTGGTCTTACCAAAGCCGGCGGGGGCAGAGATGAGGGTCAGCTTGCGGCTCGCAGAGAGGCCCTCGTTCAGCCGCTCCACCAGCTGGGGGCGCAGGACGGCCTTTGGCCGAGGCGGGGGGACATAGAGCTTGGTGGCCAGGATTGGCGTGGGCACGGGTTAATTGTAGACCGCGCCCACCAAGTGTCCAAGATAGGGGGAAGGTCTGAGCGTATCGAAATGGATCCTGGGAGAACGCCAGGAGTTTCGATCGCTCGGCTAGGCCCTGGAGAGCATCTCGGATCCGTCGCAGCGAAGCCGGTCTGACCGACCCGATCGGGAGTCGACATCGTGAACCGCGGTTGGCTGTGGTCAACCGCGCGCAGCACGCGAGGCAGGTCCTACGACGTGTTATCCGGTGTTGCCTGCCGTTGTCTGGTTTTGCCTAGAGGCGACGATGGGATTCGAACCCATGGTGGGGGTTTTGCAGGACCCGGCGGAGGCGATTCAGACCCTTGCTCGCCTTCTGCCGGATTCCGTGTAAGGGTCTGCTGGTTTCGCACTGCCCGGCGGACCCAGACCCTTAACCGTCTTCTGGGGCCAGGCAACAGACAATAACGCGTGTCCACCCTCCGGAAGTCGGGCTACCTCGTCGTCGCCCCGAAGTCAAGGAGCCCCGAGCGCCATAGCCCATGACCGGTACACAAGTGTACGTCCGTGCTCGACCTCGGGTCTTCGCTCGCTGCTGCAGCGGCCATCGGACTAACGCAGGAACTGGTACAGAAACCGGGGGCAGGTCACGGGACTTGAAGGACGCGTCTCTCGAGCAGCCGGAGCGCATTCCGATCGCCCCAACAAGGGACTCGGTCCCGCGTGGCTCCGCACCACACAAGGTGATACCATGGAAGTTGGAGCCAACCCGGGCGATGCTTGCCTTGGTGTGTGGGTGCGCCAGGACAGCCAACTAGCCTCCTCCACCCTCCGCACCGGTCCAGCCTCCCCTTGTTGCGCGCACTCGTGCTCGCGATCGCGCTTCTCCATGCGGCTCGGCTCATCCCGGAGGTGGGCACGATGTTCGAGCATATCCTAATCCCTCTGGATGGATCTTCGTTGGCGGAGTGCGTCTTTCCCCATGGCCTGGCGGTGGCCAAGGCGCTGGGCGCCCGTGCGACGGTCCTGCAGGTGGTGGAGCAGGCCACATCGGCCGGCCGCACAAGCGCCATCGATCCCCTCGAGTGGCACTACAGTGAAGCCCAGGCGGGGGCGTACCTCCAGGAGGTGGCCGAGCGGTTGCGCGCGGCAGGATTGCCAGCTGCCCGAGCACTCCTGCAAGGGGACGCGGCGGAGCGCGTGATCGAGTATGCCCAGGCGGAGCGCGCGGATCTGATCCTGCTCAGCTCGCACGGCCGCAGCGGCCTGAGCGGCTGGAATGTGAGCAGCGTCGTGCAGAAGATCCTTGCAAGGGCGTACCTCTCGATCCTGCTCGTCCCGGCTTACCATCCGGCGACAACCGAGATCACCGCGTTGCGCTATGAG
>JALORE010000370.1 GCA_025459125.1 Planctomycetota bacterium | reverse complement strand
GGGTCAGCCGCCTGTCGCCGGCGGTGCTGTTCGAGACCGCGGCCGATGGTATAAGCCTGCCGGGCGATGTCGTGCCGAAGTACCTCGCCTTTGTCTCCAGCGGCCAGACCCGCGTTCATGCGGTCGCACAGTTGAACGCCACCCTGGAACTGGATGAGCCCTGGGTCTTGATGTGGTTCGGTGATCGGGCTCCGGCCCGCGCGCACGTTCTGCCGCATGATGTGGAGGATGAAAAGGGAGTGGCGAAGGGCCCGGACGGGTACGACCGGGCGCCGGATGCGGTCGATCTGCCTGTCTTGATTCGCCTGGAACACAAGGTCCGCTCGGTCCGCGCGGATGCCGGCAAGGGTCTCGTCTTCGAATTCGCGGGACCGGTGGGCAAGATGGCCATCATGCCAGTTGCAGGGGGCAGACTGTTCCTGCCCCAGGAGACGGAACCTTGGGCACAGAACCTCCCAGAAGAGATCGTTGCCCAGTGCCGCGGGTGGTCGGCCCGTCTGGGCTGCCTTCCGCTCTCTGTCCGTGAGTCCGCGGCGGCGGATCTCGACGCCGGGACCGTCACCGTTCGACAGCGCTTCGCGTGGGCGCAATTCGAGGACGGGTGGGGGACTAAGGCGATCAAGGCCGCTCCGGTGCCGCCAATGCTGGCCCTGGCGCTGGGCCGTGGGCTGCCGATCCGGTTCACGAGCGCCGGCCAGCCGGTGCAGCCGGTCGACTACGGCTTGATGGATACCGCTGGACTGGCTATGGGAATCGAGGGAGTCGACGAGTATGAATACACAATCGGCGGCCTGAAAGACCTGGTGGCTGTCCCTGCTGCGACGGGGTTCTCTCAGGACGCGAGTGCCCAGGGCCTGCAGACCAAGCTGGAAGACCACGTGCGTCAGATGGTCGAGGCCGGCCACTTGGCGCCGCTGCTGTACATCTATGGTGGCATCGGCGGAACCTGGTTTTCGCACTGCTACTGGGGGACCGGCACGGAGCTGGCACAGGCTGTCGCCGCGGCTTATCCCTATCTCTCCGAATCGCTGCGGGCGAAGACGCTGGACTCCCTCCGGAGTGAATGGAAAGCGAATCCTCCTTTCCAGGTGGACCAGAGACGCTATTTCAACGGTCAATCCCGCACACCGTATGAAATGCCCTGGCGCGACATGGACCGGCACGCGAGCTACGCGGTCGGCCGCGAGGCCGAGTATCGGGTCTCGGATCACCTCTTCGCCCTCTACGGCGTGGATGCGTACCTGCGCCTGACATCTTCTACTACAACCTGCAGGGTGCGGCCACGTACAACCGCTGGCTGGCCGGCGCGATCGGGGCGGCGCGCCTGGCCGGTCGGTACGGCTGGGCCAGGGAGCAGGAGCGAGCTTGGTGTCTGCTGGCGAAACTGTCGATCGCACGCGTGGCGCAGGCCCGCTACGTCGCCCAGATGTACCGTTATGGCCTCGTCCGTGGCGAACCTGACCGCGACAACCGGACGCTGCTGCACATCGACACGGGTTGTGCCGTCGTCGGCCGGGGGCCGATGGAGGTCGGCGTACATCAGAATCAGGAGACACCGCTGTTCAACGACCTGGTCGAGGAAGTCGGCCGGCTGCTGGGCCGCTGCGCGCAGGCGGAATGCCGGACGTATCTGAGCCATCTGGACTACTCGCTGCCCCTGTGGTACATCAGCGAGGCGCCCAAGGAGCAGGCCACGGAGCATCGCACGACCCCCTTGCAGTACTATAGCGGCAACGTCCTGGCGCAGTACTGGATTTTGGGCAAGCGCGGCGACGAATTCGCCCGGTACCTCGACACGACCCGCTTCTCAGGCGACCTCTACCACATCCAGAACCTGGCGGCATGTCTGCGCAGCTATGCGAATCCCTGATACAATGGGACTATGGCAAAGACCACGTCCATGATATTGTGAGGCTGAATCTGTTGGAGGCTAACATGGCAGGACACCGATTCACGCGAGTTGCGCTTGCGTGCGCGTGGCTGGTTGTGACGTGTTTGGTCACCGGCTTGCGCGCCGGGGCGGAATCCGCCGCCGGCGCGCGACGGAGCGAGAAACGCGAGGCCCGCAAGGAGGCGCAACGGCCCGAGGCTCCTGCGCCCACGCACGCGGACGAGAAGTACGGCGAACATCCCAAGCAGGCGTTCGACCTGTACCTGGTCAAGAGCGAGAAGCCCACACCGCTTTTCATCTGGATTCACGGCGGGGGCTTTCGGGGTGGGGATAAGCGACCCGTGGATGCCCAGATGATCCGGCGGTTCCATGAGCATGGTGTCTCGTTCGCCTCGCTGAACTACCGCCTGACCGACGTCGGGCCCTATCCAATGCCGATGCTCGATGCCGCCCGCGGGCTCCAGACCATCCGCGCCCGGGCCCGGCAGTACAACATCGATCCCACGCGCATTGCCTGCGGCGGTGGATCGGCTGGGGCCGGCATCTCGATGTGGCTGCTCTATCACGATGACCTGGCCGACCCGGCCGGCGCGGACCCGATCGCCCGGCAGTCCACCCGCATCACGTGCGCGCTGAGTGTCGCCGGGCAGACCTCGTACGACCCGCGCACGATCCAGAAGCTGTTCAACACCGACCAGGTCCACCCGGCCCTGGTTCTGCTCTACGGCATGAGGGACGACAAGGATCTCACCCGTCCGGAACTGATCCAGCTCTTCGAGGACGCTTCGATCATCAACCACGCCACGCGCGACGACCCGCCACTGTACCTGTACTATCCGCAGGCGAACGAACCGCTGCCGGCCAATTCGCCCGGCAACCGGCACATCCATCACCCGGAATTCGGCTCCCTCCTCAAGGAAAAGACCGACAAGCTTGGCCTGGAGGTCGTCCTCAAGTTACGGGAGGACTACACTGCCGGCGATCGGAACAACGCCGACGTGGTGAAGGATCAAGTCGACTGGGTCTTGAAGAAGTTCGGCATCAATGGCTAACGCATCCCGCGAGTTCCAGGTGTTCGCCAAGCCGGCCGGCGCGCTCTGTAACCTGGCCTGTCATTACTGCTACTACCTGGAGAAGGAACACCTCCATGCCCCGGGCGAGTCCTTCCGCATGCGCGACGAGGTCCTGGAGCAGTACATCGTCCAGCATATCGCCGCTTCCACCGAAGCGGTGATTCACTTCTCCTGGCATGGCGGCGAGCCGACGATCCTGGGGCTGGACTACTTCCGCAAAATCGTGGCGCTGCAGCGCCGCCACCGGCCGGCCGGCCGGCGGATTGTCAACGGCGTCCAGACCAATGGGACCCTCCTCGACGACGACTGGTGCCGCTTTCTGGCGGCGGAGGGTTTCGCTGTGGGACTGAGCCTCGACGGCCCGCGCCCGATGCACGATCGGTACCGGGTTACGAAGGAGGGCGAGCCCACCTTCGAGCGCGTTCTGCGCGGCTATCGGCTTCTGCAGCAGCATGGGGTTCTGTGCGAGGTCCTGTGCGTGGTGAACGCGCACAACGTCCAGTATCCCCTGGAGGTGTATCGCTTCCTCAAACAGATCGACGCCCGGCATATCAGTTTCCTGCCCCTGGTGGAGCGGGCGCCGGAGGCCCGGGACGGCGTGAGCGAACGCACCGTGCCTGCCGAGGCCTGGGGCCGCTTTCTCTGCACGGTCTTCGACGAGTGGCTGGCTCGGGACATCGGGCGGATCAAGGTGCAGATCTTCGAGGAGGCGGTCCGGCCGGCCTTCGGACAGGAGCACACGCTGTGCATCTTTCGCGCGACCTGCGGCGGCGTGCCGGTCATCGAGCACCGCGGGGATTTCTTCCCCTGCGACCACTTCGTGGATCCGGAGCATTGCCTGGGCAACATCCAATCGACACCCTTGGTCGAGCTGCTCGACAGTCCTCGGCAAAAGGCTTTCGGACAGGCCAAACGGGACACCTTGCCCGGTTGCTGCCGGACGTGCGAGGTCCTGGCCATGTGCAACGGCGCGTGTCCGAAAGACCGCTTCCTGCTGTCGCCCGCAGGAGAGCCGTGCTTGAATTACCTGTGTGTCGGATACAAACGCTTCTTCACCTACTGTCGGCCCTTCGTTGCCGAGGTGGCCGCCGCCTGGCGCCGGCAGCAGATGCCCCCGGCGCCGGCACCGACCGTGTCCCGCACCGGCCGCAACGATCCCTGTCCCTGCGGCAGCGGCAAGAAGTACAAGAACTGCTGCATGGGCCGGTGACGCAACGATCCTGAAGCGGTTGTGGCTGCGATACTCGTGTTGGTTGTGCTGAGCGTAGGATGCCAGAGGTCGTGTGAGACGTTCACAACTGTCCGGGTGGCATCGTCAAGCGCAGCTTGACGATGGCGGGCTACACTTGGCAAACCACCCCCAAGCTGCGTTTGAGGGTGCCACCCAGGGATCCCGGAGCCGCGGCAATTCTATCGCATATCCGTGCGCGTCAGGTCTTGAGCCTCTCCTTGAAGAAAGCGACCGTCCGCTGCCAGGCCAGTTGGGCGGCCTCCTTGTGGTACCGGGCTTCGTTGGTGTCGTTGTTGAAGGCATGCTGCGCGCCCTCGTAGATGTACAGCTTGTACTCGATGCCGGCTTCCTTGAGAGCCTGTTCGAAAGCAGGGATACCCTTGTTGATCCGCTCGTCGCTGCCGGCGTAGTGCAGGAGCATAGCGGCCTTGATCTTGGGGACATCCTCTACTGCCGGCTGGCTGCCATAGTAGGGGACCGCCGCCCGCAGATCCGGGGAATTGACCGCCACCTGGTTCGTCATGCCGCCACCCCAGCAGAAGCCGGTGCAGCCGACCTTGCCCGTCGAAAGGGGGTGCGTTTTGAGATACTCCACCGCGGCCACGAAATTCTTGATCGTCGCGCGGTTGTCAAGCTGCTGCAGGAGCGCGGGCACCTTGCCGGGATCTTCCGGCGTTCCCCCCAGTGGCGACAGGGCATCGGGAGCCAACGCCACAAATCCCTCCAGCGCCATACGCCGGGTGACATCCTGGATATGCGGCTGCAGGCCCCTGTTCTCGTGGATCACGATGACGGTCGGCCGCTTCTCCTCGGCCTTGGGTCGTGCCAGGTACGCCCGCATCGGCCCGCTTGCGCCGGGATACTGAATCCACTCCGTGGAAAGACGCGGATCGTCCTTGGCGACAATCTCCGCCCTAGCGTCATGCCGCGGCAGCAATGCCCCGATGACGCCCGCACCGCCCGCGAAGCCGGCCAGTCCCTGGAGGAACGCGCGCCGAGCCGGCAATACGTCCGAGCGATAGCTGTATGACTGCGTGATTTCCTGTCCCATGGTTCTTTTCTCCTTCTTGACGAACATCGCTCTATGGGCAAACCTCAAGCATGATTTCAACGCAGGCCCCAGCCGCTGTCAAGCGGCATAAGCCTTATCGGTGCACCGCAGGCGGCTGGAATCCGTCCCACCCGCGCCAGTTCAATGATATTGTGGGCCGCGTGGCCCTGGTCTTGCACCGGACGCTGAACCAGTGCCGGCCTAAGATGCGCCTCGATACGGCCCATGGGTATTCGGCCGCAATCGAAGAGATGGAGATGCACGTGATGGAGTATGTGGAACGGATCGTCGCTGGGATTGTCACGAGCGGCCCGCGCATCGTCGTCATCCTGGTGCTGATGGTTGTGGGCATCAAGCTGTCCCGCATGGTCGCGGCGCGGGTTTTCGCCCTGGTCGTGCGGCGCCGGGAGGCGGACTCGGAGTACAGGAAACGCGCTGATACGCTCGGCGCCGTCCTCGGTTATGCAATCAGCACGACGGTGATTCCCCTGGCGCTCTACCTGCTGGCGTTCGTGCTGGCGTTTGCCCGCACGCCGTGGTTGCCGTTCCCCCGGATGCGCAAGCCACTGCTGTATGCCCTGCTGGCGATCCTGCCGGGGCACGTGCACGATTGTGCCGGGCGATGCCCGCCTGGAGCTGGCCCGGGCTGCGGACGGCTCGTACGATGTGCTTGCGCTGGATGCCTTCAGCTCAGACTTCATCCCCACGCACCTGCTGACCCAGGAGGCCGCCCGGCTCTATCAGCACAAGCTCCGTCCGGGTGGCGTGCTGGTCTACCACATCAGCAGTCGTTTCCTGGACTTTGCGCCCATGGTGGCGAAGCTGGCGGAGGGGCTGGGGATGGTCTGCCTGTCCCGTCTCGATTGTATCGAGGACCCCGCGGAGGTGGAGGCGGGCCGGATGCCGTCGCGTTACCAGGTCATGGCCGAGCCGGGCGTGCTGCCCGACTGCGTCACCCAGCGGTCGGACTGGTCGCCGGTGACGCCGCCGGCGGACATGCCGCCGTGGCGGGACGACTACTGCAACCTGTGGTCCGTCCTGCGCCGGTAGCGCGCGAGCACACGCTGATGGGGTTTGATGAACCAGTCGGGTAATGGCCGGGCGAGGGGTCCTCCTCGCCGCCCGAGCAGGGGTTCCCCAAGGGGATTCATCGGGTGCGGGTCGCCGCCACCCCCGGCCTTGCTGCCCGGTACCCCGGACCATTTTCTGCAATGGTTGGCTGCCGGCCGCGACTGGTAAGATGTGTGGCGCCGTGCGCGGCGTGACCGCGGGCGGCCTGCGAACAGAGAAGCCGATGGGATACAGGGAGACATGACCTATGGTGGAGTCCGGTCTCGGGTCGGAAATCGAAGGTGCCCGGCGGAGCGATCGTTGCGGCCGCACGCTCGGAACCTTGTCGGCGACCGTCAAGGCGGTCGTGGTGCTCTTTCCCTTGCCGGCGGCGTTCGTCAGCCGCGCGCCGGAGGAAATGAAGCTGGCGGCGGTATATGTCACGCTCCTGACGCTGGCCGTATTCCTGGCGCTGGCGGAAATCGCCGGCGGTCTGCGTCGGCTCGCGGCCGCCGCGGACCGGCAGCGCGGGACGGACCTCGCCGACGGCCGGGGGACGCCCCATTCGGGGCG
>JALORE010000369.1 GCA_025459125.1 Planctomycetota bacterium | reverse complement strand
GCGCTCGATGAGCAAGGCGCCCTGCCGAAAGTTTGGCAGGGACATCCAGCGGCGGACGAGGTGGGTGGAGACGTTGAACGGGATATTGGCGGCGATGACGAAGGGTTCGGTGGGAAGTGGCACATCGCGAATATCACCGGCACAGACCTGGACTTGGGGCCGATCGCGGTATTTCTCGGTGAGGAACTGGACGAGGCGCGGATCTTTTTCGACGACGAGTACGGGCCCACCGACCATGTCCAGTATTTCATCGGCGATAAACCCTTTGCCGGCACCGAAGTCCACGGTGAGAGCGGCCGCTGTGGCGCCAGAGAGGTGGACCAGCTTCCTGGCTGTACGTCGGTTCTTCAGGAAGTTCTGGCGGAGATCGAGGGTCCTCATATTAAACCCTCAGCGGGTAGGGCGATAGTTGTGGCGCAGGCGGGCATCGCTCCGGCGGTTGAAGAACAGAGCTGGAACTCCCGCAGGGCACGAGCGACTTCGTCGTGCCGCAGATCGTTGATGAAGGTGCATTCGCCGAGGCGTACAGGGATGGGAAAGCGTTGCTGGCCGCCACGGTGGGCGGTGCGCTCGACCACGGACTCCCATAGACGATCCGGATCGGGGTGGGGAATGTGCATCGGAAGGCCAAGGAAGGTGGTGAGGCGGGCCAAACGCGCGGCTTCGGTCTCGGAAAGGAGGCCTCGGTGCTTGGCGATGATTGCGGTGAGGTTGAGATCGATCGCGACGGCTTCGCCATGGCGAAGGCCGGGGCCGCGCTCGGCGAATTCGAAGACCTGTGAAAAGGTGTGGCCGAGATCCACTACGCGGCAGAGGTCTTCCTCGTAGAGGTTCCCGGAGAGCTCCCGCAGCATCAGATCGATGGCGCGGTGGAGGATGGCGCGAACGGCGGGGTCCGCGAAGTGACGCGCGCGGAAGGCCGGCTCGCTGGCTTCGAGCATGTCCAGGAGGGGTGCATCACATCCGAGGGCGAGCTTCAGGATTTCGCCCAGGCCCGAGGCAATCTCCGCGAAATCAAGCGAAGCGAGGAAGAATGTGTCCAGGAAGACGGCGAGCGGCGGAGCGAACGAGCCGACGAGGTTCTTGCGGTGACCGACGTTGATGCCGTTCTTAACCCCCACGGAGGCATCGACGTACGAGAGAAGCGTCGTGGGAACGCGGACGAAGGGGATCCCTCGACGGTAGACGCTGGCCGCGAAGCCGGCAACATCAAGCACGGCACCACCACCAACAATGATGACTGGCTCGGTGCGGCGATTCAGCCTGAAGGAATCAAAGTCGGCGAGAAGACGCTGGAGCGTCCCGAAGCTTTTGGAAGGTTCGCCCCCGGGTAGGGTGAGGAACTCCGCCACCACGCGATAGTGCAGGAAATAGCGCTCGATTCGATCGCGCACGAAGCCGGGGAGGCCACCGTCGAAGACGACTAGACGCCGTGCCCCGGGACGGCCGGTCTCGAAAAGGGAGGGATTACCGGGGTCAAGCAGGGGCTCGGCGATGTGGATCTCGTAATCTAGGTTTCGCCCTGCGGGCACGCGCCAAGTATGCCGCGAGGCAAGGTGCCTCTTCTCGATGACGTCACTCACGACGAGTGGGTGTATCGCCTTCAGCCTCGCCGGCAATGGGAATCGAAGAAGCGGTACGCCACTCCGCGCGTCGAGAGAGCAGCCAGCCCGCGACATCCTTGGCCCCGATGAGACTGTGGTTTTCCGCCCAACCACACTGCCTGTTGTTTGCGAGGGGAACCTCTGTCGCCATCTGGACACTGCTGAAAACTTCACTTAGATGACCGGCCAGACAGTCGAAATCGTCCATGTCGATGGTGACGATGTAAAAGCCGGTTTGGCAACCCATGGGGGCCACGTTTATTATGGCCGGGGAGCGCTGGGGGAGCAGGCTGCCCAGGAAGTGTTCCAGCGAATGAATGGCCGTCATGGATAGGTGGGAGACGTTCGGTTGGGCGATGCGCAAATCCCACACGGAGGCCGTGCTCCCCCTCTCTGAAACGTAGCGCCGGGTGATCCGGAGCGACGGCGGAAGCATAAATCGATGGTCAATGTCAAGCATCTGAACATTATCTCCTGGGGCGGGGGCCAGAATCAATCAAGAAATTCAGCAGCAATTCAGCCTGGGCGTGAGACAAAATTCTTCGGCTAAGCCGCCAGCCTTAGGCAATCGTTGGCGGCAGCCTGAGTATTGAGTCGCTCCTTCCAGAACTCATCTCGACGTCGGCTGGCATAGATGCAGCGCAAGGCCAGGATGTTTTCAGCCCCCGGTGTGCTCCAGAACATGCCGGATTGCTTGCAGCGTGAGCCGATCACGGTCTTGCAGCCGGCTTCGACGACGCCGGAGCCGATGAACAGGCCTTGCCGGCGAAAGGTCCGGTATTGCATACGTTCGATATTGTGAACGAAGTAGCCCAGTGCTTCGTAAACCTGTTGAGCCTGCGGCTTGCCGGCGCATTCCTGGCGGGTTTCCTCAATGAGGTTTTTAACGCCATTACCCAGTAAGCGCCGGACCCAGCGGCTACGCCGAGCTTTATATTCCGGGTGTTCTTTGCTCCCCAAGAGTGCCGCCACCACATCGCCGGCGTGGTCGGCCCCATGATAGAAGTCAACGATCTGGATAGCGTCCTTAAAATTCAAGTGGCCCGTGTTTTCCAGGCCCTCGGCCCCATCCACCAGGTAAACGACCTTTTGGGCTTGGCCCAGACCGCGCCGGATGGCTTCCTGGCGCAGCAGCGGGCCAAACTCCTCCAGCGGCCCCATGTTGGAGACATACGTGGTGGATTCGTAGTCCCGCACCGGGTGGCCCTTTTCATCGGTTTTATGCTGGGTAAAGACGCATCCCAGATAGGCGGAGCGGGTTTTGGCGCTGCCGTCGGGTTGCTTGCCGGCCCGCCCTTTCAATTCTTCTTTGCGCATGGGCACGCCAGTCGCGTCCCCACTGACGTAGAGAATCGGCACAGGCTTGGTACCGGCCAGAGGCCTTAGGGCCTCTCGCGTCTGCCAGGTCTGCGCGCCGGCTCCCACCTGCTGGACCAAGCGTTGGATCTGGCGGGCTGAGATGTGAATGCCGCCGGTCTCTTTCAAATGCTCCTCGGCTTGTTGGTAGCTGTCTTGATCGGCGCCTTCCAAACAAACCAACCTGGCCAGCGCCGGAGTCTTGCCGCCCTCCTGCAAGCCCAGCGCCTGATCGGTCGGATAGTGTCCCAAGCCCTGGCCCTCATGATAGTAGTAATCGCGTTCCAGCCTGAAGGACCCAAAGATGCAATCCAGGGTGACCTCCGCGCGGCCCTTGCGCCCATAGCCGGGTTTGGGCTGGTAGGCGGCATCGATCCGATCGGCCAACTTCTGGAAAAGATACGCCATCAATTGGTTGGTGGATTTGAAGACCGCCGTGCGCAGCAGCACTTCGAAGTCCAATTCCTGAGCGGCGAGGTGGCCGAGGTCGGTCGTCAGGAAACGGCTCATGAGCTGCTGGATCTCCTGATCCTGGGCGAGGAGGATTTGAGGCGGGAGGTCTTTTTTTTTGAGGCGATATTCTGGCGGGTCTCGGCGATGACCAAATCGGCGTATTGCCGGGTCAACTGCTCGTATTGAGCGTAACCGGCCAAGGCGGCCTCGACGGCAGGCAGTTCATCAGCCGGAACGTACCGGGTGTGATTCTTACCCGATTCCCAACTCTGAAGCTTATGGTACGGGCCGGCTTGACCGGGACGGTCTTTGAAGGAGTAGGCCGAGAGCCTACCACGTTCCATCGCGGAAATGGCGCTGATTTGTTTGAGGAGCTGGTGTTTGTCGGGTGTATTCATATGTGCCTAGTATTCTAGATACTAAAGCCCAAAAAACAAGCTGCTTTTCCTATTTGGAAGGATTTCGTCTCACGCCCATTCAGCCTCTTTTTGCCCCCTTTCGCCCCGCCCTGGTTTTCCGCGTGATTGTTCACTGGCCCAAATCGACATCCGGCGTTCATCCGTCCTCGTTAACGTTGAGGAAAGGCGTGCCAATCGGGCCGATCTGTGCACCAGGCAAGGACTTGCGGGGCGTCCGGCGGCGAGATAAGCGATGCCGGGGCCGGCTGCGAGTGAAGCGCCGCTCCTTCTCGGCGTTCGCTACGTTCCAAGTCAGCAGCGAGCGGCTCAAGCCATCATCCCTGTGCTGGGGTCGCGTTTATGTCGCCTCCATCGCGCGCGCACTGCCGGACCGTGTTGCTGCTTATACTCAATCCACTGGCAATTCGGCGGATCTTCGACCCTTGCCGGGTCAGTGTTCGGATTGCGTCTTGTTTCTGCACCGTGACGGAAGCGGCCGCCGTGCCCCTCCTGAAGGAACTCTATGGCACCCAGTGACTTCAGGTGTCGCACACCGTTGATTGGGACCGCAAGCGGGTCAGTTGGAGTGATCGCCGGCACATTACCTATCAGAGTAATACCAGTGAGCCGGGGCCTCACTGGAAATCATCCCGACACCGCTCATTCGCCTCCCGTCCGTTTCTGTCCCTGCCCCGGTCCGGGCAGTGGCTCCGGTTGGGCAGCGCGGCCCGAAGGCCGGATTCTTGCCGACATGCGGCGGTGCCACCATCTTGGGAGACACAAACGCCCAACCGGAGCCGCCATGAAAACTGCCACCCTCGGTTGCTGATCTCCAGCGCAAACACGACGCCCTCGAACTGGAGTGCATCGACCGCATGTAATTGAACGCCTACGTTCCCAAGCTCACCAGCGAGGCCGGTGTGGCCGGCTTCCTCCGCGGCCACTTGGGCCACCGCTTCGCTTCCACCAAGTACGCCGGGGAAATGACCGACGCCTTCGTGACCGCCATCCGTGACTTCCTCGATCAGCAACAGATCCCCCTGGTCCGCTTCCAGAAGGGCCAACGCAAGGACGCCGTCATGCAGGAACGCCTTCGTCGCTTCCGCGCCCCTGAGGGGGTGGTCTTCGTCGGCGTCGCCCAAGAGAAAATGTGCGTGCCCCGCACCATCCACTGGATCGCCTACTCCACCGCCATGGTCAACGCCTACTACTTCTACTGCCTGGATGAGGACTTTGGCCCCTTCTTCCTCAAGTTCGGCTCCTTATTCCCCTATCCGGCCAAGCTCTGCCTCAACGGCCATGAGTAATTGAAACGCCAACTGGCCAAACGCGGCATCGCCTTCGAAGCCCTCGACAACGGCCTCTTGAGCTGCGCCGATCTGGCGGCCGCCCAGCGGATCGGCGAGGGTCTCAGTGCCCAGAAGATTGACGCCTTCTTCCGCAAGAGGCTCCGCCGCCTGCCCCACCCCTTCGCCCCCCGGGACCGCCCCGCCGGTTACCGCTACCAGCTTTCCGTTCTCCAAGCCGAGTCTTCCCTCACCCAGGTCTGGGACCGGGGGCTCCACGGACACGCCTTCTTCGAGGAGGTCATCCGGGAGAACCTTGATTTGGGCCGCCCCGAACAGGTGCAGTTGATCTTTGGGCGCAAGCTCCAGAGACGGACTGTCGCCGGCGGCCGATGTCGGACGCGCATCATCACCGAGGGCGTGACGCCTTCCCTGCACGTCTACTACAAAAACACCCACTTCAACAGTATCACAAGGAGGGCCGGGCCTTGCGCACCAAAACCACAATCAACAACACCCACGACTTCG
>JALORE010000368.1 GCA_025459125.1 Planctomycetota bacterium | reverse complement strand
GACCCTGCTGGCCCGGCTCGCGTAGGGTGGACCGTGTAGCCGAGCGAAGGGATAAGAGCCCACGGGCTTAGAATTGGCTCAGGAAGCGCAGGTCGTTTTCGGTGAACCAGCGGATGTCGGGGATCTCGTATTTGCGCATGGCGAGGCGCTCGATGCCGAAGCCGAAGGCCCAGCCGGTGTACTTCTCGCTGTCGATCCCGACGGCGTCGAAGACGTTGGGGTCCACCATGCCGCAGCCGCCCATCTCGACCCAGCGGGAGTTGCCGCTGCGATCGGTCAGCAGCAGATCGACCTCGGCGCTGGGCTCGGTGAACGGGAAGAAGCTCGGGCGGAACCGCCACTGCGCATCCGCGCCGAAGAAGACGTGGATGAACTGCTCGATGGTGGTCTTCATGTCCACCATGGTGACGCCCTCATCGACGACGAGCGCTTCGAGCTGATGGAACATGAACATGTGCGTGGCGTCGACGGTGTCGGGCCGGTAGACCCGTCCCGGGGCCACGACCCGGATCGGCGGCCGGGTCTTCTCCATGACGCGAATCTGGATCGTCGACGTCTGGCTGCGGAGCAGGACGTTGTCCTCGATGTAGAAATTGTCCAGCGGGTCGCGGGCCGGGTGCGCCGCCGGGATGTTCAGGGCCACGAAGTTGTGCCACTCGTCCTCGACCTCCGGGCCGTAGGCGACGCCGAAGCCCATCCGGCCGAAGATGTCCAGCAGCTCGCTGATCGTCTGCGTGATCACGTGTGGCTTGCCGAGCAGGCCCGGCAGGCCCGGCAGCGTGACGTCGATGAGCTCGCGCGTCTGCTTGCGGGCCTCCTCCAGCACGCGCTTGCGCTCCTCGAACGCGGCCAGAACGTCGCTCTTGGCCTGGTTGGCGAGTTGCCCGCCCCGGGGTTTCTCCTCGCGCGGCAAGCGCCCGACCTCGCTGAGCAGTTGCATGATCAGGCCCTTGCGGCTGAGATACTTGATCCGGAACTCCTCAAGAGCCTTCAGATCCTGGACTTGCCCCAGCTCCGCGAGAGCCTGCCGGCCGACTTGTTCAAACTGCTCCAGCATGCTCAGGCCAGGGCGGCCTTGACCTCCTGGGTGATGGCGTCGAAACCCTGCGGATCGGCGATGGCGATCTCGCTGAGCATCTTGCGGTTGAGAGTGATGTTCGCCTTCTTCAGGCCGTGAATGAACTCGCTGTAGCGCATCCCGCGCTGCTTGCAGGCGGCGTTGAGCCGCAGAATCCACAACCCGCGGAAATCCCGCTTTCGCTGGCGACGGTCGCGCCGGGCGTAGATTTCCGCCCGCCGCAGCGCCTCCGTGGCCAAACGCCAAGTGTGCCCGGCCATCGCCCGATGGCCGCGCACCCGTTTCAGTTCCCGCTTCTTCGCCTTGCGTACCGCATGACCTTTTTTTGTTCTCGGCATATCAGCTTTCCCTTAAATTGCTGGTGTTCGCGCTTGCTACGGCAGCTGATGGACGCCGGGAAGCAAGCCTTTTCGATGTCTCCGGACCGGGGGTTCGTCCGGGCCGCTTAACGGAGCAGCGCTTCTCTCATTTTGCGCGTGAACGCGGCGCTGCCCACGACGCCCGTGCGGCGAATCCGCCGCCGGCGCTTGGAGGTTTTGACGCTCATCAGGTGGCCGGCGCCGGCCTTGTGGATCTTGATCTTGCCCTTGGCGGTCACCTTGACGCGCTTGGCCAGCCCTTTGTGCGTTTTCTGCTTCGGCATACCTTACCTCGACCAATCCATCTTCTTTGGGTCACACAGATAAAAAGGTGAAGTATACCTGCGGCGCAGGCACCGGTCAACTGCTAACTGCGAAAAATCGTGCGCGCCGCGCCAACGGCGTCCGGCGGAGACGAACGGGGCGCCCTGGACTTCCCCCACGGGAGATCAACCTGCGGCCGGTCCCGATCCCGCGGGCCGACTACTTGGGAACCAGCAGCAGCGTCATGCGGCGCCCGGTCATCATGGAGGGCCGCTCGATCTTGGCAATATCCTGCAGGATGCTCATGATCCCGTCGAGGATCTCGTTGCCCTGCTCCTTGTGCAGCATCTGGCGGCCCCGGAAGAAGACCGAGAACTGCACCCGGTGGCCTTTCTCCAGGAACTCCCGGGCGTGACCCACCTTGATACCCAGATCGTGCTTGTCCGTTTCCGGGCGGAGCCGGATTTCCTTCAGCGTCGCGCTGGGATGCTGGGTCTTCTTATGGGCCTCCCGGACGCGCCGCTTCTGCTGGTACAGCCACTTGCCGTAGTCCATGATCCGGCACACCGGCGGCTCGCTGTTCGGCGCGACCTCCACCAAATCCAGACCCGCCTCCTGGGCCTTGCTCATGGCCTCTTCCCGCGGAACGACACCGACCTGACTGTTGTTCTCATCCACGAGCCGAATACGATCGGCCCGGATCCCCCCATTGATACGCAGACCTCGTTTCACTGTTGTGCACCACCTGGCCTTTCTTCGCTAAACAATCAACTGGTTTATGTGGCAGTCTACCACATCGATACGCTTACGGCCGCGTTAAAATGCCGGATCTGCCGTTTTCTCCGCGATTTTCCGCTGCACCACGCCCAGGAACTCGTCCCCGGAGACCGTCCGGGTATCCGGGCGGCCGCGCATTCTCACGCTGACGCGGCTGGATTCGGCCTCTTTCGGTCCGACCACCAGCATATACGGGATCTTCTCGGCGTGCGATTTGGCAATCTTGGCGCCAATTTTTTCATCCGAGAGATCGGCTCCGCAGCGCAGACCCGCGGCCCCGAGCCGGCTCTGGACTGCGGCCGCATACTCATTCGTCTTCTCGCTGATCGGCAACACCCGCGCCTGTTCCGGGGCCAGCCACACGGGCAGCGCCCCGGCGTACTGCTCGATCAGGATGCCCATGAACCGCTCCAGGGAGCCCAGGACCGCCCGGTGGATCATCACCGGCGTCTTCTCGGTGTTGTCGGCGCCGACGTAGGTCAGCTCGAACCGCTGCGGCATGGAAAAATCGAGCTGGATGGTGCCGAGCTGCCAGGAACGCCGGAGGCAATCCTTGATGTGGAAATCGATCTTCGGACCGTAGAACGCTCCGTCCCCCTCGTTGATCTTGAAGACGATTTGCTTGTGCTGGAGGGCCGCCTTCAGCGCGTTCGTGGCGATGTCCCAGATCTCGTCCGAGCCGATGTGCTTCTCGGGCTTGGTGGACAGCTCGACCGCGAAGTCCTCGAAGCCGAACGCCCGGTAGGTCTCGAAGATCAGGTCGATGACGCCGAGAATCTCGGCCTCGATCTGCTCCGGCATGCAGTAGAGGTGCGCATCGTCCTGGGTGAACTGGCGCACCCGGAAGAGCCCGTGCAGGACGCCGCTGGCCTCGTGCCGGTGCACCATGCCGAATTCGGCCATTCGCAGCGGCAGCTCGCGATACGAGTGCTTGGCGGTCCGGTAGAGCAGACAGCCGCCGGGGCAGTTCATCGGCTTGACCGCGTACCCGACCTCGTCGATCGCGCAGAAGTACATGTTCTCCTTGTAGTTGTCCCAATGCCCGCTGCGGTGCCAGAGCTCCTCATTGAGAATGATCGGGGTCCGGATCTCCTGGTATCCATACTTGCGGTTCAACTGCCGCATGAACTCGACGACCTCGTTCCAGAGCACCATCCCTTTGGGGTGCATGAAGGCAAAGCCCGGGCCCATCTCGCTGAAGCTGAACAGGTCCAGTTGCCGGCCCAGGACGCGATGATCGCGCCGCTTGGCCTCTTCCAGCCGGTTCAAGTACTCGTCCAGCTCCTTCTTCGTCGGCCAGGCGGTGCCGTACACCCGCTGGAGCATCTTCTGGGCCGAGTCGCCGTGCCAGTACGCGCCGGCGACCGACATGATCTTGAAACTGCCGACCTTGCTCGTGCTGGGCACGTGCGGGCCCCGGCACAGGTCCCGGAAGCCGTCCCCATGGGAGTAGAAGCTGATCACGTCCCCTGCGGCCCGCTGGATGTTGTCCGTTTTGTACGGATCGCCCTGGAGTTCCTGCAGGGCCTGCTGCCGGGTCATTTCCTGACGGACGATCGGCCGGTCCGCGGCCGCAATCTCCTGCATCTTCGCCTCGATGCGGGGGAAGTCGTCCGGACGGATCGGCTCATCGAGATCGATATCGTAATAGAACCCGTCCTCCACCGTCGGCCCGTATACCAGCCGGGTCTGGGGCCACAGACTGCAAATGGCCTCCGCCATGACATGCGCGCAGCTATGGCGCATGATGGTGAGCCCCTCTTTGTCCTTCGGCGTGACGATCTGGAGCTGCGGATTGTCGGTGATGGGCGTTGCCAGATCGACCAGCCGGCCGTCGATCCTGGCAGCCAGGGCGACTTTCGCCAGACCGGCCCCGATCCTCTCCGCCACCTGCCTGGCGCTGCTGCCTTCCGCGATTTCCAGTATGCTGCCGTCCGGAAGTGTGACCTTTGCCATACGTGTTTCCAAAATCCCATCTCGTTGACGTTTTTCTGACTATAGCGGGTCCATTCTGCCTGTCAAGTATCGTCCGAATTCGCCCCGAAGATCAAGGCCGAGCCGGCCGGACCGCGGGGTAAGCGCAAGGTCGCAGGCAAGCGAAGTCGGGACGCCGGTCGCGGCAGAAGTCGCTTGGGAAAGGCTCCCAAGTGCGGAATATCGCCCTTGGGGACCCGAACCCTTTCCGCAGGGGAGGCCCCCGTGCCTACCCCAGGCAACCGCGGGGTTGCCCCTCAGGAGTTTTGACGAACAAATCCGGCAGTGGCTGGGTGCCATGCCTACGGCTTGGCGCAGGCATGGCCTGCCCGCAGAGTCCGGCATGTCTACGAGGCGTAGACACGGCACCCGCTCACGGTTGCCGATCTTGTTCATCTGGACTCATCCGGCGAGGGCGGATTTCCCCTGGGCACAACCATCGCCCAGGCCTTTGGCCTTGACAATACCACCCGGGGCACCGGCTGACGTGGCGTCTTCCCTGGGCCGGACAGAGAGAATTTCGCCACCTGGCTGTTGTTATGGGACGGTGGAATTGCTATAATATAGACATAACTCATGCGTCCGGAGTTCGTGTGGAGGCAAACCGGATGAATGCGAATCTGGTCCTGCTGAGAAAGAATGGGTCGCACAAGACGTTTGCGCTGCCCCGCGCGCTGACGGTTATCGGCCGCCGGGAGGATTGCGACCTGCGGATCCCCTTGCCGATGGTATCCCGCCGTCATTGCGTGCTGCGTTTGAACAAGGACTCGCTGGAGCTGCGCGACCTGGACTCGCGTGGGGGGACATTCGTCAACGACCAGCGCGTGGAGAGCGAGGTCACCGTGCGGCCGGGGGACTACATCCGCGTCGGTCCGCTGATTTTCGTCTGCCAGATCGACGGCGTGCCGAAGCAGATCGTGCCGCCCAAGAAGGCCGCTCCCCCGCCGTCGAAAGCCGCCGCCAAGCCCAAACCCAAGAAGGCGCCCCCGAAATCGGCGCCGGAGGATTCCGGCAGCAAGCTGGATGCCGATCTCTCCGATCTGGACGTGTCGGACAGCTTCATCAACCTCGACGAATCCGATTCCGATCTGGAAGACCTCAAGAACGCCTGATAGAGTGTGGACGGTGCCGCGGCGTGTCCCGGCGCGGGTCGGCACGGAACCGCGGCCGGCCGCGTTT